>JAJPJC010000033.1 GCA_021324445.1 Isosphaeraceae bacterium
CTGATCAGCCCGGCGCCGGAATCGGAGGGGTTCATCCAGGGGATCAAGTGGCGGGGACGGGTCAACGCCAGTCAGGTCCGCGAGATCCAGTTCTCGCAGAACGTCTCCCAGGTGTTCTTCGGGATCAACATGAAGTGCGCCTCGTGCCACGACAGCTTCATCGACCGCTGGAAGCTGGCCGACGCCTATGGCCTGGCCGCGGTGATCACCGAGAAGCCCCTGGAGATCGCGCGCTGTGACAAGCCGACCGGCCAGATCGCCGCGCCGAAATTCCTCTGGCCCGAGCTGGGGACGATCGACGCGTCCCAGCCCCGCATCCGGCGGCTGGAGCGGCTGGCCGCGCTGGTGACCCACCCCGACAATGGGCGGTTCGCCCGGACGATCGCCAACCGGATCTGGCAGCGGCTGATCGGACGCGGGATCGTCCACCCGGTTGACGTCATGGCCAACGAGCCCTGGAGCGAGGACCTGCTCGAGCACCTGGCCGGGTACTTCGTCGACCATGGCTACGACCTCAAGGCCCTGATCGAGCACATCGCCGGCTCGCGCGCCTATCAATCGGCTCCGGCGGTGGCGTCGGAGGGCGACTCGGTCGAGGGCACCGTGTTTCGCGGCCCGCGGCTCAAGCGGATGACGGCCGAGCAGTTCCTGGACGCGGTCTGGATGATCACGGGCACGGCGCCGGCCCAGGCCGACGCGCCGGTGCATCCAACCTGTGAGGCGCTCGCGCCGGAGCACCGGTTCGTCCGGGCGGCGCTGGTGAAGTCGAACGAGCTGATGCGGTCGCTGGGCCGCCCGAACCGCGAGCAGGTCGTCACCACCCGGAGCGACGTCCTGACGACGCTCGAGGCCCTCGACCTGTCGAACGGACAGATCTTCAACGATACCCTCGCCCGCGGCGCGGCCCGGCTGCTCCAGGCGGAGCCGAAAGCGACCGCCGACGGCCTGGCCCTGACGATTTACCTCGAGGCCCTGGGGCGCCGCCCCACCTCCGCCGAAGCGGCGGCGGCCCGCGAGCTGGTCGGCTCGCCCCCGACCCCGGAGGGCCTGGCCGACCTGCTCTGGGTCGTGTTCGTGCTCCCCGAGTTCCAACTGATCCGGTGAGGAGGCAGAACCATGACACGCGATCCCCTGGCCGGACAACCCTGGAGCCGCCGCGACTTCCTCCGCGGCATGAGCGCCGCGGCGATGGCCGCCCTGGCCGGGGGCGAGCCCCGGCCGGTCCAGGGTGCCGAGCCGATCCGGCAGCCCGAGCCGACGGCCGACACTTTCATCCTGATCTGGCTGGCCGGCGGCATGGCGGCACCCGAGACGTTCGATCCCAAGCGGTATACGCCGTTCGAAATCGGCGTGCCGTCGGAAACGATCCTCTGCACCTTCCCGGCCATCGACACGGCGCTCGACGGTGTGAAGATCTCCCAGGGTCTGGAGCACATCGCGCAGGTGCTGGACCGGGGGGTCTTGATCCGCTCGCACGTGGTGGCCGATCTGGGAAACATCCTCCACTCGCGGCACCAGTACCACTGGCACACCGGGTACATCCCGCCCCAGACGGTGGCCGTGCCCCACATCGGATCCTGGATCGCCAAGGTCCGCGGTCCGAAGAACCCGGCGATCCCGGCGTTCCTGAACATCGGCCAGCGGCTGGAGGGGCACGGGGAGTCGGAGGAGCTCAAGGCGTTCACCACCGCCGGCTTCCTCGGCAGCGAGTATGGTCCGTTCAACCTGCCGTACCCGCTCGATGCCGTCGCGGCCGTGCGCCCGCCCAGGGGGGTGACACGCGATCGCTTCGCGCGCCGGGAGCGGGCCTACCGACGGCTGGTTCAGCAGGGACCGCTGGCTGGCCTGGCCAGCGACTACCACCAGGAGTCGGTGGTGCGCTCGATGGAGAACGCCTACCGGCTGCTCAACTCCCCCGAGCGCGAGGCCTTCGATCTGTCGAAGGAGCCGAAGGAGATCTTCGACCGCTACAACACCGGCCGGTTCGGTCAGGGCTGCCTGCTCGCTCGGCGGCTGACCGAGGCCGGGGCGCGCTACATCGAGGTGACGACCGAGTACGTCCCGTTCCTGAGCTGGGACACGCACGAGAACGGCCACGCCACCTACACCGAGATGAAGAAGCAGATCGACCGGCCGATCGCCCAGCTCATCCTCGACCTGGAGGCGCGCGGACTGCTCGAGCGCACCCTCGTGGTGGTGGCCAGCGAGTTCAGCCGCGACATGATGATCGAGGGGGTGCCGGGGAGCACGGCGGTGGACCAGTCGCGGGCCAAGACCGACGTGATGAAGCAGCCGATCCACTACGGGTTGCACCGGCATTTCACCGGCTCGGGCTCGGTGCTGGTCTTCGGCGGCGGGTTCCCCCGCGGCCTGGTCTACGGCGAGACCGCTCCCGAGCGTCCGCTCGTCGTGACCAAGGACCCGATCACGATCCCCGACCTGCACGCGACCTTGCTCACCGCCATGGGCATCTCGCCCCGCACCGCCTTCGAGGTCGAGAAGCGCCCGTTCTACGTCACCCAGGACGGCACCGGCCAGCCCGTCCAGAGGCTGTTCGCACGGGCGTAGGTGGGGGTAAGCGTCTCGAAAGTACGTGGAAAACTCCGTAGAACGGACGTCGATGGTGATGTGTCCGGCGGACCGGTCCATCCCACTCGGCGTCAGGTGCGGGGACGGGACCGCCGCCGGGTTGCGCACACCAGCAGGCCGACTGTCCCAGTCCCCAACAGCACCACCCCGGATGGCTCGGGCACCGCGGGAGTCAGCAAGAACGCATGCATGCTCCCGTTTGCAAACCCATAGCCGGTGATATAGCCGGTGTCGCTGATGCCACTTGCATCGACGAGCGTGAAGCCCGATCCGGGGGCGATGAGGCTGTTGAGGTCGAGCATCTGACCGCCGCTGTAGAGGAACGCGTGGCCCCCCGCCCCGCCAAAGGCATACGAAGTTCCGACGACTTGGCCGGAGTCGTTGATAGCTTCGCCGACACTGAAAGTGAGCGACCCGCCGAGGGTGCCGAGGTCCTTCAGAGGCCCGCCGTCGGGGCCCGACAGGAACGCGTGGCCTCCTGACTGCCCGACGACCTGGCCGGCGTCGTTGACGCCAAAGCCTTGGCTGCCACTATCGGCGGGGAAAGGGGAGGTGCCAAGGTCTGTCAGAGTGTAGACGAACCCGGCCCGCACCGGGCGCGCCGTGCCCGCCGTCGAAAGGGCCAGCGCCACCCAGGCTAGCCCGGTCAAAATCGTCCGACGCATGGTAGCTCGATCTCCTGCCGATCGCTGATCGCCGATCCGCGGCGCGGTCCCCTCAGACCCGTCCGGGCTCTTACCCTCGAACGATCGCGCGGAGTATATCGCGCGGTCGGCACTATAAGAGTCTGTTCCACAAGCCTGGTCTAACCGTTGTAGGGTGGGTGAAACCCACCACCGGAAGACCTTGGCGGGCTTGAAGATCGGTGGGTTTCACCCACCCTACAACA
>JAJPJC010000234.1 GCA_021324445.1 Isosphaeraceae bacterium
TAGGGTGGGTGAAACCCACCACCGGAAGGCCTTGGCGGGCTTGAAGATCGGTGGGTTTCACCCACCCTACAACATCGACTTCCCCACCCTTCCGGGACAGACTCTAAGCCGACCGCACAACCAAGACGCATCGGCCTCGTCGGTCCCGTGTTGAGCTGAGCAGGCGGTCCGATAGCATGGTAGACCCGATCTCGTCGCCGGCGGCCGGGCCACCCATAACGTGAAGATCTACTGGAATCGCAAGTAGGATCGGTCAAAGCGATCGATAGATGTCGCGCCGATGGCCGACATCCGCGACGAGAACGACCAAGCGATCCTCCTCTACCGTGTAGAGGACTCGGTAATCTCCCAGGCGGATCCGGTACAGATCCGCTGCGCCTCTGAGCTTCTTCGAGCCGGGGGGATGCGGGTTTCCGGATAACCCAAGGATGGCGGCGTCCAGGCGCCGCTGATCCGACTTGGAGAGCGATGCCAGCCCGCGCTCAGCCGCTCTCGTAAACCGGATCTCATAGCGCCTTGGCTGAGGTCCGTTTCGCTTTCTGCTCATCATCGAGCCCCAGTCTCCGGCGGACCTCGGCGTAGGGGATCCGATCGTCGGACTCGGCCAGTGCGACCCGGGCCGCTTCGACATCAAGTCGGTCTTCGGCCTCTTCGATCAACCGTTCGAGGAGCTTCAAGTCCTCGATCGGGATGAGCGCCGCAGCGTCCTTGCCCCGCCGGTGGATGACGATGCGCTCCCCCTGGTATTCCGCACGGTTCAGGATTTCGGCGAGCGACTGGCGAAGTTCAACCACATTGAGGCGCTTCATGGGCGTTCCCCGGACTTCCACCAGGCCATGCGCGTTATTAGCCTGAAGGACATCATGGACATCAGGGACGATGCCGTCAAGCCGGCCCTCGCCTGAGATGCGGGCCTCTTGGGGGTCCCATGTTGAGCTGAGCGGGTGGTCCGATAACATGGTAGACTGCGGCGCGGAACCCGAGGAAGGAACTCGAGAACGGAGTTGCTCCATGCAGCGATGCTCGACTTATCGAATCCCCGTCGCCCTGGCGGTGACAGCAAGCCTGGTCATCCTGGCCGGGACGGGAGCATGGTCGCAGTCCCCGTCCCAGGCGACCGCGCCGCAATCGAAGAAAGTCGATCCCAAGATCAACGAGCCGTTCCGGCGGCCGAACGTCAAGGCGTACATCAAGAAATTCGAGGCGGAGGATCGGGAGAACTACGTGCGGCGGCACGAGATTGTCGCGGCGCTGGACCTGGCTCCCGGCATGTCGGTGGCGGACATCGGCGCCGGCACGGGGTTCTTCACCCGGCTGTTCGCCGAGCGGGTCGGACCCGCCGGCAAGGTTTATGCCGTCGACATCGCCGCGCCATTCCTTGATCACATCGCCGCGGAGGCCCGGAAACGTCGCCAAACCCAGGTGATCCCCGTCTTGGGAAGCCAGGACTCCACCAACTTGCCCAAGGACTCGGTCGACCTGGTGTTCCTCAGCGACGTCTACCACCATCTCGAGCGGCCGGAGTCCGTGCTCGCATCGATCCACCGTGCCTTGCGGTCCGGTGGCCGCCTGGTGGTGATCGAATTTGATCGCGTGGAAGGCAAGAGCTCGGCGTTCGTCCTGAAGCACGTGCGGGCCGGCAAGAATGTCTTCCAAAAAGAGATCGAGGCCGCGGGGTTTACTCCGATCCCCACACCCAACCCGCCACGTCTCAAGGAGAACTTCTTCCTGAGTTTCCGGAAAACGGAGGTGCGCCCCACGCCATCGGCCGGAAAGAGCCCGCAAGGCCGGTAGGGGAGACCTGGCGGATTCCGTTCGCGCCGACTTTTTCCCATCCTCGATGGTCGCAATGATGTCTGAATTCAATGATGCGATCGAATCCGGCGAAGCCACCACGGTCGAGAAGGAGTCGATGCCGGCGGAATTCGGCCTGGCGATGGCGATCTTCGTCGTGGTGGCGAGCATGGTGGGTGCCGGCATCTTGACGACCTCGGGCTATACGGTCGCGAGTGTGGGGAGCAACCAGTGGATGTTATTCCTCTGGGTCGTGGGGGGAATCACGGCGGTCTGTGGGGCGTTGACGCTGGCCGAGCTCTCGGCGGCGCTGCCGCGGACGGGAGGTGACTACGTCTATCTGTACGAAGCGTATGGTCCGCTGCCGGCGTTCCTGTCGGGCTGGGTGTCGTTCTTGATCGGCTTCGCGGCCCCGAGCGCGGTCTCGGCGCGGGCCTCCGCCGACTACCTCCTCAAGCCATTCCCGAGCGTGACGACGGAGACCGGGCTCTGGGAGCGGGCTTTGGGAACCATCGCCATCTTGATCTTCGCGGCGATCCACGTGGCGGGGCGGCGCGGGACGTCCCAGGTTCAGGGCTGGATCACGGTCGTCAAGCTGATCGCCCTGGGCGCGTTTGCCGTGGCGGGGCTGGCGGCCGGCTGGCCGCACGCGGCCAATCTGGCCGACCGGACGCCGGTGGACGGTCCCTTGGCGGTGAGCATGCTGTTCTCGCTGGTCTATATTTACTATGCCTATACCGGCTGGAACGCGGCATCGTACCTGGCCGGCGAGATCCGGGAACCCCAGCGGCTGCTGCCGCGGGCGATCCTGCTGGGGACCGGAGGCGTGCTCCTGCTCTACCTGGCGGTGAACACGGTTTACGCCCTGGCGCTGTCAGCGGGGGATGTGCGCGCGATCGTCAACGATCCGGACAACCGGAACGGCCCTGCGGCGGTTGGGCCGATCGCCGAGCTGGCCGCGACGCGGCTCTTCGGCCCGCAGTGGTCGGTCCCGTTAGGCATTGCCGCGGGCTTGATGCTCCTGTCCAGCCTCAGCGCCTATCTCCTGATCGGTCCCCGGGTCCTGGTCGCCATGGCCCGGGCCGAGCAGTTCCCGGCGGTCGCCGCCAGGCTCACGCGTCGGGCCAGCACACCGGCCGTCGCCACCGTGTTCCAGGTTGGAGCGGCTCTCCTGCTGCTCTGGGTCGGATCCTTGCGCGGCATCATCGAATATGCGGGCATTGGCCTGTCGATCTTCTCGATGCTGGCCATGAGCTCAATCTATGTCCTGCGGTGGAGACGCCCGGAACTGCCCCGGCCGTTCCGCACGCCGGGTTATCCAGTCACGCCGGCCCTTTATCTGATCCTGACCGGCCTCATGACCCTGGCGGTCTTTTCCCAGCGCCCGGATGTGTCGGCCTATGGCGTGCTGAGTATCCTGGCCGGCGTGCCGGTGTATTATCTCTGGCAGCTCGGGCGTCGCAGGAAGCCGGCGCCGGATCGCTTGATCGACTAAATCGATCCGCGCGAAGAGGAAGGCGGCCGTCGGCGGACGGAGCCGCCGCCTCCAGAAGGGCGCCGGACCTGGCCCCCTTGGAGGAGTCCGGCGCCGCTGCGATGTGGCGGGGAAGGGAAGTGGATCCCGGCCGTCTCGCTTGACCTGCCCGGCCGAATCCCTACACTGAACTCGAGGAGACCGCCGAGGAACCATCCATTCTGATTTGAGCCTGCCCACCGTGAACGATCCCGCCAGCCCACCCTTTGCCCAATCGACCGCGCACCCCGACCAGCCCCCAGCCTTGTCCGACCTGCCGCCGGTCGAGGCGCCGTCGGCGGGGTTCGTGGTGCAGCTTTTCGTGATCCCGGCACTGGTGGTGGTCGTGGTGATCGTCGTCTGGCTGCTCTTCGGCAAGCTGGCCGGCGGCGAGCGCGACGCCATGGAATATGTCCGCCAGCTTCGCCTGCCGACGGCCAACTGGCGGTCGGCGTTCGAGCTGGCCAGCCTGATCCAGAACGATCCGGCGATTGCCGCCGACCCGAAGCTGCTGGGCGAACTCACGGACCTGCTTTCCCACGAGCTGGACACCAACAGCGACCCCGACTTGACGCGGTACGTGGCGCTGACCCTCGGGGCATTCCAGACGCTCGAGGGCCGGACGCAAAGCGGTCAGCCCATCGACCCGATCGTCCCCTTGTGCCGCGCGCTCGAACCGAAGTATGACACGCCGATCCGGATCGCGGCGGCGGCCAGCCTGGCCAAGCAAGCGGCCCGGCTCGATGGCCGGCTCGACGACCCTCGGGCCATCAAGGCCCTGAGCGAGACCGCCGTCAACGGCGAGCCGCAACTCCGCAAGGTGGCTGTCTACGCCCTGGGATTCTTCGGCGGTCCGACCGCGACGGAGGTCCTCCGCGAGCGAATCCGCGCCGATGAGGACCGCTTCACCCGCTACAACGCCGCGGTCGCACTCGGACGACGCGGCGACCCCGCGGCCGAAGCCACCTTGCGGGAGATGCTCTCCACCGCCGACCTCGACAAGGTCGTCGAGATCGAATCCCCAACCGAGAAGCAGAACAAGATCGAAGCCATCCAGCTCGAAGCCCTTAAAGCCTTACAAACGGCCCTTCGCAACAACTCACCTCAACTGGCCCGATCGCTCCGGCCCGAGGTCGAAAAGCTCACCAAGTCCGGACTGGTCAGCGTCCGCAGCCAGGCGCTCGAAGTCCTGCGGGGAACGGCGAGTGGCTCAACCTTGTAAGAGATTCAAGACCGCGCTGGTGGATTTCTTCCGCTCGCACTCGCGGCGAACGCAGTCCGAAAAGTCGTAAAGCTCGGTCTACTCGCTCCTTCTTCACGCATCAGGCACCACGCGCCACGCATCACGCCTTCCCGTGGCACGTCGCTTGCCGTTCTCGGCGTGGAGGAGACAGTGATGGTCAACTCGTCGTTATCGGCACAAGGCGACCGCGTACTTCGGGAAATCTCGTTTTCCTGCCGAATCGGCGAATTGACCGGTGGTATACTCAACGCGACGGCCCAGCAGCACGAGTGCGCAACGTATTGTAGTCGGCTGCTGGGCGAGCTCAACTTGAGCGGAATGCTCATGACCCGCGACGAGGCACTCGAGCGGCAAGGAGGCCCGAGAATCCGCCGAGGAGTCCCTCATGTCCAAGTTCACGAGAGAGCTGTGTCTGATCGCCGGGGGAGTCATCGCGTGTTTCGGTGGATTGTCCAGGCCGGCACGGGCCACCTACGGCGGGGGGGCCTGCCACCGCTGCGCGCCGCCGGCCGTGGTCGCCAGCCAGTGCAACGTGGTGGCCCTGGCACCCCAGGTGGAGACCGTCTACCAGACGGTCTATGAGACCGTCTACGACACCGCGCCGATGACCGTGATGGAGACCCGGTATCGCATGGCCTACAAGACGGAGAACTACACCGTCATGCGGCCCGTGCTGGAGACCTCCTACATCGAGCGGCCGTACACCGTGCAGCGACCGGTCTATCAGACCGAGCAGCGGCAACGGCGTTATACCGTCTACCGGCCCGTCTACCAGACCGAGCGGCGGGAGCGGCGCTATACCGTCCAGCGGCCGGTCTACCAGACGGTGAATCAACAGCGCCGTTACACCGTCTACCGGCCGGTCGTCCAGACTCAGCGGATGGAGCGGCGCTACACCGTGCAGCGGCCGGTCTATCAGACCGAGCAGCGGGAGCGGCGCTATACCGTGATGCGACCGGTCTACCAGACCGAGCGGCGGGAGCGGCGCTATACCGTGATGCGACCGGTCTACCAGACGGTCAACCAGCAGCGGCGCTATACTGTGATGAGGCCGGTGTACGAGACGACCATGGTCGACGAGCCCTACACCGTCTGCCGCCCCGTGACGACCTGCCGCCAGGAGGTCGTCGAGTGCGGGTACTATGAGCGCCAGTACACGACCGTTCCCGGCCCGGTCGTCGAGCGCAGAATTCGCGTCCCCGTCCAGGAATGCGAATGCGAGTCGCCGGGCTTGTTCGGCTGCCTCCACCACAAGAAGAAAGTGACCGCGACGGTCGCCGTCCAGTGCCCGCCGCGGGTGGTCAGCCAGCGGGTCTTCGTCTCGCGGCCAGTGGTCCGGAACGTCACCGAGACCCGTTATGTTCGCGAGACCATGGTGCGCCAGGTGCCGGTCCGGACCTGCCGATACGTGGCCCAGGAGTGCGTCGAGACGGTCCCCGTAACCACCTGCCAGTATGTGGCCGAGGAGCACACCGAGCCCTACGAGGTCCGCACCTGCCAGATGGTCGCCGAGGAAAAGGTCGAGATGGTCCCCGTGACCACCTGCCAGTACGTGGCCGAGGAGCACACCGAGCCCTACGAGGTCCGCACCTGCCAGATGGTCGCCGAGGAAAAGGTCGAGACCATCCCCGTGACCACCTGCCAGTACGTCACGGAGCAGCACACCGAGCGAGTCCCGGTGACGACGTGCCGGATGGTCGCCGAGACCGCCGCGCGGCAAGTGCCGGTCTGCGTCGCCGAGCAGGTCCCCGTGACCGTGAACCGCTGCGTGGCGCGTCTCGTCCCGCGGCAGATTGCCGTGCAACAATGCACGATGGTGCCGGTCGTCGTCCCGACTTGCCTTTCGTGCGATTGAGAATCAGATGATTCGAATCCTCGGCGTCGTCGAGAAATCGGATGCGGATGCATGGCTCAGACAGGCAGGCAACACGATGAACAGCGCCGGACCGCGCCGACCTGAACAGGGAACGCTTCACAACGACCCCGCGGCGCGGCCCCAGGGTTTGGGGATATCGGTGATCAGCCGGCCGCTCTTGAAGACGGAGACGGTCCCCGTCGATTGGGAGATGCACAGGGCGAGGGCCTGGGACGTCGCCGTGATGCTGGCGGCGGCCTCGTGGCGGGTGCCCAACCCGTGGGGCAGGGCTTGTTCGAGCTTGCCCCGCGGGGCCAGGTAGCGGCCGGCCGCCAGGATCACCCCGTCGCCTCGCACGATGAAGGCCCCGTCGATGGCCGAGAACTCCTTGATCGTCTCTTCCAGCCTCGGGTCGAGGATGTTCCGCTCGTTCTCGGGATAGCCGTGGAACGGGTTGATGACCAGTTGGTGGCTCTGCGCCAGCACGCGGTCGCTGTCGCCGATGACGAAGAGCGTGCCGACCGGCCGTCCCTCGCGGCCCTCCACGCCCAGCTCGCCGGCCAGGGTGAGGACCCGCTCGAAGACCGTCGGCGTCACGTCGGCCGGCAGCGGCTCGGCCGTCGTGGCCGAGAACAGCTCGATCTCCGTCCCCATATCCAGGACCATGAGCGTGTCGATGGTCCCGGAGAGGTCCAACCCCGTGACGCAGAGGATCCGGTCGCCCGGCTGGATCAAGCTCTCGGCGGCTGAGACCAGGATGGCCACCTTGATCTGACCGGTGCGGGTCATCGCGACGTCGGGGATCCGCACCACCTTGCACAACTCGCTCCACTCCGCCGGCGCGGCGAAATTCGCCCGGCGCGAGACCAGGATCACCCGGAACCCGACGTCTTCGATCAGCGCCGCCAGGTCGCAATCCTCCTCGACGACGTCGGCGTGCAGCAGGATGACCCGCGCGTTCACCTCGCGGGCGATCGCGTGCGCGTGGCGGACCATACTGCGCGTCAAGGTCTTCACGGTTTTGTCCTTTTGTCCGTGGTCCGTTGTACGCTGACGCGGGCTGACGAGGCTGGTCCGGGAGAGACAACGCACTCGACGAGAGCTTTGACGGCGCACCGGAGCGGGAGCTCCTCCAACGGACCATGGACCCCGGACCCCGGACCAATGACAACAGGACTACTGAGGAAACTCCAGCGCGATCTGGAGGATTCCCAGATCGTCGAACAGTTTGGGCGGACTGTCCGTTCCCGTCACTTCGATCCGCAGCGCGTTCTGTCCCGCTCGGAGCAAACCGGGCGGGATCGGCAGCCGGATGCGTTCCGGGGTCTGGTTCCGCGTCTTGATGTAACGATTCAAGTAATCGATCCGCCGGCCGTTGACCTCGACGTAGGTGCGGAGCTCGCCGTTGCGGACTTGCTGGGAGTATCGGGAGTCGCCACTCTCGCCGACCACCTCGAGGACGTCGAGGACCAGCTCAGCCGGCTGGTCGGGGAGCTTCTCCAGGGTGAAGGTCCGCTCGAGCGTGAGCCCTGTGAGCCCTTCCGGCTGGGGCGGGTCGAGCAGTGGCGGGGTCACGGAGATCTCGTCTCCCAGATGGTGGGCCGAGACGTCGAGGACGAGCCGCCGCCCCTGGCCGAGCACGACGACGCGGCGGAGATGGCTGCGCGGGATGGTGAGCGTGCCGGAGTACGGGGTCTCCAGCGTGACTGCGGTGGCCGATTGGGCGGTGAGGGCGCCCTCGGCGAAGTCGAGGGTCCCGGGTTGACCGCCGGGGGCGGCGCGCCACTCGGCCCGCACCAACAGGCCGGCGATCGGCGTGCCCTGGAGGGGCGTACGGCGGAAATACAAGCCTGCCACTTCACCCCAGCGGAGCACGACCGGCCGGCCATCCACGGCCATGACCACGCGCTCGGCATCGGCGTGCGGAATCTCCCCATAGAGCTGGTCGCCGACGACAAGGCGGGCCTCGTCCTGGCTGATGTCGATCTCGAGGCTGGCCGGGGGCTCGGCGAAGCGGATGAGCTGCAAGTCGTCGAAGTGGGCGGCCAGCGCCTTGGGGGCGGCTCCCGCGGCCGTGGTCCGCGTCGCCAGGTGGATGGCGATCAGCGGTCCGTCCGGTCCTTTGCCGTGGGCCAGCTCCTGGCCGTCGACGGCGATCTCGGTCAGGTCGGGTCCGAAGCGGAGCGACAGGCGGTGCCATCCCCGACGGCGCGCCAGCCGCTGGACGGCCAGGGCCGGGCCGCTGGGCGACTCGACGGCCAGGGTCTCTTCCGACCAGCCCAGGATGACCCGGATCACGGACCGCCCGGCCACGCCGCGAAACGCCGGCTCGAGGACGGACTGCCGGCCGGCGACGACCGAGCCGTCGTCGAAGAAGGCCAGGTCGAGCCGCCCCTTCCCCAAGGGCTCCTCCAGGGTGTACGTCAACTCGGCTCCCTCCGCGCGGAGGCGGAGACTCCGCCGCTGGCTCAGGTGGGGCTGGTCGACCAGTTCGGCCGGGCCGCGGATGGACCATCGGGCCGGGTCGAGGGCCTCGAAGTCCTCGACCAGCACCCGCGCCTCGCCCGGCTGCTGCACGATCGCCTGCACGCACGGCCGGGGGAGCGTCACCTCGCCGGATTGCCAGCCGACACCGAGCCGGACCGTCGCGCCGGTCAGACCGCGCAGCCAGCCCGAGAGCCGGGCGGCTTCCCCGACCAGGACGTGGAACGGCGGGGGACTGGCCAGGAGGTCGGGCCCGGGTCCGCCCTGATGGACCACGCAGCCCGGTTCCAGGGCCAGGGGCGCGCCTCCGTCGCGGGGCACGAAGCGGAAGCCGGAGCGAGCGTCCCCTTCCATGTGCCCCTCGACCCGTCGCCCGTCGGGACGTTCCAAGCTTTCCGGCGCGGCCTGGCCACGGGCCTGCGGTGCCGGCAGAACCAGCGCCGCGATCGAGGCGGCCAGGCCGACAGCCGCTCGCAGGCCCCCCCTCGCGATCGTGAGAAAAACCGGGTTCATGGTTTGATTCTACGGCCTGCCGCGTTTCCGAGAAAGGCCGGTCCTGATGGTCCCGGGGCGCCCCGATCGTGGAACCGGCCGGCCAGCCCGCCACGGGCCTCATCCCCGGCGCGCGGGACGTCCTACCCGAGGTGCCGATCCCGGCCGGCCGAGCCGGCCCTACGGGGTTGCACCCGGCGGCCCCGACAGCACACGATGGTCATCCGACGCCGGTCCCCGGGATCGGACGGACCGGCCGATCTCTCACCAGGATGACGACAACCCGACGAGGAGATTCTCCATGATGCGCTTCCTGCCGAGGTCCGACCGTGCCCGCTGCCGCTTGCTCCCGCCACGGCTGGCCGCCGCTCTCCTGGTCGCGGCCGCCTGGCCGCTGGCGGCCCCGCCAGGAGCGGTCGCCCAGGCCCAGGGCGATCGGCCCTTGCGGATCATCGTCTTCGGCGCCCATCCGGACGACTGCGAGCTGGAGGCCGCCGGCACCGCCGCCCGATGGGCCAAGCTGGGCTACCCGGTCAAGTTCGTCAGCGTCACCAACGGCGACATCGGCCACCACGCGATGGCCGGCGCCATCCTGGCGCGCCGCCGCACCGCCGAGGTCAAACGTTGTGCCGAGATCCTGGGGATCCAGACCGAGGTGCTCGACATCCACGACGGCGAGCTCCTCCCCACACTGGAAAACCGCCGGCTGATCACCCGCAAGATCCGGGAATGGAAGGCCGATGTCGTCATCGCACACCGGCCCAACGACTATCACCCCGACCATCGTTATACCGGCATCCTGGTCCAGGATGCGGCCTTCATGGTCATCGTCCCGAGCTTCTGTCCCGACGTCCCGGCGCTGCGCAAGAACCCGGTGTTCCTCTACACCGAGGACGACTTCAAGAAGCCCAACCCGTTCGAACCGGACGTCGTCGTGCCCATCGACCCCGTACTCGACCAGAAGGTCGCCTGCTACGATGCGCTGGAGTCGCAGTTCTACGAGTGGAACCCCTGGCTCTTCGGCTATCTCGACCAGGTGCCCAAGGAGAAGTCCGCCCGGCTGGAGTGGAGTCGAGACCATGTGGCCCGCCGCGCAGCCTCCCTGGCCAACCGCTTCCGACCCAAGCTGGTGGAACTCCTGGGCCCGGAACAGGGGAAGGCCGTCAAGTACGCCGAGGCCTTCCAGGTCTGCGAGTACGGCTCGCAGCCCTCGAAGGCCCAGTTGAAGCAGATTTTCCCGTTCTTCGGTCATTAGTTATTGGTTATTTGTTATTGGTTATTGATCCTGAGTGGCCTCGCTCTTGCTCAACCGCCCCTGTGCGGCATCAGGCGTGGACCAAGCAGACGACGATGAGTCGGAGCTCTGCGCCGGCGACCAATGACCAAGAACAATTAACCAATAACAAATAACCGACGAAGATCAGAGCGGCGGCGTATCGACCTGGGGCGGGCCGCCGCAGCGGCGGAGGTGGTCCTTGTCGAGGTAGACCACCTCGACCTTGTGATCGACGTGGTTGAACGGGATCGGGTAATCCGACCAGTACAGCTCGTCGTAGTAGACCGTGCACTTGTAGTGGCAATGGACCAACTGGCACGGGCCGGCGAGCGGATAAATCTTGCACGGGTCGATCTTCTCGCCGATCTTCTCGATGAGGATTCGGACGTTATTCCGTTGGGTCTCGTAGAACGGCGGGCAACCGTTCTTGAACTTCGGGACCTTATGCCACACCTCGCTCTCGCTCGGCGGGTCGAGGCAGGCCGCCGGCGCGAAGTCCCCGGGGATCGGGTCGAGGATGGGGACCTTGTTGCTTCGCTCCTCCCGATTCATGTCTTCTTCGAGGCGTTGCTGCTGGGCGGGCAGGATCGGGAAGGCAAACGACCAGCCGGTGACGTGCAGCGGCGAGATACTGCGAAAGACATAGTCGATGCCACAGCCGACATGGCTGGTGGCGATCACCGCCAGGGAGGCACCCGCAATCAGGCCGCGAACCCAGCGCGGGGTCATCGGGCTCCGGTGCCGCGCGGACTGGAACATGGTCTACTCCCCTCCTTGGGAACGTGCGCGAAGCCGCCGGCAGGCCATCCAGCCCCACCGGCCTTTGGGCGCCGGGACCGTGGTTCGGTTAGAGTGGCGGACCGATCCGTGCTCAGACTGCTCACAGTCCGACAGTCGGTCCATGTGGTCTAGTTATCGAACGACAGCCGCTCGGGTTGTGAGGAATTTCTGGTGGCCCGGACAATTTCCGAGCGTGATTGACCTTGTCAGACCGCGGCCGCGGCCGGCAATCGGGCTGGGGACCACCACGCGCCGGCACCGCTCGAGCTTGGCAATCGGTCACCGGCACAGGCTCACTCCACTCCCGGGCCGGCAGGACGGAACGCGGAGCCGGGCAGGATTCTCCAGCAATCGGGTGCCCGGGTTGGGGCCTGGGTGAAGATCCGGAAAAACACCACGAGCCGGCTGGAGGTGCTGGACTCTCCGCCGGCTCGGGTCGGTTGCGGGACGCCGTCGGCAAGGGCCCGATCAGTAGGCCATGATGCCGAACGGATAGGGCGTGAAGAAGGGCCGGGTGTAATTGCGCTTGAAGTCCAGCCACCAGATGCCGTCATCCCATCGGAGGGTCACGGCGCGCCAGTCGAGGGGGACTTCCGGGTAGGGATAGAACGGTCCGATGTTGGGCCAGGCCTGCCAGGGATAGGCCGTGGGATAGCCGACGGCGGAGAAGTTGGGATAGGGGGCATAGCTGGGCCAGGCGTAGTTGGGATAACCCGGCATGGCGGCCTGGGTCGCGCCGGTCATGCCGGCGGGTCCTTCGGGCATGGGGCCGCCGCTGGCCATGGGTGCCGCGGTGGCGCCCATCCCGGTGCCGACATCGTAGATGGGTCCGCCGCCGCCATAGCCCCCGTGATGACCCAGGGCCACCTGGGGCACATACTGAACCGGCCGGACCGACGGGTCGCCGCCGACGTGGAGCTGATCCACCACACCGGCGAGCCCGGCGACCTGCTGCGCCCGGGCCAGCGCCTCGGCCTTCTGGGCGGGCTCGGCCACCGAGCCGGTCAACGTCACCAGGCCGCCGCGCACCTGGATCTCGATGCGATAGCCCGCCAGGTTGCGACTGGCTCGCAACGAGCTGGCCACGGCGTCGGCGGTCACCTGATTGGCGTTGGGCGCGACTTCCTGGGCCGTCGCCGACATGGCCATCACGGCCAGCAGACCCAACGCGGTCGAAATCCTTTTCAGTCCGAACATCATTATGCCTGTCCTTCTCCCGCGTGGCTCCGACAGGACCTCAGGGCGAACGGCGAGCGGGACGCGCCGTTCGGCTCGGAGAATCAATCATCGCGTGTCGGCCCAGTCGCGAGTCGCCGGTGGCGAGGCAGGACCGGCCTCCCTCCCCACGGGACTGGAAACTCACCACTGGAAACTCCGAAAGAGGCCCCGCGGGTGCATCGCGAACGTCGCCCCTCGGTCAAGGACCAAGGGACCTCCCACATCGGCTTCGTCCCCGCGGGACGTGACCAAGCCGGCAGCGGGCCAGCAGAGGAGCCGGACGAGGTGCGGAGGCAGGCGGATCCAGCCCGCTGTTTCCCGATCGTCGCCGCAACTATGGCGCGCGTTTTGGGGCCGGTCAAATCGCGGGCAAAAAAAATCGGGGCCAGTCGGCCCCGATGGGAAGAACCCTAGATCTGGCAAACACTTCCGCCGACGAACCTGTCTCAGGCGGCGAGCTTGGCCTCGCTGGTTACGCACCCTCCAGCCGGCTCGGTCGTCTCGATCGATCCGCTCCCCATGGTCATGCCGATCAGCAGGACTGTCATGGTCCCCCCAGCGAACAAGGCGAACTCCGAATCATGACGCCCACACAGCGCGCCGGCGATCGCCAGGCCAAACAGGGCGACGATCAGGCCCACCTGGCCGCGCGCCGACCATCGCGTCGAGCGCGGCATCAGGCGATTGAGGCAGAGTCCCAGGATCCCGCACAGTTGGAACAGGACCACCAGGATCTCGAAGACGGTACAAACCGACAGATGGGATCCGACCACCGTACAGGCTCCTTCCTTGGTTCCTGCGGGGACACGTGCGAGGGGAGTTCTTCCGGATTCGATCAGGGCGAGCGGCTCATTTTCAAGTTGAGCGGATGCGACGGACCAGGCGTTTGAGCGTGAGAAACCGCTTGTTCCTCACGGGAGAGCTCCGGTCGGCCGGTCGGCGGGGTCAGGAGACCCGCGCCGAACGAGCCGCCTGTCCGCTTCCTGTCAGTTCGGCGAGTTCACGAGACCCGCGGCGAGCCGAGTTGAGCGGACGTTGCATTGGCGGCCCTCCCTACGCACATCTCGGACCAAAGGCGCGGACCCGGGCGGAATGGCTCACCACCCGGCTGCTCAAGGCGAGAACTTGAGAAAAAAAACACCCCCGCCGGAATTTTTCCGGGCCGGGGGTGGAGAAGTTACACGATCGCGTGAGTCAATCTTACAGGACTTTTCAATCGGCCCCGGGGCCGGATCGCCCGCAGCGATCCCCGAGACGTGGGAGGCTGGGGTCCGCCGCGGCTCAGCGACGCTTGGGCATCCCCATCGTGCCGAAACCGGGGCTCTTGAAGACGCTCTCGCCGCTGATGTCGAGGACGCCCCAACCCTTCTTCTCGTGGCGGACGGTGATGACCCGCTGCGACCAGGACATCCGATTCTGCCCCTGCCCCTGCTTGCGGAGGATGACCTGGACTCGCCCGGTGCTCTTAGCCGGATTCTCGCCGGCAATGGTGTAACCCTCGAGTGCCTTGGCAATCTCGTCCAGCTCCGACTCCGAGAGGCTGCCGTCATAAATCCGCTTGAACCGCTCCATGTTCCGGGCAGAAGCCTCGGTCTGAGCACGGAGCGCAGTCGCCTCGGCCAGGCGGTCGAGGTCGCGCGCCTTGAGGGCGTCCAGGAAGGCCTGGACAGCCCCGCGCGGATCACTGAAATCGGGCGCTTTCTCCGTGCCACCCGGGGCATTGGGACCGCCAGGACCTCCTGGGCCGCCCATCATGCCCGCCATGCCCGCCATGCCGGGCATGCCGGGACCACCGGGTCCACCGGGACCACCGGGTCCACCCGGGCGGCGCATCTGCATCTGCTGTTGCATCGCCGCCATGGCCTGGGGATTCATGGTACCGCCGGGTGCCATCCCCGCCATCCCCGCCATCCCCGGCATCCCGGGCGACCCGGGACCCATGGAGGGGCCGCCACCTCCCGCGCCGGGTCCCATGGGCCCGCCCATGCCCGGTCGCATTCCCATGGGCCCGCCCATGCCCATGGGCCCACCCATGCCCATGGGCCCACCCATGCCGGGCGGCCCGCCCGCGCCCGGAGGGCCGCCGGGAGCGGCTGGAGGATTCTCACCGCCGGCTTGGGGATTGGCACTGCCGCCCTGGGGACCGGTGGCCATGGCGAGCATCTCCGCGGCCGCGGATCCCGGCGCGGCGTTTTGCGGCGGGGCGGCCTCGGCGGCCGGACCGGCCTCGGCGGCCGCCGGCGCGGCGGCGTCCTCCGGGTTGGCGGCACGCCCCGCGGCGGCGACCTGGGGGGCCTGCGCCTCGGCCTGCCCCGCTGGGGCCGCCGGCGGTGGGGCCGGCGCGCCGACCCCCGGACCCGGACCGCCGGCCGTCTGTGTATCCGCGGTCGCGTCGGGTACGTCCGACCCGCAGCCCGCGATCATCACCAACGCCCCGGCCACGCCGAGGCGCGCCCACCATGTCCTCCAAGGCTTCATCGCGCGTTCCTTTCCGATCGATTTCGGAGAAGGGCCATCGGGATTCGCCGGTGCCGCCGTTGGGAGAGTTCCGCCCCCCCACTTCATCTCCAGGGATGTCTTTCGATTATGACGGGTGCTGCCAGCCTTTGGGAAGAGGGTCGGATCGTCCGGCGGGCATTCCGGCCGGCCGGTGGAACCGAACGGCGGCCCCACCGCCTCAAGAATGCGTGATTTTCTGATATCAACAGTTTCTACGTGCCGTCCCCCTTGCCCCTGGATCCGACGCCGTTGTATGATGGGATCGAATCAGGACAAAACGGTCGGAGACTCACCGGCGATCTTCCTCCGAGGACCGCTGTCCCGGTCGGGCCCAGCCCCGCGCGGTCTCTCGAAGGCCTTCACACCTGCGACCTTCCTGGCGCACCGCAACTCGTGGGAGTCACACTCATGCCCCCCCTACAACGGACCATTCTGATCGTCGACGATGATCACGAGATCCTCGAATCGATGCGCACCGTCCTGGAGAACAAGGGGTTCCGGATCCTGGCCGCCCGCGATGGCAATGCCGGCTTGATGCTCGCCGAGCGCGAGAACCCGGACCTGATTGTGCTGGACATGATGATGCCGAAGAAGAGCGGTTTCCTGGTCCTGGAAAAGCTCAAGAGCCGGCCCGGCGGCCTGATCCCGACGATCATGATCACCGGCAACGAAGGGAGTCGCCACCGGGCCTATGCCGAGATGCTGGGTGTGCGCGAGTACATCCGCAAGCCGTTCGCCATGGAGAAGCTCGTCCGGGCCATCGAACGCGTGTTGGGAGTCAAGGCGCGAGCCGACGGCTACGGCGACGAAGACGTCTAGAGCGGCAGCGGCAAGGAGCTGAGAGTCTGTTCCACAAGCCTGGTCTAACCGTTGTAGGGTGGGTGAAACCCACCACCGGAAGACCTTGGCGGGCTTGAAGATCGGTGGGTTTCACCCACCCTACAACA
>JAJPJC010000350.1 GCA_021324445.1 Isosphaeraceae bacterium
CGCCGCAACCTCCGGCAAAGCCGGAGGTTGCGGCGGCGAGTGGGATGGATTCCGGGGAGGGCCCTGAGTCCAGGGGCTGACGCCCCTGGCTACGTCCGATCGCCCCTACGGGGCTTTCGGAACAGACTCTAAAGGGCGGCGGCTTCTCGGAGTTGCCCCCGAGCTCCAGGCATTGGGACCTCAGGGCGATCGCGGCGATCGCCGACTACGACATCTGGGCCGTCGGCGCAGGCAACTTCTCCACCATCAGCGGTCCAGCGACGTTGCTCGAGCACTGGGACGGTACGAGCTGGACAATCGTCGGCAGCCCGGACCCGGGCACCTCCACCAACGCCCTCTTCGCAGTGACGGCCCTGAGCGATGGGAGCGTCGTCGCGGCCGGCAATCAAGGCTCCGTCGTGGAGAATTGAGGGCGCCACCATCCGGGAGGCAACGCCTGACCAGCGGGCTGCCGCGCTCCGAGGTGCGGCAGCCGGTTACCTACAACCGATCGACTGACCCGGTCGGGCTCCCTCGGCCCCCGCCAGCCGGGCCAGGGCCATCGCCAGCACCGCGATGCCGCGGGCGATCTCCCCGGGCTCGCTCGACTCCTCGGGCCGATGGCTGATCCCGCCTCGGCACGGGATGAAGATCATCCCGGTCGGCGCGAGCCGGGCCATGAAGAGCGCGTCGTGGTACGCGCGACTGATCATCGGCCGGCTCGCAAGACCGAGCGCGTCGCATGCCGAGCGGATCGCTTCGCGCACGGTCGCGGCCATGGCGGCGGGCGGGTCAGCGTTGAGCGGCTCGACGCGGGCCCGCACGCCGCGGCGACCGGCGATCTCGTCGATGGCCCGCCGGACCGCGGCGACGACGCGGTCGCGCGTGCCCAGGCCGGTGTCGCGGATGTCAATCTCGAGTGACACCCGATCGGGGATGCTGTTGATCGCCCCGGGATGGACCCGGCAGACACCCGTCGTCGCGACGCTGTCCGCGCCGCCGTGGGACAAGGCCGCGGCCTCGACCGCGAGCACGGCTTCCGCCGCGGCGCACAAGGCATCCCGGCGGCCGGGCATCAGCACGGCGCCCGCGTGGCCGCCTTCTCCCTCCCACGTCACCCGTATTGCCGCGGGCGCCGCGATCGCCGTGACGATGCCGATGGGGATTCCCTCGCGCTCGAGGATCGGCCCCTGCTCGATGTGCAGCTCGACGAAGGCGGCGTA
The DNA here is from genome assembly GCA_021324445.1 of Isosphaeraceae bacterium. Classification (GTDB taxonomy): domain Bacteria; phylum Planctomycetota; class Planctomycetia; order Isosphaerales; family Isosphaeraceae; genus JAJPJC01. The sequence continues at coordinate 1,203 of JAJPJC010000350.1, forward strand.
GGACCCCTCGCGGAGCCGCACGTCCGCGAGGTCGCCGGTGAACCCCGCGTCGCGGCGGACCTCATCAAGGCTACGGCCGTCGTTGTCCCGCAGCGCGGTCATCGCCTCGGGCGTCAAGGCCCCGCAGAGCGCCCGGCTGCCCAGGCAGCCGATGCCGAACCGCGTCGGCTCCTCGGCGGTGAACAGGATCAGCTCGATCGACCGCTCCGGCCGGAACCCGTCGCGCTTCAGCGCGCGGATCGCCTCGAGCGCGCCCAGCACGCCGACCGTGCCGTCAAACCGGCCGGAGTGCGGGATCGCGTCGATGTGCGAGCCGGTCCCCACCGCGGGCAGGTCGGGCCGCGACCCGTCCCAACGCGCGAAGGTATTGCCGATCGGGTCCTCGCGGACCGCCAGGCCGGTGTCCGCGCAGAGGCCCTTGATCTGGTCGCGGCCGGCCAGGTCCGCGACGGTGTACACGATTCGCGTCACCGCGGGCGGCTCGGCGTCGCTGGCGCGGGCCAGCGCCTCCAGCCCGGCCATCACGCGGCCGATGTCCACCTCGGGCCGGGGGAGGGTCATGCCGGCTCCTCTTCCATCGGGTCGCGGTTCACGTCCTTGTAGTAGAGGTAACGCGCGGGCTGCTTGCCCATCGCCACGAACCACTGCGGACAGTAAGGCGCCATCCAGATGACATCTCCCTGCTGGACCGGGTACCAGTCGTCGCCCAGGCGATAGACCCCCTGCCCTTCCAGCATCAACAGCCCGTGCTCCATCATGTGGACCTCGACCAGTGGCAGCGTGGCGCCGGGCTGGTAAGTGAGGACGTTGACCGCCAGGTCGAAGCGCGGGTCGGCCGGCAGCAAGACCTGGAGGACCGCGTCGGGATCGCCCAGGAACGGGGCGCCCTCAACCTCGCGCTCGTTGCCGACGAGCGGCCCGGGCGTCGCGAGGCCCAAACGGCGGACATGGCGCTTCTCAAACACGTTCAGGCGGCAGGCCGTCAGCGCGCGCAGGGTCCCGGTGGCGCCCGGCGGCCAGTATGCGAACGCGCCGGGGCACAGGACCCGCTCGGGCAGCTCCGGCAGTGCGAGGGTCGCCTCCCCCTCGAGGACATAGAGCACTCGCTCGATCCCCGGACTCGCCGGTCCGGCTGCACCGCCCTGTTCCATCAGCGCGAGGTACTGGGTGAATCGGGCCCCCATCGCGGGCGCGATCACGATCGCGCCGCGCGTGCCCTGCCAGCCTGGGAGATCCGACGTCACGAAACTCTCCGGGGCGATTAGCGCGTGCGTGCGCCGGACGCGGCTGCGGGTCGTGCCGAAGGGGTCCATCAAGCGACTCCCGGGGAATGGACGCGGTCTCAAGATCCTCCGGCCGATCCGAAGCCATCGGCCAGCAAGTCCAGGTAGCGTATCATGACCTCCAGGGCGACGGCGACATCCCCGGCCCGCACGGACTCGTCGGGGTGGTGGCTCACGCCTCCCGGCGAGCGGAGGAAGAGCATCGCCATCGGCGCGATGGCGGCCATCACGGCGGCATCGTGCCCGGCGCCGCTGTCGAGCCGGTGCGGGATGTGCCCGGCGTCGGCAACGGCCCGGGCGAGCCGTTCGACCGATGCTGGATCGGCCGGGACGGCGGCCTGATGCTCCTCGCGCGTGACGACGAACTTCACGCCCCGGGTTGCCGCCAGAGACACGGCCCGCGCGTGCAGGTCGGCCACCGCGGCCATCCGGACGTCGTCGCGTCGGTGGCGAATGTCGATGCTCAACCGCGCCGTGCCGGGCACGACGTTGGACGCGCCGGGCTCGACCGCGATCGTGCCGACCGTCGCGCGGAGGCCGGCGACCGATCGGCCGAGCCGCTCGACCTCCAGGACGAGCTCCGCGGCCGCTGCCAGCGCGTCGAGCCGACCGGCCATCGGCGACGTCCCGGCATGTCCCGATCGGCCGAGGATCTCAGCCTGGATCCGGCTCTGCCCGGCGATTGCCTCGACCACGCCTACCGATGCCCCCAAGGCCTCGAGGACCGGCCCCTGCTCGATGTGCGCCTCCAGGTATCCGAGGATTCCACCGGGCGGATACGCCGCCTCCTCGATCCGGGACGGGTCGAGCCCGAAGAGCCGGAATGCGTGGGCCATCGCGATGCCGCGGGCGTCGACGCGTTCCAGCAACCCGCGATCGAACCGGCCGCTGGCCGCCAGGCTGCCCAGGAACGGGACGCCAAAGCGCACGCCCTCCTCGTCGCCGAAGGCCATCACGTCGATGCCGAACGGCAGCCGGCGCCCGCCGAGGGCCTGCACGACCGCCACGCCGAGCATCACCCCCAGCAGGCCGTCGTACTTCCCGGCGTCGGGAACGGTGTCGACATGGGAGCCGATCATCAGCACAGGCCCGTGCGGGTGCAGGCCGGGATAGCGCCCGACCAGGTTCCCCGCCGCGTCGACGCGGACATGCAGGCCGGCCGCTTCCATCCAGCCGGCCAGGCGGCCGTGCAGCCGTTGCATCGGCTGGCTGAGGAAGGTGCGCGTGACTTTGCCCGGCTCCTCGGTGTACGTGGCGGCCTCCGCGCAGCGGTCCAGCGCCTCCATCGCCATCGCCGCCACGCCGCCCGACACTCCGTGACCCCCGATTGCTCGCCCCATCAATGCACCTGAATACGTTCTCAATCCACGGCCATCACATGATGATTGTACCGAGGGATCGCCGGAAAGTCCTCTCCGGTAGGCCGCCGGTGGAGCGACCCGAAAAACGGCGAATTTTGGCTGGCATGGCACTGCGACCGACGGTATAGTTGTGAGACCTCTCCGCACCCATCCACGCTGCGATTGTCTCTGGTCCGACCCCCAGGAGTTCGTGAAATGGTCACCGAGCCCTTGCGACGCCGCGCCGGCTTCACCCTGATCGAGCTGCTCGTCGTCATCGCGATCATCGCGGTCTTGATCGCCCTGCTGTTGCCCGCCGTCCAGTCGGCCCGCGAAGCCGCCCGCCGCGCCCAGTGCACCAACAACCTCAAGCAGATCGCCCTGGCCGCCTCCAACTACGAGTCCTCCAACGGCTGCTTCCCCGGCGGCTCCTACTCCGGCACCCTCTTCAACCCCCCGCACTGGTCCAGCTATCCGGAGAATTTCAGCGTCTTCGTCCGCATGGCCAACTTCTTCGAGCAGACCGCCATCTACAACGCGGTCAACTTCAACCTCTGCTCGGCGGGGATCGAGAACCTCACCATCGCCGGCGTCCGGATCAACTCCCTGATCTGCCCCAGCGACGTGCGGAACGAGACCATCGCCTTCCCCGCCACCCAGGCCTCGGGCAGCGGCGTCCTGCCCGGCTGGAGCTTCAACGAGATCCCCGGCTATTTCCCCCTCCCCTCCTGGGCCATGCAGGCCTTCAGCAGCTATGCCGGTAATGCGGGGACCTGGACCTTTGGCTTCAATAACCAGATGAATCCCACGCCGCTGCAATACTACACCGGCGTGATCTACAACGACAGCAGCGTCAAGATCGCCGCGATTACCGACGGGACCAGCAACACGATGATCTTCGGCGAGCACAGCAAGGGGCATCTGTTCTTGCTGGACCCCAGCTACGCGGTCTCGGACAACTCGTGGAACTCGGGGCGGTGGTACGACACGCTGTACTCGACGCTCTATCCCTTGAACCTGGGGCTGGGCAATTCGACGGTGTCCCTGAACAGCGCGGCGTCGGTCAACGCCAGCTACTGGTTCCCGGCGACGGCGGGGAGCTACCATCCCGGCGGGGCGAATTTCGCGTTCTGCGACGGCTCGGTGCACTTCATCAAGAACTCGATCAGTACCTGGATCTACGGGAGCAACGCCGACAGCTATGGGGATGCCTTGCCGATCGGCACGGCCTACGTCACGGTCTCGGCCTCGGCCCCCTATACCAGGACCGGCTACTACCTGCAGAACAACGGCGCGCAGCTCGGCGTCTATCAGCAGCTCTCCACCCGCGCCGGCGGCGAGGTGATCAGTTCCGACTCGTATTGATCGATCGATCGGCGGCTCGTCCAGCCGGCGAACGAAACGAAGTTCGAGCATCGACGCCCGGGAGCCGCGTGCAGCCGCCCTCCGGGGCGGCTCCCTGTCCGCTTCCCCAGATCCAGGATTGCCTCAGGATTGAGTCCATGCCCGGGATCACGCGCATCGCTCGCATCTGTCTTCTCGGCCTCGCGACGGGTTGTGGCGGGGGATCTCCCTCGACGTCGGACCCGGGCAAGGCGCCGCCCCACCAGGGGAACCTGCTACGCCTTCCCGGCGGCAAGGGTTTCGTCGAGGTCGTCCAGAAGACGGCCGCCTCGACCACCGAGCCGATGACCGGCGAGGTCCGCTTCTACTTCCTCAAGGAGGATGGCCAGACGCCGGTCTCGCCGGCCCCCACCGCCGGGACGCTCGAGGTCGGCAAGAAGAAAGTTGCCCTGAAGCCCGAGGGGGATGCGCTGGTCACCCCCAGCGGGCCCCCGATGTTCGCCAAGACCGGCGGCGTAGATGGTATCCTGAATGTCGAGCTGGACGGCCGGCCGATCAGCATCCCCCTGGGACTTCGGTGAGCGGGCGCAAGGATCGATTCCCTCGGCGAGAAAGACCCTCCCATAGGTCAGGCTTTCGCCTGACAGGGAACCAGATCGTGTCAGGCGAAAGCCTGACCTACTTTGCAGGGATCGTATGTGGGACCATCTGGTTCTCTATCTGAATGGGAAGCGAATGGCGATCCGCGGGGACGACGCCTTCGCGACCCTCGTCGAATTCCTCCGCGAATCGATGGGGCTGCGCGGCACCAAGGTCGGTTGCGCGGAGGGGGATTGCGGCGCCTGCACGGTGCTGGTGGGTATCCCCGAGGCCGGCACGCTCCAATACAGGCCGTCGGCGTCGTGCATCCGTCCGCTCACTCAGCTCGACGGCACGCACGTCGTGACGATCGAGGGCCTGACGCCTCCGGACGGTCCCAGCCCGATCCAGCGGGCGATGATCGATCACCACGGCTCGCAGTGCGGGTTCTGCACCCCGGGGTTCGTCGTGGCGATGGAGGGCCTACTCGAGTCCCAGCCGCGCTGCGACGCCGCCACGCTGCGGGCGGCACTGGCCGGCAACCTCTGCCGATGTACCGGGTACGTGCCGATCCTCGAGGCCGGGCTGTCGGTCGACGGCGAGCAGCCCGGACGAGTGCCGAAACTCTATCCGTCGCGCGCCATGCACGACGAGCTGGCCGCGCGCGGCGCGGCGCCGCTGCGGATCGAGACCGGCCGGCGCACCTTCTTCCGGCCCAGTTGCCTGGAAGACGCCGTCGCGTTCAAGGCCCGGTATCCAGGCGCGGTCATCGTCTCGGGCGGCACCGAGCTGGGCGTCCTGCGGAACAAGCACGGCCTCGAGCCGGCGATCCTCCTGAGCCTGGGCGGAGTGGCGGACTTGTCGCGGATCACCCGCGATGGCGATGTCCTCTCGGTTGGCGCCAACGTGACCTGGGCTCAGCTCGAGGCGTTCTCCCGGGACGCGCTGCCGGAGGTCCACGCGATGACCCAGCGGTTCGGCTCGGCGCAGATCCGCAACGCCGCCACCCTGGTGGGGAACATCGCCCATGGCTCGCCCGTGGCCGACTCGCTCTGCCTGCTCCTGGTCGTCGGCGCCGAGCTCGAGCTGGTGGGACCGCGCGGCACGCGGAGGGTGGGGATCGAGGGCTTCCATCGGGGTCCCGGGCGGACGGTCCTCGCCGACGACGAGCTCATCGCGCGCGTCCTGATCCCGCTGCCGGGGCGCGACGAAGTCATCAAGCTGTACAAGGTGTCCAAGCGGAAGGAGATGGACGTCTCGACCTTCCGCGCGGGGGTCCGGATCGCCCGTCGGGGCGACGCGATCGACCGGGCGGCGATTGCCTATGCGGGGGTCGGCCCGACCGCCCGCCGCCTGCCCCGGACCGAGGCGTTCCTGACCGGCCGGCCCTTCTCCGAGGCGACATTCCGCGAGGCGGGCCGGGTCGCCCGGGCCGAGGTCGAGCCGATCTCCGACGTCCGCGGCTCGCGCGACTTCCGCCTCCGCCTCGCCGAGAACATCCTGCAAAAGTTCTACCACGAAGTCATCGCAGACCCAGGAGGAGCTCCGGGCGGGGACGGAGACGGCGGGCAGGCCGGCGGTCGGGCCGGGCCGGATCCGCTCGGGACGCGGGCGACACCGGCCGAGGCCGGATCCCACGACGGCCGATCAGTTGGCCGATCGATCCCGCACGAATCGGCGCGGGCGCACGTGACCGGCCGGGCGGTCTACCTCGACGACATCCCGCCAGCCCGCGACGAGCTCCGGGTGGAGTTCGTCGGCAGCACCCTGGCGCATGCGCGGATCGTCGCGATCGACGTCTCCGAGGCGGCGAAGGTCCCGGGGATCGCCGGCGTGTTCACGGCGGCCGATGTGCCCGGCGACAACCGGTTCGGCCCCGTGTTCCATGATGAGGAGCTGCTGGCCGAGCGCGAGTGCCATCACGTCGGCCAGCCCATCGTGGCGCTGGCCGGCGAGACGCGCGAGGCCCTCCGCGCGGCCCGGGCTGCGGTCCGGATCGAGCTGGAGCCGCTGCCCGCCGTCCTGACGATCGACGAAGCGATCGCCGGCGGTCACTTCCTCGGCCCGTCGCGACGGATCGCGCGGGGGGACGCCCAGGCCGCGCTGGGGCGAGCCGAGCACATCCTCGAAGGGAGCCTGCGCACCGGCGGCCAGGACCATTTCTACCTGGAGACCCAGGCGGCGCTGGCGATCCCCGGGGAATCCGGACAGATCACCGTCCACTCCTCGACGCAGCACCCCAGCGAGGTGCAGGAGACCGTCGCGCACTGCCTCGGCCTCCAGCAGAACCAGGTTGTCTGCATCTGCAACCGGATGGGAGGCGGGTTCGGGGGCAAGGAGTCGCAGGCGGCGCACCCCGCGCTGCTGGCGGCGCTGGCCGCCGCGCACACCGGCCGGCCGGCGCGGGTGGTCTACTCGCGGGATGTCGACATGCGGGTCACGGGCAAGCGACACCCGTATCTGTCTCGTTACAAGGTCGGCTTCGACTCGGACGGTCGGATCGAGGCACTCGAGCTGGCGCTCTACTCGGACGCCGGTTGTGCCGCCGACCTGTCGCTGGCCGTCCTGGATCGCTCGATGCTCCACGCCGACAACGCGTACTACATCCCCCACATGACCGTCACGGGGACGGCCTGCCGCACCAATCACCCGTCGAACACGGCGATGCGCGGGTTTGGTGCTCCGCAGGGAATCGCGGCGATCGAGAACGTCATCGAGGACGTCGCGGCCCACCTGGGCCTCGACCCGCTCGACGTGCGCCGGCGAAACTGCTACGGCGGCGACGGGCGTGACACCACCCATTACGGCGAGGTCGTCGCCAACAACACCTTGCCGGCGGTGCTTGACCGGCTGGCCGAGACGTCGGATTACGCGCGCCGACGCGAGGCGGCGGCCCGGTTCAACGCGGCATCGCGGACGCACGCCCGCGGCCTGGCGCTGACACCGGTGAAGTTCGGGATCTCGTTCACGCGGCGGACCCTCAACCAGGCCGGCGCGCTGGTGAACCTCTACCGCGACGGCTCGATCCAGGTCTCGACCGGTGGGACCGAGATGGGCCAGGGGCTCAACACCAAGATCGCCCAGGTTGTGGCCGACGCCTTCGCGCTTCCAATCGAGGCAGTCCGGGTGATGCCGGCGTCGACGGAGAAGATCCCGAATACCTCGCCCACGGCCGCGTCGGCGAGCACGGACCTCAACGGGACGGCGGCGCTGCGCGCCTGCGAGACCTTGAAGGAGCGGCTCACCGACGTGGCCGCAATCCACCTGGCCGCGCCTGCCGAGGGGATCGCGCCTTCGCCGCCGCACGTGCGGTTCGAGCGCGGTACGGTGTTCGACGTCCGCCGGCCAGGACGCCGGATCGCCTTCCGCGAGCTGGTCGGCATGGCGTATGAGGACCGCGTCGACCTGGGCGCGCGGGGGTTCTACGCCACGCCGGGAGTCGACTTCAACCGCCAGACGAATCAGGGCAACCCGTTCCTGTACTATACTCAGGGTGCGGCCGTGTCGGAGGTGGAGCTGGACCGGTTCACCGGCGAGCTCGCCGTCGTGCGGGTCGACATCCTCATCGACGTCGGCCGTTCGCTCAACCCGGCCATCGACCGCGGCCAGGTGATCGGCGGGTTCGTCCAGGGGATGGGCTGGGCCACGACGGAGGAACTGCTCTACTCCGAGTCGGGCGAGCTGCTCTCGCACTCGCCCAACAATTACAAGGTCCCGAACGTCGAGTGCATGCCCCGCGACGTGCGCGTCGAGTTCCTGGAGGGCGCCGAGAACCCGATGAACCTGCTGGGCAGCAAGGCGGTGGGCGAGCCGCCGCTGGTGCTGGGGCTGAGCGTCTGGGCGGCCGCCAAGCAGGCGATCGCCGGCCTCTCGGGGACCCCCGGCCGATCGCCGGCCCTGAGCCTGCCGGCGACCAGCGAAGAGATCCTCAGACACCTGTCCCGCCGCGACCAGGCCCCGGCCGGGACGACGGCACCCAGCTTCGACGAGGACATGGAGACCGAGACTCATGCACGAGCCCAGATCTGAAGCGGATTTCATGGCAATGGCCATCGCCAAGGCCCGCGAGGGGATCGCCGCCGGCCAGTCCCCCTTCGGGGCGGTCATCGTCCGGAGCGGCGAGGTGGTGGCCGCGACGCACAACACCGTCTGGCGTGACCTCGACCCGACGGCGCACGCCGAGGTCAACTGCATCCGCGGGGCGGCCGGGGCGCTCCAGGCCATCGACCTGCATGGCTGCGAGATGTATTCCACCTGCGAACCCTGCCCGATGTGCCTGGCGGCGATCCACTGGGCGAAAATCGATCGCGTCGTCTACGGGGCGACGATCGACGACGCCGCCCGGGCCGGCTTCTGCGAGCTGCACGTCGACGCCCAGGCACTCGCCCAGATGGGCCGCAGCCCGCTCAAGGTCGAGAGCGGGCTGCTCCGCGCGGAATGCGCGGCGCTGTTCCAGCAGTGGCGCGAGGCCGGGTTGTGCCAGGCGTATTGAGCGGCGTTCGGTCTGACGTAGGTCAGGCTTTGGCCTGACTCTTCAGAAACGTCAGGCTCAAGCCTGACCTACGTTTGAGAGGAGCGCCTGCCTTGATGAATCGCGCTTGCGAGCCTGATGGGGTTGAAGACGGCCCGGATTTCCTCGGCGGGGTGGCGGCGGCCCGGCGGCGGATCCGCGTGGCGCTGGGGCAGGAGCCGGGCGACCTCCTGATCAGCGGGGGCCAGGTCGTCAACGTGTTCAACCGGCGCGTCGAGCCGGCCGACGTGGTGATCGCCGACGGCCGGATCGCCGGCGTGGGCTGCTACGAGTGGCGGGCGAGCCGGACGCTCCCCGCCGAGGGCCTGGTGCTCCTGCCGGGTCTGATCGACGCGCACATGCACCTCGAGAGCACGCTCCTGACCCCCGCCGAGCTGGCGCGGCTGATCGTGCCGATGGGGACGACGGCCATGATCAGCGACTCGCACGAGGTGGCCAACGTCCTGGGCATCCCGGGGATCGACATGCTGGCGCAGGCCGGTGCCGGGCTGCCGCTGGATGTTTTCTTCATGGCGTCGTCGTGCGTGCCGGCGACACACTGGGAGGACGCCGGTGCCGCGCTGGGTCCGGCGGAGGTCCGCGCGCTGCTGGCGCGGCCCCACGTCCTGGGGCTGGCCGAGGTCATGGACATCCCCGCCGTGCTCGATGCCAATCCGGACGTGCTGGAAAAGGTTGAGGCGGCGCTGCGGGCCCGGACAGTCGCGGACGGCCATGCGCCGGCCCTCTCGGGCCGGGAGCTCATCGCCTACGCCGGCGCCGGCATCCGCTCGGACCACGAGTCGACGACCGTGGAGGAGGCCCGCGCCAAGGCCGGCCTGGGGATGCTCGTCCAGGTCCGCGAGGGCTCCAGCGCCCGCAACCTCGCCGCGCTGCTCCCCCTGCTGGCCGGCGGCGAGCTCGATGAATCGTGGTGCCTGGCGACCGATGACATCTTCCCCGACGACCTGCGTCGCCACGGCCACCTCGACGGGCTGCTCCGGCGCCTGGTGGCCGGGGGCGTCGCCCCGGCCGTCGCGGTGCGCCATGCGGCCTACGTGCCGGCTCGCCATTACGGCCTGGTCGATCGCGGCGCGGTGGCGCCCGGTTACCGTGCCGACATCGTGATGGTCGAGGACGTGCGGGACTTCCGGGTCCGTACCGTGATCAAGGACGGCCGGATCGCCGCGCGCGACGGCCGGTGCCTGGACCACGGTGACGCGCCGCGGCTCGATCCTCACAACACGGTCCACCTGCCTCCGCTCGACGAGGGCACGTTCCGCCTGCCGCTGGCGCACGAGACTTGCCCGGTGATCGAGATCGTCCCCGGCCAGATCGTCACCCGGCGCACGTCGCGGAGCGTCCGCCGGGTCGACGGCCATTGGGCCTTCGACCCGGAGCGCGACGTCGTCCTGATCGCCAGCATCGAGCGGCACCGCGCCTCGGGCCGGATCGGCCTGGGGCTGGTCAGCGGCCTGGGCCTGACGCACGACGGCGCCCTGGGCTCGTCGGTGGCCCACGATTCCCACAACCTGATCATCGCCGGCACCAACGCCCGCGACATGCTGGTCTGCGCCCGGGCGATGGCCGAGCACGGCGGCGGGTTCGTCGCCGCCGCGGGCGGGTCGGTGCGCGCGTTGTTGCCGCTGCCCGTCGCCGGGCTGCTCTCACTCGCGGACGCCGACACCGTCTGCCGCCAGCTCGACGAGGTGAACCACGCGGCCCGGGCCCTCGGCTGCCCCCTCGAAGCCCCGTTCGGGACCTTGTCATTCCTCGCCCTCCCGGTGATCCCGGAACTGCGGATCACCACCCGGGGCCTCTTCGATGTCCGCGAGCAGAGTTTCCTCCGGCTCTGAATCGATTCACGCAATGGGGAAGGAAAGTCAAGATCGGCGGACGGAGCCGCCTCCTACAAGAAGTCGGCCTCTTCCGGCCCCTGGAGGAGCCGGCTCCGTCCGGCGACTTCTCGCTTGCTCGCCGGCAACCCCGGCGGATCACACCACACCAGTGGAGAGGCCATGACCGAGCGACCGATTCCCGAGGACGAGCAGGAGTCCGCTTTCACCGCCGAGCCCGGCACCACGGTCCTCGTCCAGGAACCCGCGGGCGACGCCTTCCACGGCAACGCGGACCTGGCCCCCACGACGCCCGAGCAGCGGCGCTGGGGGCTGAAGGACATCGCCGCGCTGTGGGTGTCGATGTCGGCCTGCATCCCGACCTACATGCTGGCCTCGTCGCTGATCGCCGAGGGGATGAACTGGTGGCAGGCGGTGGTCACAATCTTCCTGGGCAATACGATCGTGCTGATCCCCATGGTTCTGAACGCCCATGCGGGGACCCGCTACGGCATCCCGTTCCCGATCTACTGCCGCGCGTCGTTCGGCATCCTCGGGGCGAACGTGCCTGCGCTCTTGCGGGCCCTGGTCGCGTGCGGATGGTTCGGCATCCAGACCTGGATCGGCGGCGCGGCGATCTACAAGATCCTGGCCATTTACGTCCCGGCCTGGGAGGCGCTGCCGAATCTTGGGGGACTCGGCATCAACGCCGCGCAACTGGCCTGCTTCCTGGCGTTCTGGGGCGTGAACATCGTGGTCATCTACCTGGGGATCGAATCGATCCGGTTCCTGCTGAACATCAAGGCCCCGCTCCTGATCGCGCTGGGGCTGGCGCTGCTGGCGTGGGCCTACGTGCAGGCGGACGGCTTGGGGCCGATGCTGGACCAGCCCTCGCAATTCGACCCGGGCGGCCCCAGGGCGGGCGGGTTCTGGGCCTTCTTCTTCCCGGCGCTGACGGGGATGATCGGCTTCTGGGCCACGCTCTCGCTCAACATCCCGGATTTCACCCGGTACGCCCGGTCGCAGCGCGACCAGGTGCTGGGCCAGGCGCTGGGCCTGCCGACGACGATGGCCCTCTATTCGTTCATCGGCGTGGCCGTCACCTCGGCGACGATCCCGATCTACGGGGAAGCGGTCTGGGACCCGGTCGACCTCCTGGCCAAGTTCCGCAATCCGCTGGTGCTGTCGGTGGCGATGATCGCGCTCTGCCTGGCGACCCTGGCGACCAACATCGCGGCCAACGTGGTTGGACCGGCGAACGACTTCTCGCACCTCTGGCCGCGCCGGATCTCGTTCCGCACCGGCGGGCTGATCACCGGCATCCTGGGCATCCTGATCCAGCCCTGGAAGCTGATCGCCGATCCGTCGGGGTACATCTTCAAATGGTTGGTGGCGTACTCCGCGCTGCTGGGCGCAGTCGGTGGCGTGCTGATCGCCGATTATTACCTCATCCGCCGCATGCGGCTCGACCTGGGCGCACTCTATCGTCCCGCCGGACCTTACTGGTATGCCGGCGGCTTCCACCCCTGGGCGATGATCGCACTGGCCGTCGGGATCGCGCCCTGCGTGCCCGGATTCCTGGGCACCATCGGCGCGATGGCAGTCGCCCCGACCTGGATGGCGATGTACAACTACGCGTGGTTCATCAGCTTCGCGCTGTCGGCGGTGAGCTATCCGCTCTTGATGAAACTTCCCGGACCGGGGCGAGCGGTTGAGAGCGCGCCCTCTGGACACCCTGAATCGGCGGCGGTAATCTCCCGGTAGGGTAAGTCTTCATTCCCTGCGGGCCCCTCGGCGCGAATGCCAGCGGCTGCTGTCCGTTGACGGCCGATGCCGAGATTCCGTCGGGCGACAAAGGTCATCGGCACCGTTCTCCGTTCGACCAACCGGGTGCTCATGGATCGTCGATCGCGGTCGTGGCGGCTGGTTGTGCTGGCCTGGGTCACAGCGGTCGTCGCGCTTGGCCTCGCGGCGACGCCGCCCGCGGTGCCGATCGCACTTCCCCCGTTGAATCAAAAAGTGCTGGAGTTTGCCCGCGAGCGAATCGGGGTGAAGGTCGGCGACGGCCAGTGCCTCAGCCTGGCGGTCGAGGCCCTGCGCTACGCCGGCGCGAAGCGGTACCCGTTCGATCCGGGCGGAGATTTCGTCTGGGGGCGGCCCGTGGCGTCGTTCCAGGAGGCGATGCCCGGCGACATCCTCCAGTTCCGCAACGCCGTGTTCCAGGGCAAACGCTGGATCACGAAACGCCGATGGGTTTCGTGGCATCACGAGTATCCGCACCACACGGCCATTGTCTCCGCGGTGTGGGACGGGGGCCGAGTCGTGGCAATCCTCCATCAGAACGTCGGCGCGCCCGACGCCCCTGATGCGACCAAGCAGGTCGTTCAAGAAGCGTCGATCCGCCCCGATTCGCTTCAAGACGGTGGTGCCGTCGCGATCTTCCGACCGGTCGCGCGCGGCGAGGCGGAAAAAGCCCAGGATCCGCCCCGATGGATTCAGCGCGCGCCGGACCGAGGTCGCGATCCGGGGCGACTCCCTCCTCAACAGCGGCCGACCCACCGATGAGGGCCGTTGGTGCACGGGCCGATCGATCATTTCTCGACGAGCAAGACGGGGTCGCGGCGGATCTCGCGACCGGTCCGGATGTCGAAGAGCCGAACCGCGAGGGTCTCCGCGTCCACCACGGCGAAACTGTACGAGGTTGGGATGCCGGGAACACGCAGGACCGAGCCGGGGTTGATGACCGTGCCGCCCGGCCCCCGGTCGATCATCGGGATGTGGGTGTGACCCAGAATCAGCACCTGGGCATCGCCGGCCGCCCAGAAGCACTCGACAGAAGCTGGTAACGGCCGGTAGGGCGTGACGTACTCGGTGTCGCTGGCGGGCGAGCCGTGATGCACCGCCAACACCCGGCCGTCCCAGACGCGGCGGTCGCTGGCGGGCAAGGCGTGGAGGAACTCCCAGGTCTGGTCGCGCAGCACGGCCGGCTTCCAGCCCCGGCGGCCGAGCACCTGACGCCGCTCCAGGGCCCAGCGATCGTGGTTCCCCCGGATGCAAGGGATCGCCCGATCGCGAAGCAAGGCGACGGCGGCATCGGGTTCGTCCCCGTAGCCGACCAGGTCCCCGGCGCAGAGGATCTGGTCGACCCCGTGGGAATCCAGGCCCCGGAGGGCGGCTTCCAGGGCCCGAGGGTCGGCATGAACGTCGGCGATCAGTCCGAGCCTCATCGTGTTGAGTTGTCTGGGTGCCCGGTGGTATGATCAGTGGGGCGTTTTCGGGAATCGCTCCACCGGCGGCCGCTCTCCCCGTACGCCGAGAGTTTACCCGAACCCGGGCCGGTCTGCGAGCGCCGAAGGGCGGCGGCGCTGGGGACTGTCCCTGTTCGTCCCGACCGCACCGATGCCCGATCTGGTCCGGATCGAGAGCGAATTGACCGGCCGATACCCCGAAGCGTGGGTACGGCACCACCTGGCCTCGTTCCGGGCGCCCTACTTCGCGGCGTTCGACGCCGAGGAGATCGCGCGGCACCTCGGCCGGAGCCTCGCCCTGTCCGAGGAGCAGCCCGTGGCGGTCGAGACCTGGCCCGAGGGCCCGGGCGCCTGGCGGGTCGAGGCCGTCGGCTTCGACGCGTTCCAGCTCCTGTCGACGCTCTGCACGCTCCTGGCCATCCACGGGCTGTCGATCGTTGAGGGCCAGGCCTTCACCTCCGACCCGCGGCGGGCGCCGGCGCCGCCCGCCCCGCGGCGACGCGGTCGCCTCGATCGGCCCCCGGCCCCGGGGGGCGTCGCGGATCCGGACCGCCGGCCCCGGGTCGTCGACGCGTTCCGGGTCCGCTGGGCCGGCGGGGGTGAGGGCGCGCCCGACTGGGACGCGTTCCGGGGCGAGCTGAGAGACCAGGTGCGGCTCCTCCGCGCCGGACGGTTCGAGGAGGTCCACCACCGGTTGATCCCCCGGTTCGTCGCCCAGATGGGCCGGTTCCGCCCCGAGCCGACGGCCCTGGAGCCGATCGAGCTGACGATCGATCCCGCCGGTGAGGAATCCGCCACGATGGTCCGGGTCGACGCCCGGGACAGCTTCGGGTTCCTCTCGCTGACCGCCAGCGCCCTGGCACTTTGCGGCGTGATGATCGTCCAGGCCGACATCCACACCGACTCCGGCCGGGTCGACGACACGTTCTGGGTCACCGACCGCTTCGGCCGGCGGATCGAGGACCCGCGCCAGCTCCGCGAGCTGCGGCTCTCGCTGATCCTGATCGAGCACTACAGCAGTTACCTGCCCCACGCCACCGACCCGGAAGCCGCGCTGGTCCACTTCAGCCGGTTCGCCGCCGACACCATGGCCCGGCCCGACTTCGGGGACGAGTACGCCGCGCTGGACCGGCCCGAGGTGCTCGATGCCCTGGTCAAGGTCCTCGGGGAGAGCGATTTCCTCTGGGACGACTACCTGCACGCGCAGCCCGAGAATCTGCTGCCGATGGTCAACGACCCGCGCTGCTGGCGGCGCGGTCGGACCCCCACCGAGCTGGCGGCCGACCGGGACGCCGCCCTGGCCACGGCCCCGGACCTGGACGGCAAGGCTCGGGTCCTCCGGCAGTTCCGCGACCGCGAATTCTTTCGCGCGGGGGTGCGCGCGATCCTCGGCCTCAACGGTGGGCCGGAGCAGTTCGCGGCCGAGCTCTCCGACGTCGCCGAGGCCCTGCTCCGGGGCGCCGATCAGGTCGCGCGCGAGGCCCTGGAGCCGATCCTCCCCCGGACCAGCGCCGGCCTGGCCGTGCCCACCACCCTGCTGGCCCTGGGCAAATGCGGCGGCCGGGAGCTGGGGTTCGGGTCGGACCTGGAACTGATGTTCGTCTACGACGACCGGGTCATCGCCGGGCTGGCCGGGGACGCCTTCGACCGCTACGTCACCACGTTGAAGCAGGTGGTCGCCGGGACGCGGGGGGGAACCTTCGACGTCGACTTCCGGCTCCGGCCCTACGGGCGGGCCGGCCTGCTGGCGACGGCGCTGTCGGCGTTCGCCGGCTACTTTCGCGCCGGCGGTCCCGCGTGGGGCTACGAACGGCAGGCCCTGATCAAGCTCCGCGCCGTCGCGGGCGACCCGCAGCTCGGTCGCGCAGTCGAAGAACTCCGTGACCGATTCGTCTACGGCCCCGAGCCGTTCGACCTCGAGGGCTGCCGCCGGCTCCGCCGGCTCCAGGTCGAGCAGCTCGTCCGCCCCGGGACGGTCAACGCCAAGTACAGCCCGGGGGCGCTGGTCGATGTGGAGTATCTCGTCCAGGCGCTACAGATCGTGCACGGCGGCGTCGAGCCGTCCCTGCGGACGCCCAGCACCCTCCGGGCGATCGACGCGCTCGAGGCCGCCGGCCGGTTGACCCCGGACTACGCGGGATTGCTCCGCTCCGCTTATCACTTCTACCGCGCGCTGATCGATGCCCTCCGCGTGGTCCACGGCCACGCCCGCGACCTGGCCGTCCCCGCCGCCGGTTCCGACGAGCTGGCGCGGCTGACCCGCAGGCTGCGCCGGGACGACCCCGCCCAGCTCCGAGCCGAGCTGGACCGCACCTTGCGCAGCGTCACGGCGCTCTGGGGCGAGGCCGGCCGACTCCTCTCGTAGCACCCAGAGTCGCCGGACGGAGCCGGCTCCTACCGAGACGGGAACCCCCGGTCCTCCTGGAGGAGGCGGCTGCGTCCGCCGAGCTTCCTGGAGCGGCTCCGTCCGCCGAGCTCCACCTTCGCCATGGCGTGGACCGATCTCGCCATGAGCCACTCGTCACGGAAGGGTCGCCACCAGCCACTAGCCACTAGCCACTCGCCCCTGAAAGGTTACTAATAGATGCGCCAGCCTTCAGGGAGATTCGACGCGCGACCTGTCACTTCGGCAGGTCGAATCCATCAGGCACCCTCGAAAGGAACACAGCCATGGCGAAGACACCGAATGAGGTGCGAAAACTTGCGGCGGAGAGCGGGGCCAGGATCGTGGACCTGCGGTTCGTGGATCTCCCGGGGATCTGGCAGCACTTCTCCCTCCCTGTCAAGGACCTCAGCGACGATCTGTTCGAGGCGGGCATCGGGTTCGACGGCTCCAGCATCCGGGGGTTCCAGCACATCCAGGAGAGCGACATGCTCCTGATCGCCGACCCCGAGACCGCCTACATGGACCCGGTCCTGGAGATCCCGACCTTGAGCCTGATTTGCAACGTGTTCGACCCGGTGACGCGCGAGCCGTATACCCGCGACCCGCGGCACATCAGCCGCAAGGCGGAAGCCTACCTGAAGAGCTCCGGGATCGCCGACATCAGCTACTGGGGACCGGAGGCGGAGTTCTACATCTTCGACGACGTCCGCTTCGACCAGAACGCCCAGTGCGGCTACTACTACATCGACTCGTCGGAAGGGGCCTGGAACACCGGCCGTCAGGAGGGGCCGAACCTCGGCTACAAGCTCCGGCACAAGGAGGGCTACTTCCCCGTCCCGCCGGCCGACCAGCTCCAGGACCTCCGCAGCGAGATCATCCTGAAGCTCGAGGAACTGGGGGTCCCCGTCGAGGTCCACCACCACGAGGTCGGCACCGCCGGGCAGGGCGAGATCGACATGCGGTTCGGCACGCTGACGAAGATGGCCGATAGCCTGATGTATTACAAGTACATCGTCAAGAACGTCGCGCGCAAGCACGGCAAGACCGCCACCTTCATGCCCAAGCCGATCTTCGGCGACAACGGCTCCGGGATGCACTGCCACCAGAGCCTCTGGAAAGGCGAGACCAACCTGTTCTGGGACGAGCAGGGTTACGGCCAGATCAGCCAGGCCGCCAAGTACTATATCGGCGGCCTGCTGGCGCACGCCCCGGCGCTCCTGGCCATCTGCGCGCCGACCACGAACTCGTATCGGCGGCTGGTCCCCGGCTACGAGGCGCCGGTGAACCTGGTGTACTCGCAGCGCAACCGCTCGGCGGCCGTGCGGATTCCGGTCTACTCCAAGAGCCCGAAGTCGAAGCGGATCGAGTTCCGCTGCCCGGACCCGTCGACCAACCCCTACCTCTGCTTCGCCGCCCAGCTCATGGCCGGGCTCGACGGCATTCAGAACAAGATCGATCCGGGCGAGCCGGTCGACAAGGACCTGTACGACCTCGAGCCCGAGGAGGCCGAAAAGGTCCGGAGCACGCCCGGCTCGCTGGGCGAGGTCCTCGGCGCCCTGGAGCGCGACCACGCCTGGCTGTTACGGGGCGACGTCTTCACGCCGGACGTGATCGACACCTGGATCACCTACAAGCGAGAGCGCGAGCTGGCCCCGATCAACCTCAGGCCGGTCCCCTATGAGTTCTTTCTCTACTACGACCTGTGAGACTGCCGACCGCCAGCGGGACGTCTCGGACCCCGGTGGGGCGGGCATCACGGCCTGGCCCCATCGGGGTGAGTCAACTCCGCGGCCGCAGGATTGGCCAGGTGGTAGATCAAGAGCGGCGCGCGCTTGCGCGTGACGGCCGCCGCGACCTCGCAGCGGAGGTGTCCGCTGGCATGCCGGAGGTGCTCCAGCACGGTTTCGGGGCCGTGCTCGCGCTCGGCCTTGCCGTCGACGGACGCCACCGTCACCAGCAGCCGCGACGCATCGGGGAACGGCGCGACCTCGACGACGCGCAGGCCCTGGAGCACGCCGTCGCCGCAATCGGGCAGGACCTCGTCGAGCGTGACGGCCACTTGCCGGCAGAGCTGACAGGCCTTGCGGTCGACCGGGCGGCCATGCAGCGAGGCGGCGGACCCATTGCGGCGGGCCTGCCCAGTGCGGCCAGTCCGACGCGACCACACGTGCGGGTCCAGCCCGTCGTCCTCGCCCAGCTCGGCGCAGAGGCCGCGCATCCGCTCCTTCGACGGAGTATGATGTCTCATGATAGCACTCGCTTTTCAATTTATCACATGACTACGGGCAATCGAAGTCCTGGGTTGTTCCCGGCGAGCGAGTCCGTACCAGTGCCGGGCGTTTCGATCCGATCGGGGCCGATCGGCTCGAACGCGGTCAGCGCCTGATCCGGCGCGCGGGGGCGATTCGGCGCGCGGCCGTCATGCGGCGATGGGGGTTTCCGACGGCGCGGCGGCTAGGGCGACCCGGGCGCGGGACTCAGGCTCGACGATTCAATCATGCGGAGACTTATTCGCATCGCCGGCCTCCTTCGGGTCGCTTCCCAGCAGGAGATGGGAGGGAAAGCGTTAGATCGCGGCCACCCGCGATCGTCTAGATAATCATAGTCGCGCCCGGGACAGGGATCAACCCGGGACCACGCCGGGTCAGCCGGCGGCGGCCCGGGATCACCGGGTTTGGCCCGCGCCCTCGCCGGAAGTCGATGAACCCTCAGGGTTTCCTTGTGTCCGACTCGTATCCGGCCTGTCCATCCTTGCGGTATAATAACGGCGCGAGTTTTTCTCCAGGAGCCGACCGATGATCTCCTCGCTTCGTCTGGAGCGCTTCAAGAGCTTCAAGGACGCCGAGCTCCAGCTCGGCCCGTTGACCGTCCTGATCGGGGCCAACGCCTCGGGCAAGAGCAACATCCGCGACGCCTTCCGGTTCCTGCATGGCATCGGCCGCGGCTACAGTCTCGCCGAGATCATCGGCGAGAAATACGGCGAGGGGGGGGAGCGCGTCTGGACCGGGATCCGGGGCGGACCTCCGGAGATCGCATTCGGAGGGGGAGCATCGTTCGCCTTGAAGGTGGAAATGCTTCTCGCGTCACCATCCGGATCCCTTCCCCCCGTCACCAAGAATCAAAAGTGCGAAAGACGTAGATACGACTATCGGATTGAGGTCGAGCTTGATCGAAAGCCCGTCACCCCAGTCGTAGTCAGCGAACGCTTCGGGGACGAGCGGTCCAATCCCGACTTGGTGGGGACCCTCCAGGACGGCGAGCTCCGGGTTCATGGGGTTTCTCACGATGGTCAAGAATACGATGTCCTCCGCGGGACAGCGGACCACCCATTTATTTATACTATTGCAAACCCATTTGGAAAAAATGTAAATCTAAGATCATTTGATAATTCTTTAAATATCTACACAAATGCAAATTTATGGTGTAATAGAATTCGCAGGATGAGGTTTTTTGATTGGTTGCTCGACGCGATCCGCCAGCCATCCTTTCCCGGTCAGGACGTCCTGAGCGACAACGGCCGCAACCTCTCATCGGTGCTCCAGGCCATTTGCCAGGACGACCAGGCGAAGCGGAACCTCCTGTCCTGGATCGAGGAACTGACCCCCATGGACGCGGTCGACTTCGAGTTTTCGGCCGACCCGATGGGGAGGGTTCTCGCGACCTTGGTCGAGAAGAATGGTCAGAGAATCACACTGGGCTCAGCCTCCGACGGGACTCTGCGGTTCCTCTCCTACCTCGCCGCGTTCCTGGGTCCCCACCCCTCCTCGTTCTATTTCTTCGAGGAACTGGAAAACGGCATCCATCCGACTCGGCTCAGCCTCCTGTTGGACTTGGTCGAAAACCAGGTGAAGAACAAGAACATCCAGGTCGTCGCGACGACTCATTCACCTGAGCTGCTCGGCTACTTGAGCGAAGAATCGCTCGAGCATGTCCATCTCGTCTTCCGGCTGCCCGATGAGCCGGATACGCGTGTCATTCGGATACTCGATATGCCCGATGCCCAGCGGCTGATCAAACGGAGCCGACTGGCCCACCTCTTTGCTGCGGGGTGGTTCGAAACCACAGCCCGCTTCATGCAGCCCGACCCTGACGAGGTCTCGGTTGCGGTGTCCGTACCTCGAAACGGCGAGGAGAACTCCCCGGCATGAACGTCATCGTCATCCCGGAGGATAAACCGAACGACGAACTGATCTTGAAGCCCCTGATCGAAGCCATGCTCCGGGACCTGGGCAAGGCAAGTGCGAGGGTCGAGGTCTGCAAACCGGACCCTACAGGGTGGGAGGGGGTCAAGGAATGGGACCACCTTGTGCAAATCCTCCAGGACTTCCCCATCGCGCATCTCTTCATCTTATGTGTCGATCGGGATGGTCATGAGGAGCGAAGACAGATCCTGGACGATCTCGAGGAAAGGGCGAAGAAAATACTTCAGTACCCGCGGCGGTGTTTCCTCGCCGAGCACGCTTGGCAAGAGGTCGAGGTGTGGGCTCTGGCCGGAATTGACTGGAAGCTCAGGCCTCAATGGTCGTGGGAGGCGATCCGAAGCGAGCGCGACGCCAAGGAGCCTTACTTCAAGCCGATCGTCCGAGATCGAGGATTAATCAACGAACCCCATGGCGGGCGCAGAATCCTCGGCGCCCAGGCCGCGCGCAACTACGCCAGGGTCCGCCAGAATTGCCCGGAGGTTCTCGTCCTGGAGGACCGGATTCGCGATTGGATCGCGGCCACGGCTCAGAGATAGCCGAGGTCGGCGAGCCGCTGCTGGATGGCGGCGTCCTCCTCGGCGGTATAGGGCGAGTCGAACGACGGTGCGGGTGTGACGTGGGAGCCGGTCGCGGCCAGGGCCGACGCGCCGACGGGCAGATCGAACGCTGTCGGCACCGGTTCGAGGATCTCGGTCAGGACGCGGCCGTCCATGTCGCCCGGGACCGGGATGCCCAGCAGGTGGAGCACGGTGGGGGCGATGTCCAGCAGCTCGGCGTGGCACGGCACGGCCCCGGTCCGGAACGCCGGCCCGGAAGCCAGCAGGATCCCTTCCATCCGATGGTCGCCCGTCGGCCCGAACGCCGGCGAGATCACCCGGTGCGTCGTGAAGTCGTGCAAGCCGATCGTGCGATAGCGCCAGTCATTGAGCACCACGGTCAGGTCGGGCGCCATCTGGGCGTGCGGACCGTCATACAGCTCGTCGCGCTCGTAGACCTGCTCGACCAGGGGCCGGCCCGTCTCGGGATGGAGGATCGTCCGCAGGCCGGCCTTGAGGTCCTCGAGCAGAGGACGGGCATCCTCCGGGGCCACCCACCCCCGCGGCTGCCTTCCCTTGAGGTTCAGGAAGATCTGGCCGAAGTTGCCCTGGGCGTAGGCGCGCGTCCGCGACCAGTCGATGTGCCGGCGCGAGAGGAACAGCGACTCGCCCAGGCGGTCGACCAGGCTCGCTTGCTTGCCCCGGAACCGGCTGACCCGGTGGCTGCCCAGCCCGAGCCGGCTCATCACGCCGTAGATCCACTCGGGCGTCATCCCGCGCCGGTAGCACCAGTGTTTCTGCTTGACGTAGATTGTGTCCTGGAGCGCGATGTCTCCCCGCTCCAGGAGCCAGACGTTGAAATTCACATAGTGCTCGATCGGCCCGAAGCCGTGATCGCTGAGGATCACCAGCGCCGCGTCGTGGGGCAGCCGGGCCTCGATGCGACCGATGCCCTGGTCCAGCGTCTGCCAGAAGTGGATCAGCCGGGGCCGGAGCGCCGCCAGCTCGCGCTGGCGACCGCGGGCCGCGCGGTGGGTCAGGTCCCAGACGTGCCACAACTCGTGCTGCAAGCGGTCCGTGGCCATCACGTCGAAGAGGAACAGATCCCAATCGCAACGATCCATCAAGAACTCGATGGTGCGCAGGTGCTGCTCCAGGAAGTCCTGAAGGTCGTCGAGTACGGCCGACTCGTTCCCGCCGTCGTGGATGGTCGTCGCCCAGGGGCGATACGGACCGACCACCCGCTCCAGCTCGGCGAAGAGCGCCGGGTCGCTGCTGAAATCGCCGGCCGCGACCGGGCTGAGGAAATCCCCCAGGAAAAACCCGGGGAACCGCGGCGACGGCCGCGGCGGGTAGCTCATGGGCACGCCGCCGGCCACCGTCTTCTTCCCATGTTGCGCGGCGATCTCCCACAACAGCTTCGCCTGGATCGTGCGCGAGGAGTTGACGCGGCCTCCCAGCGGATCATGACCGTGTTCCACAAACTCGAAGATGCCGTGCTTCCCCGAATTCTTCCCGGTCATCGCCCCCGTCCAGGCCACCGGGCTCAGCGGGGGGAACACCGAACGCAAGCAGCCCCAGGCCCCTTGCTCCCGTAGCCGACCCAGGTTGGGCAAGAAACCGTCCTGAACCAGCGGCTCCAGCACGTCCCACGTCGCCCCATCCCACCCCAGGACCATGACCTTCATCGAGACGATTTCCTTTCTGGAGCCTGATTCCCCATCCAGCCCATCCCACGAATGGCGTGCGTCTCTCCCCCTGTTCCTCTTTACCCACATTCTGCGCGCCAATATCGACGGTTCGAGATGTCCATCTTAACCTGGATCGTCGTAGGTTCGCGACATCCTACAAACAGCCCGAAAGGTGCAGCTTGCCAACATGGTGCACACGCTGTCGAAGTCTGGGATTTGGGAGCGGCCGGTCGTTTCGGTCACGGCTGGCTTCTCATCGAGCTCGTCGGGCACGACGATCCGGATTGTATTGAGAAACGTCCAAACCCGCAGCGCGAGCTTATCCGGATGTCCGCAGGGTTGGTTCCTATTGGCTTTCGGCATAACCCTTGTGCAACAAAGCCGATGCGACGAATAATCTCTCATGGGCTCTCTCCGAACTGTTCGGGGTCGATTCGAAAAAGGGAGGGGGCGTTGCCGCTGGTTTCTCCGGGACGGTTGCGCGACTGGGGACGAATTCCTGCTCGTTCGAACAGGAAATGACGAACAATACGGATTGGAGAGAATCTGCGGGTTGATCCGCATGGCGGGTCGCGCCGAGCGGGGAGTCAGGCGGGTTGGTCTGATCATGGAGGAGGCGATGCGGCACGTCTCTGGGGAGAGGAATGTCTCTCGGTGTCGGGCGGACGCCGGTCTCTGGATCAGACGCCGGACTCCGGTCCAGATGAGACCGGGGTATGACCGGTTGGAGGGGCGCCAGCTCTTATCGAAGGGAGGCTCCCCGCTCGCCGGCTTTCTCTCCCCCGGAGCCGCGGAAGTGGCCACGGCCGCGGGCGTGCTGTCGAGCGGAGCGGGATCGGCCTACGCCAAGTACACCAGCGACTTGCGCAAGGTCGAGCAGTCCTCCCGCGTCACACCGGCCCAGTTCGAGAACTTGCAGGGTGATGGGGCGGAGCTCGCCCAATCGATCGAATCCGCTGACGTTGCGCCGTCAGAGGTCACGCCGGAGCTGGTTGAGCTTCAGGACGTGCTCGACCAGGCGTTCATCGCCACCAAGATTGGAAGCGCCGGGTGGAACCAGTTGGAGCAGCAACTGGGCAATGCCCTTTATGATGCGACGATCATGGATCCCACCGTCCAGGGGCTTGAAGAGACGACCGTGACGCAGATGCAGGTGGTTGCCCGCGAAGCCCATGTCACCGCCGCCGAGCATCAAGAGCTGGTGGCCGATGAGAAGGCCATCATGGCGGCGTTAGGTCGGTCGGTCGACTCCAACCTGGGCGGCGCGACACCCCGCGACCCCGTCGTGGTTTACTACAACGGCCAGGTCACCCAGTTCGTCCACAAGCGATGAATTCGGGAGATCCCCCGCTCCAGGACCACCCCGAGGCCAATTCCCACGGCGTAGCAGGCCAGGTCGCTCCAGAGGAAGCCATAACCCAATACCAGGCCGCCCATCGTGGTCTGGCAGACCGCGTCGATCCAGGGTGCATGATACAACTGACTCACCTCGACCAGGACCGAGCCGGCCAGCGCGAGAGTGGCGATCCGACCGGTCGAGACCCGGGGCTGAATCCAGCCCAGAACGAGGAAGAGAGCCAAGGCCCAACACGTGTCACCCGCGTACTGGGCGACACAGCCAGGGAGATGGGGGGCATAGCGTCGCGAGCCGAGCCCCAGGACGCAGGTCAGGGCAATCAGGACGATCCAGGCAACGGGGTTGCGTGCGGTTGGCGGCATGGTCTTTTGTTCTCGGCCGGCAGAGGCAGGCCCGTGCCCGGTGCCAGCCCGCGCCGGCTCTGTACTGTCCTCATCCAGTCCGACCGCCTGGAAACTCGACGCGCGTGCTTACAGAGCGCGCGAGCGATTCCTCTAATGGACTGGCCGAACCTGACTTAAGCTCTTGGGTGTTTATGGCATAACGTAAGGATCTACAGGAACTTACGCAAGAAACGCTTGCGCCGGCCTTGGCGCGGGCTCATCCTGGCACGCCGCCTGCTTTTACCGAAAAACGAGTCCAACGCCAAGGCCGTCAGGCACCAAGGTTGGACGCAGGCAACCGCGCAACCCACTCCCGACTCCCTGGTGGCCGGCCCTTCGATGCGGGAGTTGATCCGACACCGCGAATCACGAGCAAGCGTCGTTCTCCCTGGCTGTGCCCGGCCCCCTCGTGGGGGGCCGGGCTTTTTGCGTTTCTGTGCCTTAAATCCAATACCGTTTAACGAAGCAGACCAACCGTCTCGGCAAAGCTTTTCTTCAAAGGCCGAAGCCGCCGATGCTCCAGTCGTTTCTGCTTGAATTTCGACATCTTTCGCTTGACCACCCGGGGATTGATCCGGTTGCGCCGCACCTCATCATCGGTGCGCTCCCGCTGCAGCTCCCAGAGCAAGCCCTGATACCACGCCTCCAGGCCCTGAGGTGTGGCGCTGGGGCACTCCGGCAAGCGGCACTTACTTCAGGATCTGGAAGCAGCCCAGGAACGACAGCCGATCCGGGTCCCGGCCCACCGTCGCCGCGGCCTGGAACATCAGCGCCCGCGTCACGAAATGACCCAGCGAGAGGGCATAGATCTCTTGGATCCTTGGATCACGCCCGCGGAAGTCCCGCTCCGCAAATGCGCCGGCTTGGTCGCGCGCCGCGGATCGTGAGGGGTCTTCGGCTCGTCATAGACCAGCTCCTGCTCCCACCTCTGGTGTTACAACATGATCAATTTTTGAGCGGAATAAAGCTGCTCATCGAAGAGGTTGGTGATCAGGGTATGGACCTGGCCGTGACCGACCCGTTGCGGGTCGTCCAACGTGTAGCGGATCACGCGGACGGTGATCCCCTCACGATGCTTCTCACGAGCGGCCGCCGACCGATAAATCTTGGCCAGGTACGAGCCGTCAGCCAGGTTGAGGATCGGTCGGAGGATCAGCCCTTGTACCGGCGGGGATGGTGCGGCCGGTCGTTTCCAGGGCTTGGCGAACGGTCTCCGGCGAGAGAATCTGTTCGAGTCCCGCCAAGCGATCGGGCCATGTTGATTTCATCCTCACTTGAAGCACATGACCTCCGAGTTCAGCGGCCTGGCTCGCTCTCCCTGTGAGGGAGAGCTTAGCCGGCGGCGAAATCAATCGCAGTGGGCCTTGTCGAAGAAGGCTCGCCACCACGGATGCTTGCATCGATCTTCGCGTCTCGGCTCCGGCCGCAGACCGGTCAGCGTCTTGGGTGACGCCTCATCCCTTGCCCGTCTTCCAGACGGGGTCGTGGTGCGAGTCACGGGGCGATTCGAACCAGCGCGTCATGGTCATTTTTTGCTGGGTGTAGAAGTGGATCGCCTCGGTGCCCTGGATGTGCAGATCGCCGAAGAACGAGCCGTTCCAGCCGGTGAACGGGAACCAGGCCATGGGGGCGGGGACGCCGATATTGATCCCGATCATCCCCGCGTTGAAGTACTGCTGGAACTGGCGCGCCGCCCATCCGCTCCGGGTGAAGATCGAGGCACCGTTGCCATAGGGGCAATCGCGGCCGATCGCCAGGGCCTGCTCCAGGTCGTCGACGCGGACGACCGAGAGGACCGGGCCGAAGATCTCCTCGCGCCAGACTCTCATGGCGGGCTCGACGCGATCCAGGACGCTCGGGCCGATCAGGAAGCCGCCGCCGCGATCGGGCATGGCGGATCGGCCGTCGAGGACGACCTCGGCGCCTTCGCGGCGGCCGATGTCGATGTAGCCGGCCACGCGCTCGAGGTGCTCGCGGGTGATCACGGGCCCCATATCGACCTCGGCGCCGCCGTCGGTCGGTCCGACCTTGAGTTGGCTGGCGCGTTGGTGCAGCCGCTCGACCAGGGCGTCGGCGACGCCGCCGACCGGCATTGCCACGCTGCCGGCCATGCACCGCTCGCCGGCGCAGCCGAAGGCCGAGAGCTGGAGCGCCCCGACCGCCTGGTCGAGGTCGGCGTCGGGCATGACGATCAGGTGGTTCTTCGCCCCGCCGGCCGCCTGGACGCGCTTGCCGTTGCGCGTGCCGGTCTCGTAGATCTGCCGGGCCACCGGGGTCGAGCCGACGAACGAGACGGCGCGGACCAGGGGATGCGCCAGCAGGGCGTCCACCGCCTGGCGGTCGCCGTGCACGATGTTGAAGACCCCCTCGGGCAATCCCGATTCCATCAGCAGCTCGCCCAGCCGGACCGCCGACAGCGGCACTTTTTCCGACGGCTTCAGGACGAACGTGTTGCCGCAGGTGATCGCGATCGGGAACATCCAGAGCGGGACCATCACCGGGAAGTTGAACGGGGTGATGCCCGCGCAGACGCCGACTGGGTGGCGGATCGTCTGGCAGTCGACTTGCCGGGCGAGATTCGCCAGCGACTGGCCCATGATCAGGCTGGGGACCCCGCAGGCGAACTCGACGACCTCGATGCCGCGCTGGACGGAGGCCCGGGCCTCGGCGAGCGTCTTGCCATGCTCGCGCGTGACCAGGCTCGCGAGCTCCTCGGTGTTCGCGGCGATCTTGTCGCGGAACCGGAACATCACCCGTGCCCGCTCCACGACCGGCGTCTCGGCCCAGGCCGGCAGCGCCGCCGCGGCCGCCTGGACGGCCCGATCGACCTCGTCCGTCGTGCAGAACGGAACCGCGGCGATCACGCCCCCGTTCGAAGGGTTGTACACAGGGCCCAGGCGTGCCGATCGGCTCGTCTCCCAGCGGCCACCGACCAGCATCTTGACGCGATCGCGGGACTGGAGCTCGGGCTGGGTACTCATCATCGCAAGGTCCTCCAGAGGAGAGATTCCAGGGATATTTTACAATGGATACCCCGGCGCCAGAAAGTCCGAGCGCGCGAATCGTCCGCCTGCCCATCGGCTCGACTGGAATTCGATCCATCATCCCGGTAGCATCGTTGGAGTCCTCAGAATGTCCTGATGTGGGAGTCGAGCCGCCATGCCGCGAATTGTCCGGGGCGGACTGATCCAGGCCACGCTCTGCGAGCCGGCGACCTCGCCGGTGGCCACGGTCAAGAGGGCGATGATTGACAAGCACGTCGCCCTGCTCGCCGAGGCCGCCGGCAAGGGCGCACAGGTGGTCTGCTTGCAGGAGCTGTTCTACGGCCCCTATTTCTGCGCCGAGCAGCAAGCCAGGTGGTACGAGCTGACCGAGCGCGTCCCGGACGGCCCCACCACACGGCTGATGGCCGAGCTCGCCCGCAAGCACGAGATCGTGCTGATCGTGCCGGTCTACGAGGAAGATCTGACTGGCGTCTACTACAACACGGCGGCGGTGATCGACGCCGACGGGCGGTACCTCGGCAAGTTCCGCAAGATGCACATCCCCCACTGCGCGCCCGGATTCTGGGAGAAGTTCTACTTCCGCCCCGGCAACCTGGGCTATCCCGTCTTCGAGACCCGAGTCGGACGAGTCGGGATCTACATCTGCTATGACCGCCATTTCCCGGAAGGGGCGCGGTGCCTGGGCCTGAACGGGGCGGAGATCGTCTTCAATCCCTCGGCGACGGTCGCCGGGCTCTCCGAGTACCTGTGGAAGCTCGAGCAGCCGGCGCACGCCGTCGCCAACGGCTATTTCGTCGGCGCGATCAACCGGCCCGGCTACGAGGAGCCCTGGCGGATCGGCGAGTTCTACGGCCAGAGCTACTTCTGCGACCCGCGCGGCCAGATGCTCGCCGTCGGCCGCCGCGACGCCGACGACGTCGTGATCGCCGACCTCGACCTCGACCTGATCCGCGAAGTCCGCAACACCTGGCAGTTCTTCCGCGACCGTCGGCCCGAGACGTATGGTTCGCTCGTGCAGCTCTGAGAGCTGTCAGGCATGCTGGGGAGGCAGGATCCGCTCGACCTGGCCCCCGCCAGCTTCGTATCCATGAAAGGCGCGGCCGATTAGGAGGACCCACGATGAGCACCCATGTACGACTTCACTACATCATCAAGCCGTCCGACTTCGCGAAGTGGCTGGACCGGGAGCCTGATACCTGGTGGATGGTCGACGGCGATCCTCGTCTCACGGGAAAGCTCGATTTCCCGTGTCCCAGTGGCGAATTATCCGAGGAGCTGCGCCGCTGCCAGAGGGATCTGGTGATCTACCCCATCAAGCCAATCTCGGCGCCGGCGCAATCAGCCGGACTCGCGATCAAGTGGCAGCACCTCGATGAGGTTCTTGAGCGGGATAATCCTCAGAAGAGGAGGACCGTCTTACTTTCCTGGTCGGACCGTGAGGAGGAATGGCTGCTCGTAGAGTATCCCTCGTGGAAACTCGATGAAGATGAACGCTGATGAGGAAGGACTGTCGCGCTATTTCCAGCCGGGAAGGCGCCTGATCTCACGTCCTAGTCCAAGTATCTCGATGGGACATTCAGGCCAGTCATGCTCCCAACAGACAGTCAGATCGCAGCCGCGGATCGGGTGTTTGTGCCGAAGATAGTCTGAACTCCTGAGTTCAAACTCGATAAGGCACTTGTGATATCTCCCTCGAGTGCGATCAACAAGCCTACGAGCTTCACAGTCTGGGAAGGCCGGACGTTGTGCAACAATTTCAAACCCAAGTTCGTCTGCGATTGCCGAAAAGAGTGAAACCACTTCATTCTCATAGGTAGGGACGAATGCAAAGGCCCGAAACCCCAAGTGCCTTCCACGATGGTGCGGAGATGGTTGCTCGATAGACACTTCTGGCTCCTCCTTTAGCTCTTCGAGCTCTGCCCGGAGCGTGTGCCGCTCCGAATCGTTCAGGTCGGCACAGGTATCCAGCAGATGCTCGATTGCAGCAGTCTTGAAGGCCAAGTACCCGCCGAACTTCCTAGTGAGGGAGTTGAGGCCATGGCTCGATCGACGAGCTACCTGGCGAACCGTAGGTGTCCGCCCGATTTCTCTAGAGTCTGTTCCACAAGCCTGGTCTAACCGTTGTAGGGTGGGTGAAACCCACCACCGGAAGACCTTGGCGGGCTTGAAGATCGGTGGGTTTCACCCACCCTACAACA
>JAJPJC010000047.1 GCA_021324445.1 Isosphaeraceae bacterium
GCCGAACCACTCGGTCCGGGTCGAGTTGCCCACGTCGCCGTCGACGACGACGATGTGAGGATGATCCGCCCCGAGGGCTTCGAGCGCCCTGCCGAACGCGTCGCGCGTCGCCTTGCCCAGCTCGCGTTTGGTCTGCACGCCGGAGGAAGCTCCTGCCATGACTCATCACCTTTCTTTACTGAGTGGCAAGTGGCTCTTTACGGAGTGGCAAGCGGCAAGTGGCAAGTTAAAGAACGGTCGCACGTTCAGTTGCTCGTCAGTTGCGGTTTTTGCGATCCTCCGGGTGCCCGGCCCGATCTTCACTTGCCACTTGCCACTTGCCACTTGGAGCGACCTACTCCCCGCCGGCGGCGACCTCGGCCAGGGCCTCATCGAGGTTCTTGGCCGGCAGGGGCTTGCCATGGAAATTCACGTCACCCAGCTTGCGGAGCACGTTGAGGATTCCCTGACCTTTGTGAGTTAGCGCGACGATGCAGGTGGGCAACCCCTGGACGGCGTTGGCCCGGTCGAGGGCCTTGAGGACCTCGCGCATGTCGTTGCCGTTGATGACCTGGGTCTTCCAGCCGAAGGCGGCGAACTTGCCGTCGATCGGGTCCATGTTCAAGACCTCTTCGGCGGCGCCGGTCTGCTGGTAGTGGTTGCGGTCGACGATCAGCGTGAGGTTGTCGAGCTGATACTTGGCGGCCGCGGCCGCGGCCTCCCAGTTCTGTCCCTGGTCCAGCTCGCCATCGCCGGTCATGACATAGGTGTGGTAACTCTTCTGGTCGATCCGCGCAGCCAAGGCGTGACCGACACCCTGCGAGAGTCCCTGGCCCAGCGAGCCGGTCGAAGCCTCCACGCCCGGGAGCCGCCTCATGTTGGGGTGACCCTCCAGCGGACTGTCGAGCTTGCGCAGGGTCATGATCTGGTCGTGCGGGAAGTAGCCGGCCTGGGCCAGGACCGCGTAGAGCACCGGCGCCGCGTGGCCCTTGGAGAGGATGAAGCGGTCGCGGTCGGGCCAGCGGGGGTTCTTGGCATCGTGCCGCAAGAAACCGCCGAAATACAGAGCCGTCATGACCTCCACGGCCGAAAGCGAACTGCTGGGATGCCCCGAGCCGGCCTCGGTCGTCATCCGCAGGATGTCTTCCCGGATCGACTTGGCGCGCGCCAGCAGAGCGTCAAGGTTGTTCGGCACTGGTGCCTCCTCCGCGATCCCTCAACCCGTGGCTGCTCAATTGCATGCGGGCCTGGTCGCTACCTCTGGACAAGTACCTCTGGGGCGAATCGTCCCAATTCTATGGGGGTTTCGCTGCCAGTCGAGTTCCAAACTTAACGCCTTCGGCCGGGGTCGGGCAAGGGGGACGTCCGGTCAGGCGGCGGGACTACTCCATTGAGCCGACCGCGATCCACGCGAGAGCGTCGGACCTCGCGAGGTTGCCGCGTCCGCCGCCGCGGCTCCGGCGGTCCCGAATCCGAGGCAGGACCTCTACGGCGATCTCCTGCCAACCGGTGCGGAACTGTGGCTCGGGACCGTTCGATATCGCCAGGAGTCGCCGATTTACCGCATCCAAGCGGCTCGGTGAAGGCCAGCGGACGCTCACCGGGGGATGGGTGAGACATCAGACCAGTGGCACGATCGTGCTGCTGGACAGCCGCACGGGCCAGGAGCGGCTGCGGATCGCCGTGCCGGACTCGGAAGTCTGGGCGCTGGCCTTCTCACCGGACGGCACGACCCTGGCCGCGACCGTTGGCTGGGAGCGAGGGCAGATCCGCCTCTACGAAGTCGCGACCGGCCGCGAAGTCAGGACGATCACCACGCCGCCGACCCGCACGCCGGCCCTGGCCTTCACCCCCGACGGCAGTCGATTGGTCGCGGGCATGGCCGATACGTCGGTCCTGATCCGGAAGGCCGGGCCGGGTCCGTAGTGATCCGCGACGGTCGCAGCTTATAATGAATAGGGCAGGGGGCGCGCTCAGGTCGCTGACCCGGCGCGACCGGTGCGGCGGATTCCCCTGGGAGTGGCTGGGAGGGAGAACGCGTGCGATGACGGCGGAGCCAAGCGAACGGTCGCGCTGGGAGCTGGCGGCCGAGTCGACCGTGGTGCAGCTCCGCTGGTTCGGCATCGTGATGGGCTACATCCTGGTCCAGACCCGGACCGGCCTGCGCGATCCCTGGGCGGTCCGCGCCTTCCTGGCCCTGGGGGCCGGTTACGCCGCGCTGGACCTGGCGTTCTGGCGGATGGGCGAGGTGATCCTCAAGGGCTGGCCCCGGTTCGTCTCGCTGATGGAGTCGGTGTTCATCGCGCTTTTGTGCTATCATGACACGGGGCTCGACAGCCCGTTCCGCTGGTACTTCCTGCTCTCCCTGATCTGCTGTTCGATCCGGAACCGGGCCGAAGTGGCCTGGTGGACGCTGGCGTTCCACGGCGTGAGCCTGGGGACCCTCTCCTGGATCCTGGGAAACTCCGGGCGGCCGGAGTCGAGCCTGCTCTTGACCTTGACCATCATGACCTGGGTGACCTGGGCCAGCTCGTCGCTGGCGGGTTCGCTCCGGGCCGCCGGTGAGGAGTTCGCCGAGCTGAACGCGGAGCTGGCTCAAGCGCGTGAGGACCTGGAGCAGCGGGTTGCCGAGCGGACCGACGCCTTGCGCGCCTCGCAGGCCCGGGTGATCCAGCAGGAGAAGATGGCCGCCTTCGGCTTGCTGGCGGCGGGCATCGCCCACGAGGTCGGCAATCCGCTGACCGCCCTCAGCTCACTCATCCAGATGCTCAAGCGGCGCGGCCCGGACCCCTACACGGCCGAGAAGCTCGACCTGGCCGGGCGCCAGTTGCACCGGATCGAGCGCACCATCCGCGAGCTGGTCGACTTCTCCCGGCCGGCGTCCCGGGTCGTCACCCGGGTCCGCGTGGGCGAGGTGGTCGACGAGGCGCTGGGGATCGCCAAGTATTATCATCGCACCAAGCAGCGTTCGATCATGACCGAGATCCCGGCCGATCTACCGCCGGTCCTGGTGGTGCGCGATTACCTCACCCAGGTGGTCCTCAACCTGGTTTTGAATGCCATCGACGCGACCGAGGAGCAGGGGGCCATCCGCGTGGCTGCGGTCAGGGAAGGCGGTTGGCTCGTGCTGAGCATCGACGATGACGGCCGGGGGATCGCGCCGGCCGACCGCTGCCGGCTGTTCCAGCCCTTCTTCACGACCAAGCCCCATGGCACCGGGCTGGGGCTGTTCGTCTGCCGGCAGATCCTGGAAGATTTCGCGGGGACGCTCAGCTACCGCTCGGAGCTCGGCCAGGGCTCGACGTTCTTCGTCCGGCTCCCGCTGGAGCCGTCGACGACCGCCGAATGGCGTCCCGACGATGAGGCGCCGCGGCGGGATGCGGCCCTGCTCGCCGCGATGGCCGGCGGAGACGACTCGCGATGAAGACGCTCGCGCCCGAGAAACCGGATCGTTGTGTCCCAGGCGCCGCGCCGGGGACCGCGCGGGGGCGAATCCTGATCGTCGACGACGAGGAGGTCATCGCCGGGACGCTCAAGGAGTTCCTTGAGGGAGAGCATTACGAGGTGGCGACGGCCCTGGACGGAGCCGCGGCGCTGGCCCTGGTCGAGTCGTTCGAGCCGGACGTCGTCCTCTGCGACGTGCAACTGCCCGGCGGCGATGGGCTGGGCGTCTTGAACCGCGCGCTGCGGATCCGTCCCGAGACGCTGTTCATCATGATCACCGCCTATGCCACGGTCGAGAACGCCGTGGCGGCCTTCCACCGGGGCGCCCAGGACTATCTGATGAAACCGGTCCTCTTCGAGGACCTGCTGGCCAAGATCGAGCGGCTGATCGGCTATCGCCGCTTGCTGCTGGAGAATCAGGCCCTCCGCCGCCAGCTCCACGCCCCGGCCGACCTCGGTGCCCTGGTGGGTGAGAGCCCGCCGATGACGGCGGTCAAGACCTTGATCCGCAAGGTCGGGCCGACGCGGAGCACCGTGTTGATCACCGGCGAGTCGGGGACCGGCAAGGAACTGGTGGCCCGGGCACTCCATACTCAGGGACCGGCCCCCACGGAGGTCTTCCTGGCGGTCAACTGCGCGGCGATTCCCCACGACCTGCTGGAGAACCAGCTCTTCGGCCACGTCCGAGGCGCGTTCACCGGCGCCGATCGCGACCACGCCGGGCTGTTCCTGGCCGCCGGCGCGGGCACGGTCTTCCTCGACGAGATCGGCGAGCTGTCGTGGTCGACTCAGGCCAAGCTGCTCCGCGCCATCGAGAACAAGGAGGTCCTCCCCGTCGGCGCCACGCGGCCCCGGTCGTTTCAGGCCCGGCTGCTGACGGCGACCAACAAGGACCTGACCGCCGAGGTCGCCGCCCATCGGTTCCGGGCCGACCTGTTCTACCGGCTCAACGTGGTCACGATCCACCTCCCGCCGCTGCGCGACCGCCGCGAGGATATCCCGGAGCTGGTCGCCGTCCTGCTGGCCCGGCACGCCCAGAGCCTGGGCAAGCGCGTCGACGGCGTCGATCCTGCGACGCTCCGCGGCCTGATGGCCGCACCCTGGACCGGGAACGTCCGCGAGCTGGACAACGCCCTGGAACGCGCCGTGATCCTCAGCGAGGGCCCCATCCTGACCCCCGACGATTTCCCGCCCGGCCTGATCGTCGAGAGCGACCCGGACGGCTCTGGGGACAACCTCCGCCAGGCCGTCCGGGACTACGAGCGCCAGCACATCCAGCGCGTGCTCCGCGACTGCGGCGACGACAAGCGCGAGACCGCCCGCCGGCTGGGACTGGGCCTCTCTTCGCTCTACCGCAAGCTCGAGGAGCTGGGGATCCGTGCTGGAGAGAGTGGCTGAAAAGGTGATTGGCTCATCTCGGTGAACTCGACCATGATCCGTCCATAGGCCGCGACCCGGTCGCGGTGGAACGCCGGCTGGGCGAGCTTGCGCTGGGTCCGCCAGAATTCCCCCTCGCTGGTCAAGAGCCCGTTACCGAGCGTGGACCTGGCCTGCCGTAGACGATAGTGCTTGATGAACTTCCGATTCTGGTGGACCAGGACCTCCTCGACCAGCTCGGGATGGTTGGCGAAGAGGATCCGCTTCGGGCCGAAGCGGGCCGAGACAAGATTGCCGTACTCCCGCGCCCAGCGCGACAGCGAGCCCAGCCGGTCGGCGCTGAACTCCTTCCGGTTGCCGAAGAGACCCTTCGGGGGGCGGGGCGGGCGGGCGCCGCGCGGCTTTGGGAACGGCGAGCGTCGCAC
Source organism: Isosphaeraceae bacterium (assembly GCA_021324445.1). Classification (GTDB taxonomy): domain Bacteria; phylum Planctomycetota; class Planctomycetia; order Isosphaerales; family Isosphaeraceae; genus JAJPJC01. Next base: position 5,226 of record JAJPJC010000047.1, read on the forward strand.
GGAAGGGATTCACGGCGATCCTCCCAGCACGTACGTCTTGGGGATCTCGGCGCCGGCCACGGGGCGCAGGTTCCGGATCCGGCACATCTGGTAGACGTTGATGCGGAAATCGGGGCAGGTGCTCACCAGGCAATAGGCGTCGATCGGGGTCAAGCCATACTCGGAGATCAGCCAGTCCATCAAGTGGGTCGTCGCGGTCTCGACGGCGAGGTCCAGCGGCTTCTCGGCATGGACGGCCACCAGGCTGGCCGGCTTCTCGATCCGCATCCCGGGGATGCGATGCCCTTTCTTCAGCTCGAGCCGCAAGCGCACGGTAGCCTTGGTCTCGGCGGCAGTGCCGGTGAACTCGGTGTCGCCCTGGCTGGCGTGGACGTCGCCCAGGTAGAACCGCGCGCCCCGGTGGAAGATCGGCAGGAGGATCTTGTTCCCGGGCGCGACGTCGCGGATGTCGAGATTGCCGCCCCACTCCCCCTGGCCGTCATTGCTGGTGGTCACCTCGCGATCGGGCGCAACCCCCAGCGTGCCGAGGAACGGCGTGATCGGCCAGGACCGGCGGTCGTCGAAGTGGAGCGTCCCGTCGCGGGTCGTGCCGCTGGGTCCCGGCGTGTGACGGAAGACCTTGGTGGTGTATCCGCTGGAGAGCTCCGGCCAGCGCGTGGACTCGCCCAGCGGCCCCCGTCGCGGGCCGATCGCGATCCACGAGGAGTCGTCCACCTCGATGTCCTCGATCGCGATCACCAGGGCGTCGCCGCGCTCGGCCCCCTCGACCCAGATTGGTCCGGCGATCGGATTGACCAGGGGTGGGACCCGGTCGAACCCTGGCCGGCGCGCCGGAATCGCCTTGTCCGCCTCGGTCCGGATGTAACCATCGCTCGCGTCGAAGGTCTCGACTTCGAACGACTCGCCCGGCTCGACCCGCAGCAGCGGTTCGTCACGCCAATCGAACGCAAACTTGCGGGCCTGATCTCGCGGGATGCGTTGCATGACCGCCTCGATTCTGAAGTTTCGGAGAGTCGAACTGCGGAGGATCTTCGCGCCGTGCGCGCGTCTTGGCAATTCCCGATGCCAGATTCCAGATTCCAGATTCCAAAGGGGGATGATTCTGATGACAGATTCCAAATTCCAAAGCGAGGTGATCCTGATGACAGATTCCAAATTCCAAAGCGAGGTGATCCTGATGACAGATTCCAAATTCCAAAGGGGAAAGAATCTGGAATTTGGAATCTGGAATCTGCCATTCCTCTTGGATCGCGGCCGCAGGTCGCATTCAGGATCGGCTCAACGATCGTTTGCCGGCAGGGGATTGATCCCTCGCACCTCCTTCCGATCCTCCAGGAAGCTGAGGAGGTCCCGGAACTCCTGGATCGTCATGGCTCGGGCCAGGTCCGCCGGCATGATCGAGGTCGCCTGCGGCTTGCGCTCGGCGATGTCGTCATACTTGATCGCGATCCGGCGGCCCTGGGAGTCGGCGAAGATGAGCCCGCCGTCGGGCGCCTGGTCGAGCAGGATGCCGGTGAAGACGGTCCCGTCGGTCCTGGCCACGCTCCAGGCGACGAACTGGGGCGCGATCTCCCGGCTGGGTGCCAGGATCGATTCGATCAGGCGGCGGCGATCGGTCGTGGAGGCCAGGGTGGAGAGCTCCGGCCCGGCGCGACCGCCACGGCCGTCCACCTGGTGGCAGCGGAAGCAGCCCGGGCCCTTCGAATGATAGAAAACCCGCTCGCCGGCCGATGGGTCGGCCGGCCCCTCCAGGCGGCCGAGCCAGGTGTCGAGGGTGTCGGTATCCGGGTGCGCGATCGACGTCGATTTCCCCGGGTCGAGCCGGTCGATCAGATCGAGCGACGCCAGATCCCCACGGCTGGCGGAGCGGAGGACCGAGAGGGCTTTCTCCGTGATCGCGACGCCGCGCAGACTGCGGAGTGCCTCGCGGCGCAACAGGGCATCTCCGCAAGTTGCCAGCTCCAGCAGTTGGTCGCGATGCCGCTGTGCATCGTCGGCCAGTCCGGCGATTGCCTCGGCGCGGAGCGGGGTAGGGGCGGCTGAGTCCGCCGCCAGGCTGGCCAGGACCTTGAATCGGCCGGCCAGCGCGCCCTGAGATAAGCTCCGCGCCGCCTCGATCCGGGTGGGTTCATCGGATGATGCCAGGAATCGCCTCAGGAGGGCGAGCGTCAATGCTGGGTGGTCGGGCCGGAGCATCCGCAAGCCACGACGCAACACGGCCAAGGGCGTGCGCGGGTCCTTCAACAGCCGAACGATGTATTCCTCGCCGGCCAGCTCGTTGCGGGGATCCCGCCGCCGGCCGTCGAGCTGCTCCAGGGCCGCCAGCGTGGCCTCGAACAACTCCCGCGTCGCCGAGCCCGCGGTCAGGCTGGCCAGCAGTTGGGGGCGGTAGGACTCCAGCCGATGCTCGCCAATCCACTGGATGGCCGCGAAGCGGATCGACGGGTCGGAGTCCGCCAGAAACCTCGGCAGGAGCGCCCGGGCTTCCGGCCGATCCGCGTCGCGAAGGATCAGCAGCAGGCCCAGCCGCTGGGCCGGTGCCAGGTCCTTCGAACCGGCCAGCGCGACCAGGGCACCGAAGTCGAGCGAATGTTGCAAGCCCCGCCGCGCCGCCTGCTGGAGGAACGGATCATCCGATCCGAGAGCCTTCAGGAGGATGCCCCTGGCACCCGGGTCGGCCAGGCGTCGCAGCGCCTCGGCGCGGACCAACGGCGAGACGTCGGAGGCCGCGATCGTCTTCAGATCGATCCGGCCGGCCGGCGCGATCCGCACGGCCAGGGCGCGGACGTCCGGGGATTTGGCCTGGAGGAATCCGGCGACCGACTCGTCGTCCTGTCCGCTCGCAGCGACCAGCGATGCCTGGGCGACGGAATGCGCTCGCTCGTCACGCTCGACATCGAGCCGTGTCAATGGCCTCGAGGATCGCCCACGGTCAGCCGGTCGCGCGTTCCGCAGCCGCCAGATCCGCCCCTTGCCGTGGAGGTTGTAGTCCTTGTCGACCCAGTCGCTCATGTAGAGCGAGCCGTCGGGCGCCACCGCGATGCCGACCGGGCGGAAGTCGTCGCCGCCGGCGACCACCGTCCTCATACTCGCCTGGAACGAGGCGCCGTGGGGCTGGAGGTCGTACCGTTCGATCCGGTGGTCGCCCCAGGAGGTCACCAGAAGCGTCCCGCGGTAGTCGGGGGGAAGGTTGTCCGACTCATAGGCGACGACACCGCTCGGCGCCTCGCCGGTGCCGGCGACCATGCCCAGGGTGCCCGGCAGCTCGCCGTTCCAGGCGGTGAACGGGTGCAGGCCCCGCCGGCCGTTGCGAAAGCGGTAGCCGTAGTCGCCGCCGTCGACGATCTGGAGCAGGCGGCAGGGCGGGCGCGAGTCGGGGTCGTTGTCCACGGCGAACAGCCGTCCGAAGGCGTCGAACGCCATGTGGAACGGGTTCCAGAAACCCGTCGCGACCTGCTCGAGCTTCGTCCCGTCGGGCCGGCACCGATAGATGTTACCCCCTTCGCCGCCGCCGGAGAGCGTCCGCCCATCGCGGCCGATCAGCCGGTAGTCGGCGCCCAGGTTCTCGCCCAGGCCGAAATAGACATTCTCGGCGAAATCAAACGCGAATCCCGAGAGCCCGTTGTGGGGATAGTCGCCCGGGGTGTCGAGCCGGACGATCGGCGCGGGGACCTTGCCCCCGGCAGTGCCGTCGGCCCGGCCGTCGCCATCGCGGTCCTCCAGGCGATACACCGCGCTGCGGGTCGCGACGAAGACCGAGCCGTCGCGCGCCACGGCCAGGTTCATCGTCATGCGGGTGCCCTCGAAGAAGGTGCCGGCGCTTTCCGGCTTGCCGTCCCGATCACGATCCTCGAACAGGCGAATCCGGTCGGCCGGCGGGCCTTTGTAGCGCCTGGGACGGAAGTGGGTGTGACTTTCGATGACCAGGACCCGGCCGCGGCGGTCGACCGCGATCCCGGTGGGTGTGACGATCTCGGGCTCGGCCGCAATCCGCTCGAACACCAGCCGCGCGTCGAGCGAGCGAGGAGCCGCCGCGGGCGGTGCGCCGCCTCCGGCCGAAAGAGAGGAAGCCACGATCCACAGACCCAGGCCGGCGCCGATCATCGTCTTGAGGTCTCCCGAACCCTCTCGGCCCCGGCGGCGCGCGCGACTCACCCGCTCTCGGAGCCTCGAATCTTGGAGCGCGCAGTATAACCGCCCGCGACGCACCCGGCCAAGGAACCCGCCGGTTCCGGCCGGCAGGGCCGGCTCAACGTTCACTGGCTTTCCTCCACGAAGGCGGTCTTGCCCTCGATGATCGTCATGAGGACCTTGGTCTGGAGCACCTCGTTGGGTGGGACCCGGAACAGGTCGCGATCGAGGATGGTCAGGTCGGCGCGGAAGCCCGGCTTGAGGATGCCGAGTCGCTCCTCGGCGAAGGCCGCGTAGGCTGAGCCGGCCGTATAGCCGCGGAGGGCCTCCTCGAGGGTGAGACGCTGTTCCGGGTGCCAGCCGCCGGCGGGCCGGCCCTCGGGGTCTTGCCGGGTGATCGCCGCGTAGATCCCCCAGAAGGGGTTGACGATCTCGACGGGGAAATCGCTGCCGTAGGCCATCGCGACGCCCGCGTCGAGGAACCATCGCCAGGCGTAGGCGCCGTCGACCCGGCCGGGACCCAGCCGCGCGTCAGCCCAGCGCATGTCGTCGCTGGCATGCGAGGGTTGCATCGAGGCGATCACGTCCAGCTCGGCGAAGCGGCGGACGTCCTCCTTGCGGACCACCTGGGCGTGCTCGATCCGCAGCCGGGGGTCGCGCGGCTGGGGGACTGCCTTCCGCGCGGCGGCATAGGCGTCGAGGACCAGCGCGTTGCCCTTGTCACCGATGGCGTGGGTGGCGACCTGCCAGCCGTGACGCAGGGCGGCGGTGGTCGTCGCTTCCAGGACCTTGGGATCGATCAGGAGCAACCCGGAGTTGCCTGGATCATCGCTGTAAGGCTGGAACAACAAGCCGCCGCGCGAGCCCATCGCGCCGTCGATGAAGAGCTTGATGGCCCGGAGCTCGAACCGCGCCCCGGCGGGCCCGGGCTGGGGCGGACGGCTGACGAACTCGACCTCGCCCCCGTCGGAGAGTGAGGCCATGCCGTAAATCCGCACGACCAGCCGGCCCTCGCGATCGAGCTCGCGATAGACATCCGCCGTGCGCCGCGAGATCCCGGCGTCGTGCACGCCGGTCAGGCCGGCCCGCAGGACCATCTCCTGGGCCGCGAGCAGCCGGCGCCGGACGTCCAGCCTGGTCGGCGGCGGGACGACGCGGCCGACCAGGCCCATGGCGCCATCGATGAAGACGCCCGTCGGCTGGCCGTCCTTGTCGCGGAGGATCTGGCCGTCGGAGGGAGCCTTGGAGTCCCTGGTGACCTTGGCGCGCCGCATGGCCTCGGAATTGGCCCAGCCGGCGTGGCCGTCGACCCGGCGGAGCCAGACCGGCCAGTGCGGGGCGACCGCGTCGAGCACAGCGGCGGTCGGGAACGCGCCTCCCGGCCAGAGGCTCTGGTCCCAGTTCCGGCCCATGATCCAGGAATCGCCCGGCGCGGCCGCGGCCCGCGCCTTGACCCGCCGGGCAACCTCCTCGAGCGACGCGACCCCGCGCAGGTCGACCCCCTCGAGGCTCGCTCCCAGGGACTCCATGTGGCCATGAGCGTCGATCAGTCCCGGGATGGCGAAGGCTCCCGGCCGGTCAATGACACGGGTGGACGGCCCGCGGAGGCGCAGGACCTCCTCGGCAGTGCCAACAGCCGTAAGAACGCCGCCGCGCGCGGCCAGGGCCTCGGCCCAGGGATGAGCTTTGTCCCCGGTCCAGATCCGGCCCACCCTGACGATCAACCCGACCGGGCCGTCCCGGTGCAGCCGCAAGGCTCGGCCCGGCAGCTTGCCTGAGGAGCCTGGTTCCACCTGGAGCCTCCCTTCCGCGATCAGAGCGACGCCGCCCACGAACAGGAACTTCACGCCGGGCGCGTAGCGCGTGGGCTGCTCGAAGGTCGCCGCATCGCGGAAGGTCTTCGGGTCGAAGACGACGATGTCGGCGATCGCGCCCGGGCGGATCACGCCGCGGTCGGGCAGGCCGAGGACCTCGGCCGGCCAGCCCGAGCACGAGCGAATCGCCTGCTCGAGCGTGAGGACGTTTTCGTCGAGCGCGTACCGGATCTTGCGGGGGAAGGTCCCGTAGGCGCGCGGATGGGGCCGGTCGCCGCGGCCGGGCTGGTGGGTCGAGCCGTCGGAGGCCGTGGCGACGAACGCCTCGCGCATGATCTGACGGACATCCGGCTCGCTCATGCCGAAGTTGATCGCCTGCGCGCCGCCGTGCCGCTGGATGTCCAGGACGACCTCCAGCGGGGTCACCCCGCTCTGCTGGGCGATCGCGACCAGGTCCAGCCCGTTCCACTCGGGATGGGTCGCATAGCGCGCGATCCGGATCGAGGCACCGCCGCCACGCTGGTCCAGCTCGAGCTGGATCTCGCGGCGCAGCTCCGCTCCGCGGATAGGGTCGGCGGCGATCCGGGCGAAGTCCTCGGCATTCCCCTGGATGGCCCAGTGCGGGACGACCATCGCCGCCAGTCGCGTGCTCGAGGCAACATAAGGATACTGGTCGGCCGTGACGACCTGGCCGGCGGCGCGGGCGGCAATGATCCGCTCCAGCGCCGAGCCGGCCCGCCCCCAGTTGGCTTTCCCATTGGCCTTGAGGTGGGAGATGTGCACCGGCACCCCGGCCCCCTTGCCGACGGCGATCGCCTCGTCGATCGCTTCCAGCAGCCCGGCCTCCTCGCTGCGGATGTGCGAGGCATACAGGCCGCCGTGCCGGCGGGCGACCCGGGCCAGCTCGATCAGCTCGTCGGTCCGGGCATAGCGGCTGGGCACGTAGATCAACCCCGAGGACAGGCCCCAGGCACCGGCTTGCATGCCGCGCTCGACCAGGTTCTTCATCCGGTCCAGCTCGGACCGGGACGGCACGCGGTCCGCATTGCCGAGGATCGCCGAGCGGACGGTCCCCTGCGGCACCAGGTGGATGACGTTGGTGCCGGCTCCGTGCGCGTCGATTTCGGCGAAGTACTTGGCGACGTCGAGCACGCCGCCGCCGCAGTTCCCCGTGACAATCGTGGTCACGCCCTGGGTGAGGTAATTGGCATTCAGCCGGGTCCGCGGCTGGGTGATCCCCGCGTCGGAGTGGGTGTGCAGGTCGATGAACCCGGGCGCGACGACCAGCGACGAGGCATCGATGACCTTGGCCTTGGGGTCGGCCTCGAACGAGCCGATCGCCACGATCCGGTCGCCCCGCAGGGCGACATCGGTCCGCCGGCCCGGCGCGCCGGTGCCGTCGACCAGCGTGCCGCCTTTGAGGACCACGTCGGCGGCGACGCGATGGGTTTCCTCGCGCTCCGGTGCGACCGCGGCGGTGGGCGCGGACCCTGGGCGGATCAGATCGATGCCCGAGAGGAGCAGCAGGAAGAGGAGAGTCATGAGCGTGACCTCGAGTCCCGGAAGCCGGTTCCAGCAAGGACTCCCATCATAAAGCATCCGACCGCGCCAGGGCGATCGAGACGCGGTCGCGCCCGAGAGCTCGACCAGCGCGCGGCGAACTGGTGCTGTCCGCTCTTACACCGAGCGTTCGGGAGCTGGGCACCTCTTGCGAGGATTCTGCTTCGATGCAATCAGGCCTTCACGGCGCTGGGTTCCTCTGAAAATTCTAGGATGGCAAACTTAGCTGAGGCCGGGAGCGTAGAAAGGGGGTAGCCACAAAAGGAGGCCCTCCATGCGTAAACGACGACGACCGCGCCCGCAACCCGATCGC
>JAJPJC010000416.1 GCA_021324445.1 Isosphaeraceae bacterium
ACGACGCCGCGGCCCAAGACCTCACGACCGCGCCGAACTCAGAACTGACGTGAAGGGAGACAGCAGAATGCCCAGACAATCGAGGTGGCCTGCTGGGCGCACGCGCGGCGGAAGTTCTTCGAGGCGCGGTCGTCGTCGCCGGCGGATGCGTCGCTGATCCTCGAGATGATTCGTCGGCTCTACGAGGTCGAGGATCGAGCTCGGCCGTTGGATGACGATGCGCGACGTGCGCTGCGCCAGGCGGAGGCGGTGCCGGTCCTGGACCGACTCCGCGAGGAGTTGGATCGGCTGTCCGCGCGCCTGCTGCCGAAGTCGGCGCTGGCGCAGGCGGTGACGTATGCGTCGAACCAGTGGAAGGCGTTGTGCCGGTACACCGAGGATGGCCGGCTGACGATCGACAACAACGTATCGGAGCGCCGGCTGCGCGATCAGGCGATCGGCCGGAAGAACTGGATGTTCCTCGGGAGTGCCCGAGCGGGCCCGCGAGCGGCGGTGCTGTGCACGATCATCGCGGGAGCGAAGCGGCATCGGCTCGAGCCGTGGGCGTACGTGCGCGATGTGATCTTGCAGCTCTCGGTGGATGCGAGCCCGGATCGGCTGGCGGACTTGCTACCGGACCGCTGGGCCTTGGCGCACCCGGAGCACGTGCTGAGCTATCGCCTGGAGGAGTCGCGCCAGAAGGCCCGGCGGCGGGATCAGCGGCGGGCGAATCGACGCCCGGTCAAGTGAGCGGCGGAGAGGCGACGTCACCTCGAGGTCGGCGCGGCCAACCAGGTCGGCCCGCCCGCGCGCCGACCTGGTAATCTCGGACGCTTACGGCGCAGGTCTCGCCGGCGGCGATCCGGGCGTCGAGCTTGGCGGCGACCATGCGCTCGATCTGCCGCTCCGCGGCCTGGTGGTGCAGCCACCGATTCATCTCCGCCTCGTCCCCGCCGAACCACCGGGCGCAGGTGACCATGTAACCCTTGCGGCCGAGAGCCGCCATGTGCTCCCGGCCGTACTTCAAGAATGTCGCGATTCCCCCCTCCCGGCCCATCCGGAGACGCTATCAGGCGGCGTTCTGCCTCGCCTGCCGCTGCTGGCTGGCGATCCAGGTGTCGGCCTCGTCGAGCATCTTGGCCAGCGGGAGCAGGTCGTCGGCGCCAAAGCTGCCGCCGTCCTTCCACTCCTCCCCCTGCTTGTAGCGGCGGTTGACCGTCACGTTGTACCATGGGCCCTTGTCGCCCGTGTGACTCCAGATGGCGACCTCGATACCGGCCCTGCGGATCTTGTGGGCCGGCTTTGTATTGGCTGATTCTTCAGTGTTGCTCATAATGTCTCCGATGAAGTTAATTAACTAAGTTAGTTGATGTGTCGAGGAAATCGAACGCGGCCGGGCGGCCGGGACCACTTACGCCCCGAGCTCCAGGACAGGGCCCAGGCCCTTGTGCGCGCGGATGGCGTTGGCTACGTCCTTGAACTCCTCCTCCATCTTCGCGACGGACTGCCAGCGGCCGTTTGGATCGATCTGCTTGGTCCATATCCCTTCCTCCTGGGTACGGTCCCGCCAGCCGGCCTGCTTGAGCATCTCCAGGTAGTGCTCGTCGGGCTGCCCGTTGTCAAAACGGATCTGCATCTGTTTGAATTTATGACTCCTTAGCAGATGCATTTCCGGTCCGCCGGGAACGTCGCTGAGGCTGACGCTTTTCTTCTCGTGAGGGTCGGCGGCGTAGGCCAGCTTGCCGTCCTCCCCTTCCCTCGCTGGCCGGCGCCGGCCCCTGGTGGTTGTGGGCTCGCCGTCGGCTTCACCGCCCTGGCCCTGCTCGTCCGCCAGTCGAATCGCGGGGGCCGCCTCCGGCGTCATTTCGGCGACCGTGGTTTCTGCCGCTGCTGCTTTTCTGGTCCTTGACATGGTCTTTCCTCCTTTATGATGGTTGATGAAATAAAGTCTTTAACAATCGGCATCCCATGCAGCTTCTCCCTCAGAATAGGCTAAGCTGGCGGCCGTTCCGCCTTGCATGGGTGACGTGCTGGCGGTAGCCGGGTTGCGGCCAGACGGCTGCCTCCGGCTCCGCGTTCGGGAAAGGATGGATCGTCGCCGGCGCCGCTTCCTCTTCGGGAGCCGGTGTGGCCTCCTCGGTCACGGAAGCCGGTGACGCCGCTACGGGCTCTGCCGACACCTCGATGGCCGGGTTTTCTTCCGAGCGGCGGCGAATGCGCGCCGTGACCGGTTCCTCGGCGGCCAGGCGGCGGCGCGTCGTCCGCTCGGGAGTGGCATCGATGGTGTGGACGGCTTTCAGGGCCTTGATCCGCTCGGCCAGCTCGGAAACCGGCGTTGTGCCGGGCTGGGGCGTCGCCTGCGACAGCCCGGCCTTGAGCTGGTCGCGTAAATCAGTCAGTTCGCTGAGATAGCCATCATGCGGGAAGGGCTTGCCGAGGCGGGCCTGGTGGTCGCGGAGCTGGCCCTGGGCGATCACCAGGTCCTGTGCCAAGTTGTCGATCTGGCCCCGGTAGCCGTCGGCGATCCGCTCAAGGGCGTTGAGCACCGCCCGCGGGCCGCGATGCTCGCGAGAAAGCAGCGCATGGCGGGTCGTCTGCCCTTCGAGGAAGACCTCGGCCGCGCCGCCGGCATGCAGCACCAGCCCAAACTGTAAACCGCTATACCGTCCTAACGGTATGACGGTGTGCTCGTGGACTCGCTCCGGCAGGGCGTCGAGCCTGCGGCCGAGAACGGCCAGGGCATCGTCGCCTACGAGCTCCCTCCCCCCGACGGCGAGCGGGTCGTGCCGGTGGGCGGTGGCCGTCGCGAGGTCGGCCGAAAGATCCTCAATCCGTTGCTTCAGCCGCGTGATCTTCTCGGGCAGTTCGATCCTAGCCCGGCGGGCAAGGTACTGCTCGTCTTCATGGTTCTTCTTGAGGATGGCCAGCCGCTGCAGTTCGGCGTCGGCCTCGGCCAGGGTCAAGACGGCCGGGTTGCCCGAAGCGATCGCCTTGACCTCGGCGTAGGACAGCTCCTGGCCACCGATATCCTCGGCGCGGCGGGCGGCATTGTCGCCTGTCATCACCTGCCCGATGAACCGGGCTTTCGTCTCGAGGGCCTGCCACCGGTAGGAATCGAACGACCCTTCGGTGACGTAGCGGTAGATCGCCACCTCGTCGTTCTCATTGCCTTGCCGCAGGATGCGGCCGTCGCGCTGCTCCACCTCGGCCGGCTTCCAGGGCGCGTCGAGGTCATGCTTGGCGACGAGACGCTTTTGCGCATTGGTGCCCGTGCCCATCTTCTGCGTGCTGCCGATCAGCACGCGCACGGCCCCGTTTCTGACCCGCTCGAACAGGGCCTGCTTCCTGGCGTCGGAATCGGCTTCGCCGATGGTCGCGATCTCGTGCCGCGGGATGCCGCGGGCGACGAGCTTGGCGATGATCTCGTCATAGACGCAGAAGCCCCAGGGCGTCGGATTTACGCCCTGGTCGGAGAAAATCATCTGCGTGCCGCGCCGGTCGGCCGTGCGCCGCCAGATCGCGGCGACATTCTCCGCCAGGGCATTGATCTTCGAGCCTGCGAAATCCTCCGCCGTCGCCGACAGCATGCGGGCATCGAGGGCCAGCTTGTTCCCATCGGTGGTGATGGCCAGCGCGTTGTCCTCGCGCGGATCGACCTTCTGGGACCGCAGGCGCTCGTAGCGGGCGACCAGCTCTTTCTGCAGCCGGGCCTGGTCCTCGGACATCGGGCAGGCCACCACGATCGGCTTCCCGCCCTCCAGCCGGGGCCGGGGCAGGTCGAGCATTTCAGCGGTCTGCACGTCGGCGAAGGACCGGAACATCTGCTGGAGTTCCGGGAGATTCGTGAAGCGGGCGAAGCGGCTGCGGGGCCGCAGGGATGCGCCATCGGGTGCGATCTCCATGGTGTCCACGATCTCGCCGAAGGTGGCCGCCCACCCGTCGAAATGCTCGATGCCGCGATCCCGCAGCCCGTTCGGGTCGAGGAAGCGCTGGTTGGTGTACATCTCCACCATGGTGTTGGAGATGGGCGTGCCGGTGGCGAAGGTGACGCCGCGGCCGGGATGCTGTTCATCCAGGTGGCGGCACTTCATGTAGAGGTCGAAGGCCCTTTCCGACCCGCCGGTTTGGATGCCGGCGACGCGCTCCATCTTCGTCGGGCATTCCAGGTTCTTGAAATAATGGGCCTCGTCTACGTTGATGTCGTCGATGCCCAGCTCGTCGAACACCAGGCCGTCATCCTTCTTGTCGGCGGCCAGCAGGTCCTTCACCCGCTCCTCGCGGCGGGCCTTCTGCTTCTCGATGGTCTTGATGATGTTGCGCGGCGTGCTGGCGCCGGCGGAATCGCGCAGGAGCTGGTCGTACTCGGCAATCTGCTCGCGGAGGAAGCGCTCCTGGTAGTCGTTGCTCATGCCGATGCGCTCGAAGCTGCTATGGGTGACGATGATCGCATCCCAGTCGCCGCTGGCGATCTTGGCGGTCAGCAGCTTGCGGCGGTCGCGCGCCAGGTCGTCCTTGGTGGCGACCAGCAGTCTGGCGTTGGGATAGAGCTGCATGAATTCGCGACCGAACTGCTCGAGCATGTGATTCGGCACGGCGATGATCGGCTTCTTGGCCAGGCCCATCTGCCGCTTCTTCATCGTGGCCGCCGCGACGGTCCAGGTCTTGCCCGCCCCCACGGCATGGGCCAGCAGCGTGTTGCCGGCGCAGATGCAGCGCCAGACGGCATCCTTCTGGTGGGGCCGGAGCGTGATCGCCTTGCTCATGCCGGGGAATTGCAGGTGCGAGCCGTCGAACAGCCGCGGGCGCAGGTTGTTGTAGGTGTCGTTATAGAGCCGCACCAGCCGGTCGGCGCGCTCAGGCTCGGCGAAGATCCACGATTTGAACTTCTCCTTGAGCAGTTTCTGCTTTTCGCGGGCGGCGAGGGTCGCCTCCTGGTTGACCACCCTCTCCTCGCGGTCGCCATGGTTGATGATGTCGTAGATGACAGGGGTTTTCAGGTTGAGCGCCAGCTCGAACAGCCAGGTCCCGTTGGCCCTGGGCGTGCCGAACTCGGCGGTGGCGGCCACCGACGCCTCGGCGGCATGACCGGCTTCGACGCTCCACAGGGCATCCTTCTTCAGATGCCCGATGGTGATTGATGACGGCGCGACGCCGAACAGGTGGCCAGCGAAGTCGCGGATGTCGCTGACCGGTATCCAGGGGGCGCCTACCCCGGCGTCGATGTCGCCGGGCAGCACGTCCTCGGGCTGCACCAGCCGCAGGGCCTCGGCGTTGCGGGCGTAGGCCGGGCCGGCGGCCTCGGCCCTGGCCAGCTTCGCCCGCACATTGCCCGACAGGTAATCGTCGGCGGTCAGCCAGCGCTCCGTTTCGGGATCGCGGTAGATCAGGTCGCCCAGCTCGGCGATCACGGCCTCCTCGGGCTTGCCGTAAAGCTTTGAGATGTAGGCCAGGTCGATGCCGCCGGTGCGGTCCAGCGACACGAGAAGCCCCTCCTCGGCCGAGCGCACGGAGGTGACGGGCGGCGTCTTGCCCACCACGTCCCGCAGCAGGATGGGGGCCCTGGCCGCCTTGCCGGTGACCTCGTCATAGTCTTCCAGCGCCATGACCAGCATGGCGTCGGGATCTTCGCGGAACTTCACCAGGTTGGGCATGCGGCGAATCACCGTGCCGTCATTGGCCTCGGAGAAGGTGGTCTTGTTGATCGGGCCGTAGGTGCCGGCGAAGCGGTCATAGGCCCAGTTCAGCCGGCGGCGCGCGTCACTGCGGTCCTGGTCCGGCCAGCCCTCGTTCTGGGAGCGGAGAACCTCGCGGGCGAGGTCGCGCAGGCCGATCAGCGCGGCCAGCCGCTTGCCGGACATCGTGCCGTCGGCCTTGAGCGCGGTGCCGCCGTAGACGACGGGTGCGCCCTGCCCGCCCTCGACCTGGTGGATGGTGCGGTCCTCGGCGATGAAGAAGCTGCCCTCGGCGACGTGGCGCTCGGGAGGGGGCGGCGTGAAGGCGGGACCGGGCTCCGCCTTGACCGTGGCGGCAGGCGCGGAAGCCAGCTCGGGCAGCCGCTTCACGGCGGCGTCCAGCTTCTCGGCGAGTTCCCCCTGGCTGTTGATGCTGTAGCCGTCCTCGCCGCCATAGAGCCGGTCCTGGCGGCTCCAGACGCCCAGCACCATCTCGGGGTGGTTCAGGAAATAGCGGTTGATCGGCACCCCGACGCCGTCGATCAGCAGCGTTCCGGTGGCCAGCCAGTCGGGATCGGCGTGGCGGGCCGGCTCGACGGGGGCGCGCTTGCGCAGAAAGAGGATGTCGGTGACGACCGAGGTACCCTCGCGCTTGAAGGCATCCGACGGCAGGCGGATGGCCCCCAGGAAATCCGCCTTCCCGGCAAGGTCCTCGCGGGCGGCGGCGTTGACCTTGTCCAGCGAGAAATGGCTGGTGACCACGGCCAGGACGCCGCCCGGCTTCAGCGCGTCGATCGCCTTGGCGATGAAGAAGTCGTGCAGCGGCAGCTTCCGGCCGCGATAGTCGAGCCGCACGTCGCCGAAGGGCGGGTTGCCGATGACGGCGTCCAGTCTCCCCTCGGGCAGCCTCGTGTCGCGGAAGTTCTCGATGCGGATATCGGCTTCCGGATGCAGCGCGCGGGCGATGCGGCCGGAGATGGAATCCAGTTCGACGCCGATGAACCGCATGCCCGCGGGGGCGTCGTCCAGAAACCGGCCGATGCCGCAGCCGGGCTCCAGCACGCTGGCATCGCCGGGCACTCCGAGGCGGAGGAGCGCCCGGTGCATGGCCCGCATGACCACCGGCGCCGTGAAATACTGGCTGAAGACGGTACGGCGGGCGCTGTCATATTCTTCGAGCGAAAGCAGGGACTTGAGCTCGTCGCCGAGAGCCTGCCAGCCGGCGTCCTTGTAGCCGCCGAACCGGAATTCCGGGTCTTCGGGCTTGACGTTCGGCTTGGGGAACAGGCGAAGGGCCACGGCGCCAAAGCCGCCGAAGCGGCCGAGTATGCTCCGTTCATCGGTAGTGGCCGCGCGGCGCTCGCGCTCGATGGCTTGCAGGGTGCGGATGCCGGCGAGGATGTCGCGGGCCTTGGCCTTGTCGCCCGCGGCGGCCTCTCCGCCGAAGCCCTGGCGAACGGGGATCGCAGGCGGTGCGGTGGTCGTGCCGGTTCCCTCCCTGGGGACTCCTCCTGGCGCGTGCGGCCCCGCTGAGGGCCTGACGCCGCATCGGCCATTGGCCGCCTCAGCCGGGAGCGCTTCCCGCGGCAGGCAAGTGCCGCACGCGTCTGGAACGGCATCTTCATGCCCGGCGGTTTGCCGCCCTGGCTCGCCTCCGTTTCGCAACGCAAGGCCGGTGCTTGCCCGGCCTCGCGGCGGCTTTACCGTCGCGGAGGAAGGCTCCGGCGCGGCAGGCGGAAGGAAGTGGAGATCGCCTGGGGAGGAAGGCGCGGCCGGCGTATCCGGCGGGCGCTGCCATTCCGGGATGACAAAAGACAGGACGGGTTGGCCGGCTTTAGCGCGGGTGGCCGCTACCCTTGCGGCATACGATGATTCAGGTACGCCATCGCCGCGTCGAGCGAGAAGGTCTCCGCGCCGTCGCTCTCCGTCTGCGACTCGAAGCGCAAATCCTCCCGCAGGTCCTCGATCGAAAGCTCCAGCGCTTCGCTGGCGATCTGGCTCTCCTCGCTTCCCGGCTTCGCCAGGGCGAGGCGATCCATCCAGATTTCGTGGTAGCGCTTCAAGGCCGCCGCGTGGAGGTTCACGTTCTCCAGCAGCTTGCGTTCCTGGCGGAGCCGCTCGTGCAGCGCCGGGTGCTGGTCCTTCAGCATCTCCAGGACGATCGTCATGTAGAGGGGCATGGCTCGGCTCTCCTTGCTCAGTGGTTTTCGATATCGGCGGCCCGGCCCCGTCCTTCGAGCCGGGCGAAAACCCCGGCAGTAGGGGCGTGGCCGAGTGCCTCACCGCGAGGGCTTTCTGCTGAGCACGCTCACGTTGGCGTCACGGGTGACGGGCGTTCGCCTCCGAACGCCATCGGCCCAGCTCTCCACACTCAGCACGCCGTCCTCGCCGCGACGGACAATCCCGGCAGCATGCTTCAGTTGCCCGTCTCCGTCAAGGAATGTCGCTTCGACCTGCTCGCCGATCAGCGGCTTCTCGGTCAGCTCGCCGCCCCACCTGCTGCGGCGGACCCAGCTCCGCTCGACGAGGCCGCTGTCCCTGTCCTGGGGCTGGACGTCGTGAGCGCTGTTGCGGGCGACGGCCATGGCGGTCAGCGCTGATGGGCGTGGCCATGGCGGTCGCGGTAGGCCGGCCGCGCGTGTTCGCCGCCCACCGCCCTGTCGGTCAGCCCGGCCCTGCGGACCCAGCTTCCCTCCGTGCCGGGGGCGCCGCTCTCGCCTGCCCCCTCTTCCGCCGTGCGCCCGAAGAACGGGTGAGCGGCATTCGGCGGCGGCGAATCGTCGCCTTTCTGGACTTTCTTGCCTCTGGCGGCAAACAGGTCGCGGTAGATCGCGTGACCGGCGTGCAGCATCGTCGCCAGGCCGGTCATGGCCAGCAGGATCATGCCCATGATCTTCATCGAGCGGTCGCCCGACTTCTCGGACATCGCCAGGGTCTCCTTGGCGACCTCCATCGTGCTGTGGGCATGATGCGGCATTGGGTTCATATGCAAGGATAGCTAGCAGATTTTTCGTTGATCGTCAATGACTTGTCTGCTACCGCGACCGTTAAGGAATCGCACCGCCTGCCACGGTTAATTCCTTTCGCGGTGTCAGTTGACCGACTATCGGTTCGTCCGGATTCGGACTGCGCAGGCGTTTTCACGGTGAAAAACGTCCTTAGCGAAGTTAAGGGGAGATGCCTGTAACTCTTGGTTGTATTTTTGCAACTTGATTTCGTGGTGTGCGTGCATATGATTGGACGCGTTTCACATCCGTGTAGGAGTCCGGCTGTCATGCTGACAATCTACCCGCAAAGCTGCGCGGCCGACGTTAAGAAATACTTCGATACTGCGGACTACTACTCCGAGGGCCAGGAGACGATCGGCCGGTGGGGCGGCAGGCTCGCCCCGGAGCTGGACCTCCACGGCACCGTGAGCAAGCAGGCCTTCGACCGCCTCTGCGACAACCTCCATCCGCAGACCGGCGAGAAGCTGACGCCGCGCACCGACGGCGAGCGGCGGGTCGGCTATGACTTCACCTTCTCCGGGCCGAAATCCTTCAGCATCCTCCTCGGACTGGCCTCCGAGGAGGAGCGACAGCGGCTGCGCGCGGCGTTCCGGGAATCCGTCGAGGAGACGATGGCCGAGGAGATCGAGCCGGACATGCAGTGCCGGGTTCGCAAGGGCGGCATGGATGCCGACCGGCGCACCGGCAACATGGTGTGGGCGGCATTCTACCACTCGACCGCACGGCCGGTCGATTTCGAGAAGTTCATGGCCCGGATGGCGGCGAACGGCGACATCCCCGACTGGCTCAGGGCGGCGAATGACAACATTCCGCCCGACATGCAGGAGCATGCCCACGTCTTCGTCTTCAACGCGACCAGGGACCCCGTGGAAAACCGCATCAAGGCGGGCCAGTTCGGGGGCATCAAGCGGGACGGCGAGTATTTCGCCGCCGTCTTCTACTCGAAACTGGCCGGGCGGCTGGAGGCGATGTGCTATGCCATCGACCGCCGCGGCGGCAAGGAATGGGAGATCGCCGGCATCCCGCAGTCGATGATCGACACATTCAGCAAGCGGACGGATGACGTCGAGGAGGAGCACGCCAACCGACTCGACAAGGATCATCCCGATTACGATCCCGACTACCAACCGGAGTACAAGCACGAGCTGGCCGCCAAGACGCGCTGCGGCAAGCAAAAGGAGCTCACGCCCGAGCAGCTGCGCGCCGCCTGGGACAGCCAACTGACCGACGACGAGCGCGAGGCCCTGGCCAGGGTCCATGCCAGGGAGATCGCCGGCGGACCGGAGGTGACGCCGCAGCAGGCGGTGGCCTTCGCGATCCGCCACTGCTTCGAGCGGGAATCGGTGGTGCCCGAGCGCGAGCTGAAACGCGTGGCCCTGCTCTACGGCCTGGGCGACGTCACCCTCGAAGAGATCAACGCCGAGCTGCCCCGGCACGGCGTGCTCACCGGCGAAAAGGACGGCCGGGTGATGGCGACCACCGAGGACGTGCACCGGCAGGAAAGGTTGCTGACCGCATTCGCCAGGGGCGGCATGGGCAGCGTCAACCCGGTCGGCGTCGCCGAGGGGCTGGAGCGGGGCATCCTCGACGACGACCAGTGGAAGGCGGTGACGGGGCTGCTATCCTCCTGCGACCGCGTGCAGATGCTCGACTCCGCGGCCGGCGTCGGCAAGAGCACCCTGCTGCGCGTCTATGACGAGGGCATGCGGATGGCGGGAAGGCATGTCACCTACCTGGCCACCACGACGCCGGCGGTCGGCGTGCTGCGCGAGGATGGCTTCGCCGCCGAGTCCGTGGCGAAGTTCCTGCTGTCCGAGAAAATGCAGGCGGCGGCCAAGGGCGGGTACGTCGTCGTCGATGAGGCCAGCATGCTCGGCCTGCGCGATGCACATCGGCTGTTCAGCATCGCCAGGGAGAAGGATGTGAAGCTGGTCTTCCTGGGGGATTCCCGGCAGCACGCTTCGGTGCCTGCCGGGGCGTTCATGCGGGTGATGCAGGAGTATGGCGGCGTCAAGCCCTACCGGATCGCCACGATCAAGCGCCAGAAGAACGAGGACCACCGGGCGGCGGTCACGCTGATGTTCGAGGGCAGGACAGTGGAGGGGTTCGACCTGCTCGACAAGAAACTGGAATGGGTCAAGGAAATCGCCGGCGCGAAGGAGCGCTACGAGGCCATGGCGGCGGAATACGTGCAGGCGATCAAGGAAGGCACGAAGTGGAACGAGATGCTGCTGATCTCGCCGACGCACGCCGAGGGCGAGCGGGTCACCCAGGCGATCCGGCGCGGGCTGAGGGAAGCGGGCCTGCTGGGTAAGAAGGACCATGAGTTGACCCGCTGGGTGAGCGCCGACCTGACCGAGGCCGAGCGGGGGGAAGGCCGCAACTACCGGCCGGGGCGCGTGGACATGATCCAGTTCCACCAGAATGCGGCCGGCCACAAGAACGGGACGCGGGTCGAGATCGGCGAGGCCGGCGCGGCGGCGCTGCCGCTCGACCAGGCGGACAAGTTCCAGGCATACCGGAAGGAGACCGTGAAGTTCGCCGAGGGCGACATCCTCCGCTTCACGGCCAACGGGAAGACGGCGGACGGGCACCAGATCCGCAACGGCTCCGCATACAGGATCAAGGGCTTCACGGCCAGCGGCATCCGGCTCGAGAACGGCTGGGTGGTGCCCAGGGATTTCGGGCATTTCAAGCACGGAATCGAGACGTCCTACGGGACCCAGTCGAAGACCGTCAAGCACGCCATCGTCGGCCAGTCGTCGGACAGCTTCGGCGCCTCGAACATGGAACAAGCCTACGTCACGTCGAGCCGCTCCAAGTACCGCATGACCATCTACACCGACGACAAGGAGGCGCTGCGGCAGGCGATCCAGCGGTCCTCACTCAAGATGGCGGCCCACGATCTGATCAAGCCGCCGGCCACGCAGCAGGCGACTTGGCGCCGGCGCCTGGCCCATCGGCGGCGGCTGACGATGCTCGAACGCAACCGGGCGGACGCGGCTGGCCTCATGGCAAGGCGAGTCGCTTCCCGGGAATCCCCGCGGCCTGAGCCGCCTTCGCATGTCCATGAGGCTCGTAACAGGCAGCAGGAGCAATACCGTGGACGATGATATCCGGCACGCGACGAGGGTCTTGAACCGGCCAAAGATCGGGTCGCGCAATCTTGTACCGCCCCCTTCTCCCGGCGATCCGGCGGATTCCGCGACGGATTCCGGGCGGTTCTGGGATCGTGGCGGCGAGACGCAGCCAGGCGCGCCGATGGATCGCGACGGCCAGGACGGGATCGAGGCGTTCGATCCCGGCAGCAGCGACTACAAGGCGTATGGCCGGGCGGACAACCTGACCCTGCCGTCGCTGAGGCTGATCTTCAAGGATGGGTCGGAGAAGGCATGCCTCTATTCCCAGCTCGACAGCAACGGCCTGCGGGATGGATGCGAGTTCCTCCCCTCTTCCGGGGATGGCAGGGGGAACGTCATCCGGCTGCGCCTCGCCGGGCATAGCGCCGTGTTCCTGGTCATCATCGAGGGCCTGCGCCTGCGGCGGGTCTGGGAGCTGATCATGGGGCACCAGACGCCGTGGATTCACGAGCTGCCGGCCGAGGCCCCGTTCTCCAACGACAATGACCCGGTGATCCGGTCGATCACCTTCAAGGAGGTCAAGGAGGGCCGCTGAGGCGGCCGCGGGCGACTAACAGCAAGTTCAGCCGTTCATCGTGGCGCCTGGAGGCGGGCGGCGAGACGACGCACGGTTTCCGGATTGGCATGGCTGTGATAGACGGCCAGCACGGCGATGCCGGTGCTGCCGGACCAGTAAAGGACCTGGTATGGGAAGCGGCGGATGAGGGCCCGGCGGAAGCCGTCGCCGATGTCGGCATAGAGCCGAGGGTGCTGACAAACGAGGTCAATCGCCTCGGTGACGGCAAGGGCGAAGTCGTTTCCGAGGGCTGGCGAAATCTCGTCGTACCTGGAGCGTATGCGCTCGATCTCCTGCCCGGCTTCGGGGTGGAGGATCAATGGGGCCGTCATCGGCGGGAAAGCAACGATTGCCGGACTTCTTCCCAGGGAAGGCCACGCACGGCGCCGGATTCCAGCTCGGCGCGGCGGCGGTTGAGCTCGGCCTTCTGATCGGCGGTCAAGGGCATGGCCTGGGCTGCGGCGAGATCCTCGTGGTTCTCGATCAATTCGATGATGGCCTCGCGGGCGAGCTGGGCCGTGCTATGGCCGGACTTGGCGGCGATGGCGTGCAGGCGTTGCTCCAGCTCCGGTTCAAGGATTATGTTGAGCATGGGACGGGAACCGTTCAATTAATTGAATTATTAATATATCACCTAAACCATAGGCCGTCAATGTCCGCCGGGTGCGTTGCGCGCCGCCATGGCGGGCTCGGCCGCTCCCGGGAAGTCATTCCGGCCGTGGCGGGCGCAAAGGCGATCGACGCTGCGCACCTACCCGACCGCCTCCGGCTCGGCGATGGCCAACTCGGGGTCCGCTGGCGGCGGTTCTGGGATCGCGGCGGCGATACGCAGCCAGGCACGCGGATGGATGACGGTGGCGGAGGCGGGATCGGGGCGTTCGATCCCGGCAGCAGCGACTACAAGGCGTATGGCCGGGCGGACAACCTGACGCTGCCGTCGCTGAGGCTGATTTTCAAGGACGGGTCGGAGAAGGCATGCCTCTATTCCCAGCTCGACAGACGTCCTGCGGGATGGCTGCGAGTTCCTCCTCTCTTCCGGGGATGGCCGGGGAAACGTCATCCGGCTGCGCTTCGCCGGGCATAGCGCCGTGTTCCTGGTCTTGGGACCGATCGGGAAATCAGAGCCAAATTCGATCGTTTGGAGGGGGCCACCCGGCCGGTCGTCGATCCTGGCGTCTTGTTCTGAAGCGCGCTTCTAAAACCGTTTC
>JAJPJC010000263.1 GCA_021324445.1 Isosphaeraceae bacterium
TCGGCGTTGGGATCCGTGCTGTAGATATTCACGTACATCAGCATGCTGGGCACGACCTGGCTGACGAGGATCCCCTCGCGCACCACCAGGGGCGGGAGCTGGAACAGGACGATATTCACCCGGTTTTGCACGTTCACGACATTGATGTTCGGGTCCGTGCCCGGCTCGAAGTAGATGATGATCGCCGCCTCGCCGGCGCTGGTTGCGGAGGAGGTAATGAAGCGCATGTTCTGAACGCCGTTGATGGATTGCTCCAGCGGGATCAGAACCGATTCGACCAGGACATTGGCGCTGGCGCCGGGATAAGAAATGGAGACCATGACGGTCGGCGGCGCGATGTCGGGGAACTGGGCGATCGGAAGGGTCTTGATTCCCAGCACCCCCAGGAACAAGAGGATGATCGAGATGACGATCGCGAGTGCCGGCCGATGGAGGATTTTCGTGAACATGGTTCGGGACCAACCTCCTCATGTTCGTTGTCGAGAATGACGGTGAGGGGCGGCTATTCCGCGTGGAATTTTTGGTTCTTAAGGGCCTCTTCCGGCTGAAGAAACTCGTATTCCACCTTTCGGCCTACCTCAACCTCCCGAACCCCTTCGAGAACGATCTTGTCGTTCACGCCAAGTCCGCTATTGATGACAAAAATGTCATCCAGTTCGTGCTTGATGGTGATCAGCTTCTGATGCGCCACGTCATCCTCGCCGACGACCTTAACGTATCGCTTGTCGAGCAGCTCGAACGTCGCCCGCTGCGGGATGACGAGAGCGTTCTTGAGCGGTCGGTGGATCAGGATGGTGCCGGTCTGACCGTGACGCAGCACGCGGTCCGGGTTGGGGAAATCCGCCCGGAACGCGATGTTCCCATTCTCGTTGTTGAATTGGCCCTCGATCGTACCAATCTTGCCGGGTTGCGGGAAAATGGTGCCGTCCGCCAGTTTGAGTTCGATCTTGTCCTCCTCCTCATGCTGCTTCCGGTTGGCCATGTATTCGAGGTATTGTTTCTCGGGTACGTTGAAATAGACCCACATCACGCTGTTGTCGGACAAGGTCGTGAGGATGTCCCCTTCTTTGATCAGGCTGCCGAGCTGCTCGCGCTGGCGGTCGACGATGCCGTCGAAAGGTGCTGTGACGTCGGTAAACTTCAATTCGGCCTCCGCCTGTTTCACCTTGGCCTGGGCCTCCGCCAGTTTGGCCTGGAACAGGAGCACCTCGTTTTGAGAGACGATCGCCATTTTTTGGTTCTTAAACAGGCTCTCGGTGTTATTCAGCTCCCGTAGGGCGAGGAGGGCCTTGGCCTTCTCGGCTTCGTACTTTGCCTCGTAAAGAATTGGTAGGATCTTGAACAGCGACTGGCCCTCCTTCACCGCCTGGCCCTCCGTCATTGAGATCTGCTGGAGATACCCGGTGTCCAGGGCGCGGACTTCGATGTGCTTCCGCGAGTGGATCTGGCAGACGTAGGGCTGGGTGATGACGACGTCCATGGCCTTGGGGCTGGTGACCACGACTTTACGCGGTTCCTCGTGGGTCTCCTCCTGGTGCTTGAGAAAATACGACTCAAGCCGGCCGACAAGGGACTCTTTCATCCGCTTGGCGCGCGCGCCAATGTCATCAAGATAGGCGGAGATTCTTGGCGTGTTGAGCGGCGGAGGGAGATCGACCCCCATCTTCGCCAACCCCAGGACGCCGCCACCTGCAAGCGCGACGAGCAACATCAGGACTGTGACGAGTCGCCGCACGATAAAGACGATGGGATTCATGGCCCTGACTGCTCCTGGCTGGTTCGCGGCCGGTTGAGATTCACGCCCGTCCCGAGCTTCTCGCCCCGCACCCTCCGGCGGCTCGTCGACCGGGCCGATCTCCAGCCGCAGCGGACCGGCTCCGGAAGAACCTCCCGGCGGCATGGGCGCTTCCAGGACCGGGCCGCGACGGTCCTGTGGTGCCGCGCCACCGCCGGGCGGCCGGCCGAGCGAGGCATCCAGGTCGTGTGCCTCGATGAGATGCCCACCGAGCCGGGGCGGGAGCGATGCCCGATCCGCCGGGCGATCCCCGGCTCGATCGAGCAGCGGGAGTTCGAGAACACCCGGCATGGGCCAGTCCACATTCTGACCTTCCTGATGGTCCACACCGGGCGGACGGAGGCGGCCATCCTGGAGGCCAACGACGCCGAGCACCTCATCTCGGCGCTGGAGGCCTTCCGGCGGCAGCATCATCGACTTCGAGATGTCTTCCGGGTCTGGGACGGCGGGAGCCCGATCGCCGGCCAGAGGACCCGTTCCTTCGCCGGGTGTAGGGGCTGGTAGCGTCCCCGGCTGACGCCGGCGCACGCCGGGTGGCTCAATCAGGGGGAGATCCTCAACCACGGCTTCGGGCTCCGTGTGATGGCCTCGTGGCCGGAGGACAACCGGTTGTACGCCCACCCCTTCAAGAGGACCTGGAGGAATCAAGAGTGCCGCCGCTGGTTCGCGGAACACGCCCCCTGAATTCCTTGCATGATTGTATGTCCGGCGGACCCCGGCGGGTCCCCGCGCGGGGGAGATCGGCACGCCTTCCGGGTCGGGACGCCTCTCGACGAGGTCGATCGTGCGGGCACCGGGGCGTCGACCGACGACGGGGCGCGGTCCATCGAGGTGATCGCCGGGCCCATCACGGGCCCGCTGGGAACGCTCGGGCATCCCCCCCAATGACCGCGCGCGACGCGGACGACGCTGGCCGGGGGGACGGACTCAGCAGCGGAGCGGTCGGGCCGCGAGCGCGACAGCGAAGTCGACCAGTTCGGAGTAAGGCTTGGGACAGGGAGAGGGGAGTACGTCGAAGGTCCCAGAAGCCGGCGGGGAGGTTACGGTCAGTTCATCCTCGATATCGGCGTCCAACTCGTCCTCGAGATCGGACTGGAGGGAGTCCGCCTCTTCCATGGATCGGCCGGTGAGCTCAATTTTGAGCATGGCAAAGTTGCGCGGGAGGGACCTGGGAGAGAGGGCTGTATGGGATGCCTTGGCGGGCCGGATCGGTGAAGACATCACCGCTATCAACAGCGCTATGGCCGCCAGGATGCGAATACCATAACTGACGAAGCGACCCGTCATCGTCATTCAGGCCCCGGGTCCGGTGAAAGGCTACGAATCTCTTGGGATCGCTTAGACGGAAGGGCGAAAAAATTGGAGCCTCGACACCAAACACAATGTAATGCACGACATTTGCTTCATCTATCATAGTCCGCGAGAGAGTTGCGTCAAGCGGGTTGTTTCCGAAACAGCGGCGATTTCACCGCTTCTCGACCTGATCGATTCTTCGCCGTTCTCGCAAGTGATTTCTGAAAAACCAGTTACGTCATCTGCCCTACCCCCTTTCGCCCGTCGGCCGCCAGGCTGAGGATTGACTCCCGGACTCGCGGTGTCAGCCGGTGCCCGGCCGCGCGGAGCACTCGCCACGGCGCGTCCCTGCACCCAGAGTGCGGCCGGCAGCACCCACTCTCGACGCAAGTGGCATGCTGAAAAGTCACTTGCGCAATATGGGATTCAGCCTGCGGCCCCGTGCGTTCGGCAACGGGGCCTGGGAACTCTTCGGAAGCTAGAACTGCCTGCCCATCGGCTCCTGGGGCTACAGTTCCGGCCTGCCGGACCAGACAGCCAACGCCAAATCCCCTGGTGGCGGCTTCCGCTCTTCTGTCGGAGCGGTGGTCCACCCCGACCAGTGCCGGCCGACCGAACCCCGATCTGGGCTTGACGGCTCGCATAATGATAATATGGACCCGAACGGGCCGCCGTGCTGATCGGGATCGGAGCGCCCCCGAATCGGCGGCCTCGGCAGAGACGATCTGCGGATCTCCGGACTCTTGGGCCTGTCAAGCCCGGTTAATGATACCCGACATCGATCCAAGCATTGGGATCACCACTGACGGCTCGCACCAAGGATTTCTCAGTATGTGCAAGAAGACCGTTCGGGTCGCGATGGCCCGTGGGCTGGTGCTCGCGGGCCTTTCGCTCGTCCTGACGCAGGGAAGCGGTGCCGTCTCCGGCGCGGAGATCGCTGGGCTGAAGGAGGCCACGCTTCGGGGACCAGGCGGGACTCGGATCGCCGTGGCGGCGCCGGCCGGCGGGGTTACGGTGCTGGTCTTCTACTCGACGGAATGCCCGATCTCAAATGCGTACAGCCCCACGCTGGATGAGCTGATGACGCGGTTCCGGTCCCAGCCGATCAAGTGGTTGGGGATCTGCGTGGACCCGGACCTGAGCGACGCCGAGGTCCGGACCCACGCCCGCGACTTCAAGCTGAGGTTCCAGGTGGTGCGCGACCGGCACGGCTCCTTCGCCCGCAAGATCGGCGCGACGATGACGCCCGAGGCGTTCGTGGTCGACGCCGCGGGCCGGATCCGCTACCACGGGCGGATCGACGACCAGTTCGTCGCCCGGCGGGTCCGCAACGCCAACCCCAACGGCACAGAGCTCCAGGACGCGATCGCGGCGGTGCTGGCCGGGAACGAGGTGGCGGCGCCGCACGTGGCGGCGGTCGGCTGCCCGATCCCCGAGTTGCCGGCGGTGGTCGGCCATCCGACCTACACGAAAGACGTGGCGCCGATCTTCCAGAAGAACTGCCTGGAATGCCACCGCCGGGGGCAAGTCGGGCCGTTCGCGCTGGAGACCTACGAGCAAGCCCGCAAACGCGCCGCCGACATCGCCACCGTGGTCGAGGAGCGCGGCATGCCCCCCTGGAAGGCATCGCCGCACTTCGGGGTCAAGTTCCAGGACGAGCGGCTCCTGTCGGAGAAGGAGATCGCCACGGTGCTCGCCTGGGCGGAATCCGGCGCGCCGGAAGGGAATCCCGCCGACCTGCCGCCGCCGCCCAGCTTCTCCGAGGAATGGCTGCTGGGCCGGCCCGACCTGGTGGTGGACATCGGCACCGATTACGCTGTCCCCGAGAGCGGCGGCGACATCTATCGATGCTTCGTCATCCCCAGCCGGCTGGAGCAGGACGTGTATGTCACGGCGGCCGAGTATCGACCGGGGAACCGCCGGGTGGTCCACCACATCCTGGCGTATGTCGACACCTCCGGGAAAGCCCGCGAGCGCGACCAGGCCGACCCGGGCCCGGGTTACGCCTGCTTCGGCGGACCCGGCGAGCCCATCCACGGCGACCTCGGCGGCTGGGCGCCCGGCATCCAGCCCCGCACCCTCCCCGACGGCATCGGCCGGTCGCTGCCGCGCGGCAGCGACGTGATCGTCCAGGTCCATTACCACCCCAGCGGCAAGCCCGAGCGCGACCGGACCAAGATCGGCCTCCACTTCGCCCGCAAGCCGATCCGCCAGACTCTACACTGGATCCCCGCCTTCAACCCGGGGATGGAGCTGCCGCCCGGCGAGTCCAATATCGAGATCCAGGCGGCATGGCAGGTCCCGGTCGACCTCGTCGGTCATGCCGTCACGCCCCACATGCACCTCCTCGGCCGCGACATCCGCATGGCGCTGAAGTTCCCCGACGGCCGCGAGCAAGATCTCATCAAGATCGACGACTGGGACTTCAACTGGCAGTACTCGTACTTCTTCGAGAAGCCCATCGAGCTCCCCAAGGGGACCGTGGTCAAGGTGGTCGGCCACTACGACAACACGGCAGCCAACCCCAGGAATCCCAACAAGCCGCCCAAGCTGGTCAAGTGGGGCGAGGCGACGACGGATGAGATGTGTGTCGGCTTCATCGCCGTGACCAAGAAGGGGCAGGACCTGACCCGGCCCGGTGAGAAAGACGACGTCATGGAGATCTTCGGCAAGCAGATGGAAGAATACCGGCAAAAGCGGGAGAAGGAAAAAGCGGAAAAAGGCGGGCGCAGCGGTTCGGAGAATCGGCCGCGTTCCGCCGGAAAATGAAGAACCCTGGGCCAACCCGTTGCGGGTCGCCGACGCCGGAGGGAGTCACGACGGTCCGCCGAGCCGCTTGCGCAGGGCCTCGATCTCATGATCGATGAGGATCTTGGCCACCTCGACCCGCATGTGATACAGGGGATCCATGGTGTTGCGTGCCTGGCCCGCCGGCGCCTGGAAGCGCTCGTACTGGCGATCGAACGGATTGCCCGGACGGCGGACATACTTGACGGTCGGGACGGCCAGGCACAGGCCTCGGCAGACGGCGCTGAGCTTCTTGTTGTAGAAGACATCCTCGATCATCCGGAACACATCAATCGCGTACTCGAGCCGCTCGCCCACGCGGCGGAACAGGTGTGCGTCCGGGAACCCACCCACCAGCTCGTGGCAGCTCCTGCGGACGCACAGGTTGATCACCAGGCTATTGGTGATTCGCCCGATCCAATCGGGATGGACCGGGTCCGAGAGAGCGACCTGGCTCTTGACGAAGTCCACATGATCATGGGCCCGCAGGATCTTCACGCACTCATGGAGGTGATTCTCGAGGAAGAGATCGTCACCGTCGAGGAAGAAGAGGAGATCCCCCGCGGCCAGCGCGACGCCCAGGTTGCAGAGGCAGGCTGGGTTGGCGGGCCGGCCGCGCAGGAGGAGGTGATAGAAGTGGCGGCCGCGGGCATACTCCTCCAGGATCGATCGCGTCCCATCCTCCGAGGCGTCGTCGACGACGATCACTTCAACATCGAGCGCCAATCCCTCGGGTTGCCGCTTCAGGTAGGCGATCGCGCCATCCACGCTCTCCAGCGCCTGTCGGACATGATGTGCATGGTTCCAGGTGGCCACGATAACCGAGATCTTCTCCACGCGTCCCATCTCCTGGTCCAGGCGCTGCCATCCCGAGAATCGCCCTGCGCGAGCGGGGACGAGACCCCTCAGTGGCCGCACGGCAGCCGGCCGCTCGGGTGATCGAGGCTGCACGATAATGGTCTTATAACGGCCCCGACCGTCGATCTCCATCACCTTGTCGGTCGCGGGCCCGGTTCCGGGGTTGGGGGCCGGTGGGAGCCCTGGTAGACTAGGACCGTAGGGCCGGCTGTGCCGGCTGGACGCCCATGGGATTTCATCCGCAGCGTGCGATCCCCAGCGTCTGAGCCGATCCCGGCCGGCACAGCCGGCCCTACGGTCCCTCGGGACGGCGATGCGATGGACGAGGGAGTGCGCGACTTCGTAGTCGGGACAGCCGGCCACATCGATCACGGCAAGACCGCGCTGGTCCGCGCCTTGACGGGGGTGGACACCGATCGGCTGCCTGCCGAGAAGCAGCGCGGGATCACGATCGACCTCGGTTTCGCGGCGATGGAGGTGGGCGACTACCGGCTGGCGATGGTCGACGTGCCGGGGCACGAGCGGTTCATTCGCAACATGCTGGCGGGCGCCTCGGGGCTGGACCTGGCCTTGCTGATCGTCGCCGCCGACGATTCGGTGATGCCCCAGACGCGGGAACACCTGGAGATTCTCCGCCTGCTGGGCCTGGCCGGCGGCGTCGTGGTGGTGACGAAGTGCGACCTGGTCGAGCCGGGGTGGATCGACCTGGTGGAAGAGGAGATTCGCGCCCTGGTGCGCGGCACGTTCCTCGAGGGCGCGGCGATCGTGCGCACGTCCTCGACCACGGGGCAGGGTCTCGAGGAGCTTCGGCGTGCGCTCGCGTCCCTGTGTGCCTCGGTTGAGCCCAGGAACGACTCCGGGGTCTTCCGGATGGCGGTCGACCGCAGCTTCACGGTGGCCGGCCATGGGACCGTCGTGACCGGGACGGTCGCCTCGGGGAGTGTCGCCCTGGGTGACGAGCTGGACTGGCTGCCGGCCGGCCGGCCGGTGCGGGTCCGGGGCTTGCACCGGCACGACCGGCCCGTGCCGCGGATCGGTCGTGGCGCGCGCGCGGCGATCAATCTGGCGGGTGTGCATCATGCGGAGATCCGCCGCGGCCAGGAGCTGGCGGCGCCCGGCTACCTGGAGCCGACCCGAATCCTGACGGTCGAGATCGTCGGCTCGGACCAAGCCGTTCGTCCATTGCACCATCGCGGGCGTTACAAACTGCACCTGGGGACCGCTGAGGTTCCCGCCGTGCTCTCACTCCTGGAGGAGGAAGCCGACGGTGCCGGTCGGCCCCGGCTCGGTCAGCTCTTCGTGGCCGAGCCCATCGTCGCGGTCCACGGACAACCCTTCGTCCTCCGCGCCGAGAGTCCGCCGGCAACCCTGGGAGGCGGCCGGGTGGTGCAGCCGGCGTCGCGGCGCATCCGCCGCCGCGATCGCCTGGCGATCGACCGCATCAGCCGGCTGCGATCGGCTGACGAGCGGGATCGGCTCCAGGCGGCCCTGGCGTTCCTCGGGCTGGCTCCCTGGACCGAGCGCCGGCTGTCAGCCCTCACCGGGTTGTCCGTCCCCCGGGTGGAATCGGCCCTGGCCGCGCTGGCGGCCTCAGGCGCCCTGGTCGAGCTGCCGGTGGGGCCGCGGCGGATGGTCCGGGTGCTGGGCGAGGTTGCGGCCGAGCTGGAGGATCGGGTGCTCCGGGCCCTGGGCCGGCTGCACGCCGCTCACCCCCGGCAGTCGGCGATCCCCCGGGCTCACCTCGTCGCGGCCCTGCCCGACGTGGCCAACGACGCCCTGGTCTCGGGCCTGCTCGACCGGCTCAAGGCCCAGGGTCGAATCCTCGCCGAGGCGCGCACCGTGGCGCTGCCGGATCACGAGCCCAAGCTCAGTCAGGGTGAACGCCGGCTCAAGATCGAGCTGTCCGGAGCGATCCGGTCCGGGGGGATGAGCCCGCCCGACGCGGCCGAGCTGGCGGCCTCGGCCGGCCCCCGCAGCGCGGTCGTCCCCGAACTGCTGGCCTTGCTCCGCGACGAGCAGCAGATCGTCGAAGTCGCCGCCGGGCTGTTCCTCGACGTCGACGCCGAGGCCGAGCTGAGGCGGCGCGTCCGGGAACGGCTCGCCGACGGCTCCGCCGTGACCATGGCCGAGCTCCGCGACCTGCTCGGCACCACCCGGAAATACGCCGTCCCGATTGGCGAATACCTCGACCGCATCGGCCTGACCCGACGCGAGGGGGATGTCCGCAGGCTGGGTCAGATGGCCGCCCCCGGCGCGGAGGCGGCCGGACCGGGCTGACTCTTGTCCTGCCCGAGCAGTCCTGGTCCGAAGGTCAGCAGGCCGAGCAAAGCCAGGAAGAGGACGTTCTTCAGGTTGTAGGCCAGGATGACCCACGCGCTGGTCCTGGGGAAGAGGTTGGTCGTGGCCGGTGCCAGCAGCGTCGCCGCGCATCCTGCGGCGAAGAGCCAGCACCCACGGCGCGCGATCGGGCCTTCCAGGATCGCAATGAACGGGATCAACCAGATCAGGTACTGCGGTGAGAAGACCTTCGAGGTGACGACGAAAGCGAGAATGGCCGCGCCGGTGTACCGGACCCCTTCCGTCATCCCGCGGCGTTGGAAGACGAGACAAACCGTCAGGATGGCCACCAACTGGGTTGGGAAGACCAGTGCGGAGAGGTGTTGCGACCAAGGCGTGATCGACGACCAGGCCGCATGGTCCCGCGCGATGACGATCTCGGCCCCGACGAGCTTCGCCGCCAGCATCTGGGCGCCGGAGTACAGGCTACCATACTCGAAGCCGCGCCCGAGCTGATATCCCAGCGATTGGGACACCCCGGCGAAGCCTCCCAGCGCGAGCCAGGCCGTGGCGCCGAGCGTCGAGGCCAGGCTGAACGCCACCAGCCCCCGACCGCGCGCACTCCCCGGGCGGGTCAGATCCCAGGTCGAGGCCAGCACCGCGACCACCGCCGGATAGACCTTCGTCAGCGCCCCGAGCGATGCGGCCAGACCACCGAGCACGCTCCGGCCGGAGAACCACCAGGTCGACGCCACGAAGCCGAGGAGCATCGGGACCGCGTCGTATCGAGCCACCATCAAGCGCGCGAGGAACACGAAGAAGACGGTGTACCAGGCCAGCCGCGACCAGACTCGCGCCGGACCCTCTCGCCGTTCAACCCAGGCGGCGACCGCCCAGACCGTGGCGGCGTTGAAGGCGAGCATCTCGACCGCGAAGGCGAACTTGAAGCCCGCGATGTTCGGGACGATGAGCCCGGGCACGAGGAACAGCAGCAACGCCAGGGGCGGATACTCCACCCGGTAATCCCGGTAGGGAACCTCCCCGGCCATGGCCATCGTTGCATAACGATAATAGATGTCCGTATCGTCGGATCCCGAGTGCAGCTTGATCAGAGCCGTCGCCAGCGCGAGGAGGAGCTGGACGGCGACCGTCACGACCACGGGCCGGATGATGCGTGCCGATTTCCAGGACATATCGCTTGACGATGCCGCCGGCATCGCGGAAAAACGCGGCCATCTCACCGCCGCTCGCGGATGATGGTTTCGGAAAGCGGCTGGCCTTCGATGGCGACCGGCTGGGACGGTGGCCGGGCCCCGGGATCCGCGGGGGTGGCCAGGCTGGTCATCAGCCCGGAGGCGAGCGAGTGCCGTTTGAACTCGTCCTCGGTCATCGCCCGGGGCGGGGCGGATTCCGGCTCCGCCCGGCGAAGACGCCGCACGGCCTCGGCGATCGCCTCATCCGGGGAGGTGAAGCGGCCGCACTGCACCTGGCTTTCGATGTAGCGTTCCAGCTCTTGGGGCAAGTGGATCGTCATCCCCTGGTCCTCCCACGCACTGACCTTATCACGACGCGCAGGGAATGCCAAGCGCGGCGGTGCCGCACGCGGCACCCCAGGCCGACCGCGCCCGGGAGACCTTCGGTCCGGCTCTCGGGCGGGGTCAGGAGACCCGCGCCCAACTGAGAACTGATGAACCGTTGAATCCTGCGGCCAATCGCATACAGTGAGATCCTTCCGAGCGGTGGGTCGGGCGCGAAGGTTGTTCCTTCCGGGATCGGATGGCGCGATGAGGTCATCCTGGAGACTTGCGGCTCCGCTCGTCGTGTGGTTGGCCGTCGTGGTGATTCCCCGTCCCCTCGGGCTTTCCCGCAACGCCTGGAGTTATCTCGGGCTCTTCGCGGCCGTCGTGGTTGCGCTGGTGCTCGAGCCGCTGCCGCCGGCGGCGGTCGGACTGGTCGGCCTCACGCTGGCCACGGTGCTCGGCTTCATCTCAGCGAAACCGGCTGAGGCCATCAAGTGGGGCTTGAGCGGGTTCTCCGACGGCACGGTCTGGTTGATCTTCGGGGCCCTGGTCGTCTCGCTCGGCTACGAGAAGACCGGACTGGGGAGGCGAATTGCCCTGACGCTGGTCAAGGCGCTGGGGAAGAGCAGCCTGGGCCTGGGCTACGCGGTGATGCTGGCCGACCTGGCGATCGCCCCGTTCACGCCGTCCAACACCGGGCGCAGTGCCGGGGTGATCTACCCGATCGTGCGCAGCATCCCCGCACTGTATGGCTCGGCGCCGGGACCGTCGGCGCGCCGGCTGGGAGCCTACCTGATGTGGACCGCATTCGCCACCACGGGTGTCACCAGCTCGATGTTCCTCACCGCGCTGGCGCCGAACCTGCTCGCGGTGAGCCTGATCCACCAGGAGATCGCTCTCGACCTCACGTGGGCCCAGTGGTCGATGGGCGTCCTGCCGATCGGCACGCCGCTGCTCGTGACGCTTCCCGTCCTCGTCTACTTCATCTATCCGCCGGAGATCCGCGCGAGCGAGCAGGTGCCGGCCTGGGCGGCGGCCGAGCTGGTCCGCATGGGACCGCTCTCGATGCCAGAACGGGTGATGGGGCTCCTGGTGCTCCTGGCCTTCTGTCTCTGGGTCTTCGGCGGCGCGTGGATCAACGCGACGACCGCGATCCTCGCCATCGTCTCGTTGATGGTCCTCTGCCGGGTCGTCGATTGGGACGACATCACCGGCAACCGGGCGGCCTGGAACACCGTGGTCTACTTCGCGACGCTCATGACCCTGGCGGACGGCTTGAACCGCGTCGGCTTCATCACCTGGGCCGCCCAGGGCGTGGCTCGGCTCCTGGTCGGTGCCTCACCCGTGGTCGCGCTGGTCGGCCTGGTGTCGTTCTTCTTCCTGGTCCACTACGCCTTCGCCAGCCTGACCGCCCATACCGTCGTCGTCCTCCCCGCCCTGCTCGCGGCGGGCGCGCTCTTCCCCGGCATGCCCGTGAAGGTGTTCGCGCTCCTGCTGGCGTACTCGATCGGCCTGATGGGCGTGATCACGCCCTATGCCACCGGACCGGCCCCGGTCTACTTCGGGAGCGGATTCATCCCGCGCAAGGATTTCTGGATGCTGGGATTCGTCTTCGGGCTGATTTACCTGGCCGTCTTGCTGGGCGTGGGCATCCCCTGGCTGGGCACATGCCTTTCTTAGCGGTGGACGGCTGCCGTCGCTTCGCCCTGCCGAGGGGAAGAGGAACGGCCGAGGAGCCGGAGTGTATGTCGAGCGATCATCAATTCCTCATTGGTGGGGATGACCCAGACCGAAGGGGCATGCCCTTCCTCCGAGATCCGCGGGCCACGGCGGCGGTTGGCGTCCTCGTCGAGCGCGACGCCCAGCCAGGCGGCGTCGCGGCAGACCCGCGCGCGGATCTCGGCGGCGTGCTCGCCGATGCCGGCGGTGAATACCAGCGCGTCCAGGCCCCCCAGCGCCGCGGCCAGCGAGCCCAGTGCCCGGCCGATCCGGTAGACGAAGTGATCGATGGCGAGCTGCGCCCCGGGCTGATCGCTGGCCAGTAAGTCTCTCATGTCATTGGAGATGCCCGAGAGACCCTTCAACCCGGAGTGGTGATACAGCAGGTCCTCGACCTGGTCGACCGTCATCCCTCGTTGCTGCATCAGGTAGATCAACACGCCGGGATCGATCTGGCCGCACCGCGTGCCCATGGGCAGGCCGTCCAGCACGCTGAAGCCCATCGTGTCGCCCAGGCTGTGGCCGCCGCGAATGGCGGCCATGCTACAGCCGTTGCCCAGGTGGGCGATCACCACCCGCCCCGCCGCGGCGGCGGGGTCGAGCGCCTCCAGGGCGGCGATGATGTACTCGCACGACAGCCCGTGAAATCCGTAGCGGCGCACGCCCGCGTCGAAGTATTCACGGGGCAGCGCGTACACCTGGGCCACCAGGGGCGCGGTCCGGTGGAAGGCTGTGTCGAAACACGCCACCTGGGTCAGCCCGGGACGGGCCGCGGCCACCGCGCGGATGGGAGCGAGGTTGGCGCGCTGGTGCAACGGGGCGAGGGGCTCGAAGGCAGTCAGGGCCTCGAGCGTCGGCCCGTCCACCACGACCGGCTCGGAGTAGACCGGCCCACCGTGGACGACACGATGGCCGACCGCCACGACCTCCAGCCCTGCGCTGTGCGAGCCCAGCCAGGCGAAGATCCGAGGAACGGCGTCCTCCGGCGACGCGACCTTGGCCAGGGAATCGCGTTCGTCGGCCACGGTCGCGCCGTCGGCATCGCTGACCAAGAAATGCGGGTCGGTGCCGATTCCCTCGAAATGGCCCCGGTACAGCGGCCGCAGGTCCCCGCCGGCGAGCGCGAAGACGGCGAACTTCACGCTCGACGAGCCGGCGTTCAGGATGACGATCGCCTGGATCATCGCTCCCCCCGGGCCGCACCGGTACCCGCCAGAATGCGGCACGACCCACCCGACGGCGCAGGAGCCAGTCCGCCTTATTCCACGATCCCTTGCGGACCGACGCGGCCGGGCTGGGTATAGGTTTGGGGCGCCCCGGTGGCCCGCCGCCGGACGTCCAGCTCGATGGAGCCGAAGGTGCCTTCATGGCGCTGGATGGTCATGCCCAAAGCGGTCAAGAGGCGCTTGGCCGTATAGAAGTTCATCACGATCCGCTGATTGGCCTTGACCTCCTGGCGGCCGGTGGCGAACGGCTGGGGGTTCAGGCCGAAGTCGAGGATGACTTCCTCGGGAGTCGCGGTGACTCGGCAGAAATTGGAGTAAGACGGGAGGGTCGCGGAATCATCGACGACGACCTCGGTCTGTTGCTGGGCTTGAGGGTTTTGCAAGGTCGGGTTTCCTTCCGTCGGTTCTCGTTCACTCATTGGACGCTCCCATCTCGAGACGGTGCGAAACAGGGACGCAGGAACCCGACGTGGCCGGATCCCCGCCTGGGCACGACGCGTTCGGACTGGCAAGACCTCAGCTATTTCAGCGAGTCGTCATGCAAAAGGCAAGCCGGTGGTCAGGCGGCGGCCTGGGTCAGGGAGGCTTCGACAAGCCGGTCGAGCTCGGCGAGGGTGCGGCTGGCGGCACCGTTCTGGGCCAGGACGAGGGTGCGGCCGGCGGCACCGCGGGCGGCGGCGGCTTCGGGATCGTCGAGATCGGCGAGCAGTCCGCGGGCCAGCTCCTCGGCGTCGGCGACCCGCCGCGCGGCCTGGCGGCTGAGCAACTGCTCGACGGTCTCCTGGAAGTTGGCGGTGTGCGGGCCGAAGATCACCGAGGCGCCATAGGCGGCCGGCTCCATCATGTTCTGGCCGCCGCGACCGGGCCGAAGGCTCCCCCCCACGAAGGCGACGTCGGCCAGACCCCAGACCGCGCCCAGCTCACCGATCGTGTCGATCAGGATCACCGGCGGCCTGCCGGACGGCTTCCTCGGCGGCGGTCCCTGGAGCCGACTCCGCCGCAGGACCACCTCGCCCTGCTGCTCCAGCCATCGGGCCACGGCGTCGAACCGTTCGGCGTGCCGGGGAACGAGGATCAAGCGCAGTCGGGGATGATGGTGCCGCGCCGCGGTGTAGGCCGCCAGCGCCGCCTCCTCCTCGCCCTCCATGGTGCTCCCGGCCACGAACACCAGGTCGGCCGGCGAGAGGCCCAGCAGCTCGCGCAAGGCACGCGTCCTGGCGTTATTCCGGTCGCTCTCCAGCCCATCGTACTTGACCGACCCGGTGACGCGCACGCGATCGCCGGGGATGCCCAGATCGACGAATCGCCGGGCACAGTCGGCAGCCTGAGCAGCCACCGCGTCGATCCGGCCCAGGGTGGAGCGCAGCAGCGGCTTCAGCCGGCGGTAGCCGCGATAACTCCGCGTGCTGAGCCGCGCATTGATGATCGCCACCTTCGCGCCGCTGCACTTGGCCGCCCGGATCAGGTTGGGCCAGAGCTCCAACTCCACCAGCGCCAGGACCGTGGGCCGGATGCGGGCCACGGCCCGCCGGGTGGACCAACTGAAATCCAGTGGGGCGTAGAACGTGACCAGATCCGGATAGGTCTGCCGGGCCACCGCCAGCCCCGTCGTCGTGGTCGTCGAGATGACGATGTCCCAGTTGGGGCGGCGCCGCGCCAGGGCGCGCACCAGGGGCCGCAAGAGTAAGACCTCGCCCACGCTCACCGCATGGAACCAGTAGCAGGGCCGATCGCCGATCCGCAACGGCGCCTTGCCCCAGAGCTTCTCGCGCCAGCCGTCGCGATACTTGCCCGCACAGATTGCTCGATACAGCAGCCAGGGAGCCAGCACAATCACCGCTGCCAGGTAAACCACGTCCAGAGCCAACGGCATCTCGGGGAATCCTTTCCCGGAACAGGAGCCCTGTTGCCCAGCGACCAGGTCGCCGCTGTTCACGCAACTGCCGTGCCTCCGGCCCCTCGGCCTGGACCGGGTCCGACCGCCCTCACGGCCGCGATCGCCGCGGGCGCACCCAACCCGATCCTCGTCCGGAAGGGGGCGGAGGCTGGATCGCAAGTCCTAAGTCACGTGGCTGAGCACAGATGGGATCGACGAACTCAACCGCAATGCCCCTCGGCAGAGAGCGGGAACCCGCCACCGCGGCCAGCCGGTCACCCGGGGGGCCGAGCCGGCACACCCGGGCCAGCGTTCAGAACGGGTCCACCGCGGATTGCTTGCGCATGCAGCAGGCTTTGAACTTTTTACCGGATCCGCAGGGGCACGGGTCGTTGCGACCCACCTTTTTTCCAAGGTTGCGGACCGGCTCGCGCTTCTTCTCGGTGGAGCGCTGGCTGCCTGCGATGGCCGCGTCTTGTTGCTGCCGCACGCCCCCGGCCGCCGGCACCGCCGCCAGTTGCGACTCGGCCTCCTGGTGAATCGTCTGGGCCCGGTCCAGCTTGTTGTAGCGCGCGCCCAGGTAATTGAGGAACTCCGGGTCGAAATGCTCGACCCGGAAGATCAGGTCGGTCACCCGGTCGCCGACGCCGCTCCACATCTCGCCGAAGATCCTCATGCCCTCACGCTTGTATTCGACCTTGGGGTCGATCTGGGCGTAGCCTTGCAGGCCGATCGAACTGCGGAGGTGGTCCATGGCGCGGAGATGCTCCATCCAGCTCGAATCGAGGATCTGGAGGAGGACGGCCTTTTCCATCTCGCGCATCTCGGGGCGGAATTTGGCGTCGAGGGCGGCGACCAGCCGGGAGCGAAGCTGGACAGGGGTCATCGCCGCCAGCTCCGCGGCGGCGAGCTCCGCGTCCAGCTCTCGCATTGCGAACTGGACGAGGTCGGCCACGGCCGCGGGATCGGCGGGAGCTCCGTCCTTGTCCTTGAGCTTGTCAGGGGCCGGGGCGAGCCCGAAGGCGGCGAGCCGGGTCTCGAGCTCCTCGGCCACGGCCGCACCGCGATAATGGCGCCGGGCCAGGTCGAGAACCAGGGCCTCGATCTCGGGGCGCAACAGGGGGCGCAGCTCGTCGGCGTCGAGGACGACGTGGTAGCGGGCGGAGAACCACTGGGCCAGGCCCTCGCGGTCGAGTCGGGGCGGGGCCTGGCCCGCGGCGCGATCGCCCAGATAGGTCATCATGGCGATGCGGGCGGGCAGCTCGGCCTCCTTCTGGGCATAGAGCCGTCGGGCCTCGGTCTTGACCCGGCGGACGATCTCGGCGCGGTCGAGCTCGGCCCAGTCGGCCGGGTCGATGGCCAGTCCGAACTTGTGGTGGACCCAGCCGCTGAGCGAGCGGCGCCCCCAGTCGGGCAGGAGGAACTCGCGGGCCGGCGACAGGTCGATCCGCTGCAGCGAACCGGCGGCCTGCTCGGTGAGGAATTCTTCCAGGTCGTCGCGGCCGAACTGGAACTCCTCGCTGTCGGTGCGGGCATACTTCCGCAGGTCCTTCTCCTTGAGATTGAGCTCGAACCGCTCGTTGACCCAGCGCAGCAGGGCCTGCCAGGTCCACTCGGAGGGATCGGCATCGGTGGGCAGGTTCTCGTCCATCGCCTGGCGGATGGTGTCCTGGAGCTGCCGCTCGGCCCTGGCCTTGACGATCTCCTCCGCGTCTTCGAAGCTCGCCCCCTTGAGGTCGCGCGCCGTCAGCTCGACCCCCAGCCGCTGGCCGGCCCACTCGGCGAAGCTGGCCGCGCCGTAGTCCTCGGCGAGGAACCGGGCGGCGGCGTCCAGGATCTGGCCGTCGATCATCTCCAGGATCATGTCCTTGGGCGGGGCTCCCTCCAGGAGGCCCTGGCGGAACGAATAGACGCGCTTCCGCTGCTCGTCCATGACCTCGTCGTATTCGAGCAGGTTCTTGCGGATGTCGAAGTTGCGCTCCTCGACTTTCTTCTGGGCCCCCTCGATGCGGCGGCTGACCATCCGGCTCTCGATGGCCTCCCCCTCCTGCATCCCCAGCCGGGTCAGCACGGCCGAGACCCACTCGCCGGCAAACTTGCGCATCAAGTCATCTTCCAGCGCGAGGAAGAAGCGGGAGGAGCCGGGGTCGCCCTGCCGGCCGGCCCGGCCGCGGAGCTGGTTATCGATCCGGCGGCTCTCGTGCCGCTCGGTGCCGATGATGTGCAGGCCCCCCAACGCGGCGACCTCGCGCCCCTCGGCCCGCATCTCGGGCTCGTAGCGGGCCACCGCCTGCTCCCAGACATCCTTGGGGACCTCCAGCCGAGTCGGGTACAACGGCCGCCCGTCCTCGTCGGTCAGCCGCTTGAGGTCGGCCCAGGCCATGAACTCGGGGTTGCCGCCGAGGATGATGTCCGTGCCGCGCCCGGCCATGTTGGTCGCGATCGTCACCGCACCGCGACGGCCGGCCTGGGCCACGATCTCGGCCTCGCGCTCGTGGTACTTGGCGTTGAGGACCTGGTGGGCGATGCCGTAGTGCTGGAGCATCTCCGAGAGCTCCTCGGACTTCTCGATCGAGGTCGTCCCGACCAGGACCGGCCGGCCGCTCTCGTTGACCTCGCGGATCTCGTCCAGGATCGCCTGCATCTTCTCCCGCTCGTAGCGGAAGATGACGTCGGGGTAGTTCAGCCGCACCAGCTCCCGGTTGGTCGGGATCGCCACCACGTCCAGGCCGTAGACCTTGTAGAACTCGGTCGCCTCGGTCATGGCCGTCCCGGTCATCCCGGCCAGCTTCTTGTACAACTTGAAGAAGTTCTGGAGCGTGATTGTGGCCAGGGTCTGGTTCTCTTCCTTGATCTTGACCCGTTCCTTGGCCTCGACGGCCTGATGCAGGCCGTCGGACCATTGCCGGCCGATCATCAGCCGCCCGGTGAACTCGTCAACGATGATCACCTCGCCGTTGGCCTGGACCACGTAGTCGCGGTCGCGTTTGTAGAGATGATGGGCCTTCAGCGCGTTGTCGATCAGGTGGGGCCACTCCATGTTGCCCGGCGTGTAGAAGCTCTCCAGCCCGGCCAGGTGCTCGGCCTCGCGCACCCCTTCATCGGTCAGGTGGCAGGTCCGCTCCTTCTCCTTGACCTCGAAGTGGACCTCCCGCCGCAGCGCGCGGGCAATCCGATCGGCCTCGGCGTACTTGCGCACGTCGTCGAAGGCGGGTCCCGAGATGATCAGGGGCGTCCGCGCCTCGTCGATCAGGATGCTGTCGACCTCATCGATGATCGCGTAATACAACTCGCCCTGACACTGCATCTCCTTGATCGGCTTCATGTTATCGCGGAGATAGTCGAAGCCGAACTCGTTGTTGGTGCCGTAGGTGATATCGCAGCCGTAGATCGCCTGCCGCTCGTGGGACTCCATCTCCGACTGGATGGCGCCGACGGTCATGCCCAGGCCGCGGAACAGCGGGCTCATCCATTCGGCGTCCCGCCGCGCCAGGTAGTCGTTGACCGTCACCACGTGCACGCCGCGACCGTCCAGCGCATTGAGGTAAGCGGCCAGGGTGGCGACCAGGGTCTTCCCCTCGCCGGTGACCATCTCGGCGATGCTGCCGCCGTGCAGGACCATGCCGCCCATCAACTGGACGTCGAAATGCCGCATATTCAAGAACCGGCGTCCTGACTCGCGGCAGGCTGCGAACGCCTCGGGGAGCAGGTCATCGAGCGACTCCCCGCGGGCATGCCGCTGGCGAAACTCCTCGGTCTTGGCGCGGAGCTGCTCGTCCGACAGCGCCGTCATGCTGGGCTCGAGCTCGTTGATCTGCGCGACCACCGGCCGCATCTGCCGGATCTTCCGCTCATTCGAGCTGCCGAAGAGGCGGACCAGCCCCTCGGAGACGCCCTCGGAAAAGGCCGTCAAGGCGTCGGTCGTCTTATCCCAAAGCTCACTCA
Source organism: Isosphaeraceae bacterium (assembly GCA_021324445.1). GTDB lineage: Bacteria > Planctomycetota > Planctomycetia > Isosphaerales > Isosphaeraceae > JAJPJC01. The sequence goes on from JAJPJC010000263.1 coordinate 19,297, forward strand.
GCAGTTCCATTGCCGCACCGGTCCCGTGAAGGTCTGAGGAATGAAGCACTAAGTCGTTTCATATAGCGATCTTAAAGCAGATCCACCCCGGTCGTCAAGCGGGTCGGCGCGCTGTCGTGCCGGGCCGCGCCGAACTTCCTTCTTGATGGGACACTCGTTCACGAATTCCTCGCCTGCGGGGCGGCGCGAACCCGGGGCGCGGCCTGCGGCGACAGGCTGGCCGGGCCGATGGCGAGGGGGTCGCGTGAGGACTCGTGTTCGCTTAGAATGCCATGGTCGGTGCAGCGGCGAGGACGAACGCGACGAACCAGGGGAGCGGGAATGCCGCGGTTGAGGAACCGGCGAGGCTGGATCCTGGCGCTGGTCTTGCTCGTGGTCGGGGTGCTGGTCAGCCTGGGGCTGGCCCCGCGGCTCTGGTCGCGCGGGCCGGTTCGGGATCCCCAGCGGCTCGGCTGGCTGCACGCGGCCTGGAACGCGTTCGAAGCCCGGCGTTATGACCAGGCCCAGGCGATCCTGGACCGCCGGGCGGCCGTGGTCGCGCCGACGCCCCTGGACTGGATGCTCCGGGCGCGGATCGCTGAGGCCCAGGGCCGCCCGGCCGAAGCCCTCGATCATCTCCGGCGCATCCCCGACTCCGACCCGATCGCCGCCCAGGCCTGGCTCAAGGCCGGTCAGATCGAGCTGGCGCGGCATCAGGCGCGGGCGGCCGAGGCGGCGTACCGGCACGCGCTGGCGCTGAACCCCGACCAGATCCAGGCGCATCGCGAGCTGGCCTACCTCTATATCTTGCAGCGTCGCAAGGCCGAGTGCGACGTCGAGTTCCGCGCCCTGGACCGGATCAAGCCCCTGGATGAGGTCCTGGCCTTCGCGTGGTGCCAGAATTTCTGCCGGCTCTGGAACTCCTTGGAGGCGCTCCCGGTTCTGATCCGGTTTGTCGCGACAGACCCGGACGATCGTTGGTCGCGGCTGGCGCTGGCGGCCAGCTACGAGTTGATCAACCGTCTGGATGAGGCGGAGTCCGCGTTAGGTCCCCTGCCCGATTCCGATCCCGACGCCCGCGCCCTCCGCATCCTGATCGCGTTCGATCGGGGACAGATCGGCGTCGCCGCGGAGTTGGCCCGGGGTGGCCCTGCCGAGCACACGCAGCTCAACGTCTGCCGGGGACGACTCGCCTTGCAGGGCCCCGATCCGCGCCAGGCCGCGGCCTTCTTCCGCGCCGCACTCCGCCAGGATCCCGAGGATCGCGACGCCCTTCAAGGCTTGGGGTTGGCGCTGCGGAAACTCGGCGACGCCCGTGCCGAGCAATACCTCCGGCTGGCCTTCCGGCAGGACGACTTGAAGCGGACCCTCCAGGGCGCGACCACCACCCTCCAGAGTGATCCCCGACTGTTCTCCCGGCTGGGTGAGATCTGCATGCTGTTGGACCGGCGCGAGGAGGCTCGCGCCTGGTATCGGTTGGCGATCGGTCGCGACCCGCTCGACACCCGGGCGCAGCAGGACTTGATCCGGCTTGAAAACCGGTCGCGAGCGGACTGACCGAACTCCACCCGCTCAGGGGCCCGCGACGGCGGAGGCGGAAGCGGTGCGGCGACCGAGGACTCCCCGCGCCGCCCCGGCGGCAATCAGCACCGTCACTGCGAGGATCGCCTGGAGACGAACCATCGGTGAGCCAGCGATCGCCCGGGTGGACCCGGAATCCGGGAAAAGCCAGGCGCCGAGCAAATGAAAGAGCACAGTGGCCAGGATGGCACCGAGGCAGGCGCCTCCAACGGCGGCAGGCCAACGTCGCCGGCGCCCGATGCCCGCCGCAAAGGCCAGCCCGGCCGCGGCAGCGATGGCCGACCAGATGCCTGAGTGAATCAGAATCGGTGACAACAGGTCGTTCGTATCCGGCACGAAGCGTCGAAAGAACAGGGGAACCAGAGCACGGGATGCCCATCCACCAGCCAGTCCGCCGACCACCAAGGCGACGAAGCCGACAATCGTCCCTCGCAAGAACGAACGCCCGGCCAGACCACCGGCGAGACCCATGGTTAGGCCGGTCACACCCCCGATGATGGCGAACGTGAGCGTGGCGTTCTGAAAATCGGCCTGGTTCTGCGTGGCCACCGTGGGCATCGTCAGGGTCACGCCCATGCCAAACCCCACCTCGACCAATCGAGGTTGGTAGACCCCGCCCGCCAATTCCCCAGCCAGCCACGAGGCCAGACCCGCCGCGACTCCGGCCACGAGGGCGATGCCCCCGACTCGACGTGGCCGGAGCGCGTGCAGCGCTGCGGGAACGGACGCTCCGGTCGGTTGGCCATTTGCCGGAGCAGCCTGACCCGAGATCGTTTCCGATTCCGAGGATTCCACGAGTCTGCCCTCCCCACGGAGAGACCCGGATCGCAGCGAGCTGGCTGGGAGGGCGCGGCGACCGACGGACCGAATCGAAAGGATGATCCAGCCGGCGCCGAGCCCCCATCCCCTCAGCAGATCTTGCAGGCCTGGCAAGCATCGTTGCTGGGTTGAGCAGGCCGCTCTCACACGGACTCGTTCACGGCCCTGCCTTCTTCTCCGGTTCTGGACTGCCGATCTTGCTGAGCGCGGCAGCAGCCTTCTTTTCCCCCAATCTCTGCATCTGCATGAACTTGCCTTGCTGTTCCAGCGAATCCTTGAAAGCTTGGCTGGGTTCACCGGTCGCCATACCCTCCTGAATACCACCGCCGCCGCAGCCGGCGATCATCGAGCTCAGGAGAGCCGAGGCGAGTGAGACTCGGATTCGATTCATGACGATCAAACCTCTGGGATGAGCCTCGGGGACGCAGCCCCAGCGGACCATGCCCCCGGGAAATCGGGAATGCGGACGCCGATCGAGGAGCGGACGAGACGAAAACAACACGAGCCGGGAGCGGACCCATCCCGCCGCTGCCCATCTTGACGGGGTCCGCCCGCCCGCGGCTGCCCGAGTCCTGGCCCCGATGGGATGGCTTCCCCGGAACTCCGTGGTTGTGGGGATGCCGTCCCGGGCGAGGGTTGCACGGACCGCCCATCCTCAGTACTGGTCGGAACTGACGACTTCACCCCCGTTGCGAGTCCCCAGGGCCCACCAGGCTTGGAGGCCGACGGTGTCCTTGACGAATCTCACCGAGCCATCCGCGAAGGCGATGTCCACGCCACCGGGGTGGTTACTGTTGGGCGGCGCCGAGCCGGAGGGACCATCCACTGTGAGCCACGTTCCGAAATAATCGAGCGGGTTATTGCACATCACGCTGTTCGGCCCCCCCATGTGGGTGTAGGCGTTGGGGGCGAAGTGCCAGGGATAGCCCGCGGTCCAGACCCACCCATTATAGGTCGAATTGATCGACAACGTCGTACCAGGGATGCTGTTGCAGGCCTGGATGTACTGAAGGGCCCCAGCCTGGCCCACGTTCGGGCTGCCGCCGACCCCACCAGGCGCATTGTAGATGGCGCGCTTGAAGTCGGGCGAGCTGCGCGGGACGGCCGGATTGCCGGCGATCCCAATCAGGCGTTCGCTGAACATGGCCGTGTTGGAGGTCCCGTCGCGCACGTTCTCGATCCCGATCGGCCCGAAGTTGTTGGCACCGCCGCCCCAACCGCCCGCCGACCCACCATACGAGGTCCCGTTGTAGTACCCGGTCGACCACGTATTGGGCACGATCGTGCCGGAGAAATACATGTTATAAGCGACCAGTCCTGGCCCTTCGATGTTGCCGAGGTAATTCGTCGTCCCATAAGGGGTCGCCGGCCGGATCCTGGACCCGTCCGAGGGGCAGATCAGCACGGCCAATTGCGTGTACTGGACCGTCGTGTTCCCCAGATCGAACGCGAAGGGCCCGGACGTGTTGAACTGCCCGATCGAGAAGTTGAAGGCATTGTACAGGGGACCCTGCTCCAGGTACTGCAAGATCATCAACGGCCAGCCGAAGCTCCAGCCCCCGCTGTAAGGTGCTGTGGACGGGTACATCGTCTGGGCCGGAAAGACCTGCTGGGCCGAGATGTAGTTGTGGACTGCAAGACCCAGTTGCTTGAGGTTGTTGGTGCACTGGGACCGCCGCGCCGCCTCGCGGGCCGACTGCACGGCCGGCAGGAGCAGCGCAATCAGGACGGCGATGATGGCAATGACGACTAACAGCTCGATGAGCGTGAAACCGCGCCGTGTGAGGTGATTCATGATGATGCTCTCCAATCAGAAAATGTCAAGAACGTATCCGCACGGAGAAAACCCCCTGGCCCGGCGCCGATCCGCGCGGGACGCCCTCCCCGGAGAATGGGAAAAACCGCTGTGACGACGCTGTTCGAGGACGGTCGCCTCACGGAGGCTATCAAGGAACTCTCGCTGCGGACCGCCGGCGCCGCCCTGGGTGTCCGTCGCCGCGGCCCGCCGGCGCGGCGCCCGAGGACAGCCCGGCTGTTCCGTCCGCGTCCTGACCTGAGTCGGGGGTTGCAAACCGGCGGACCTTCGACTGGCTGACCGACCGAATGTGGGCCACCATGGCTGTGCGACAATCTGCGGGCGTCCCCGATTTCAACGCGGCGATGATCCCGACGTGTTCGCGCCAGCCATTGCCCCGAAGCTCCCATTCTTCGGCAGGGTCGTACATCAGCAGCGTCGTGTCGTGGAGCCTCCGAATCTCGCGCGCGAGGATCGGGTTCCCGGAGCGTTCGGCAATGAGCCGGTGGAGCCCGACATCGAACTCCTCACAGGCTCGGAGATACTCGGGGGCCGACGGGTCCCGCGCCGCCGCGGCGAGGGCATCGAGTCGGGCAAAGTCGGCGGCGGTGAGTTTTCCGCAGGCCAACTCGATGGCCATCCCCTCCAACGCCTCGCGAAGCTGGTGCAGGTGGATCAAGTCGTCGCGACCCAGCCGGCGAACGACGGCCCCGCGGTTCGGCCGGGACTCGACCACACCATACTCGGAGAGCCGCCCCAATGCCTCCCGGATCGGCGTACGACTCACGCCGAGCTTCGCAGCCAACTCCCCCTCACGAAGTGCAGTCCCGGGCGCCAGCTTCCCGGAGAAAATCCGCCGCAAGAGATACTCGTAGACTTGCCTCCCCAAAGTTTGAGGTTGAACCATGCTGGACATCCCCGGCAACGGATCTGAGTCGAGCACCATTTAGTATACTGTATACAATAGCTTGTCAAGAGATCTTCTCAAACTCCTGCGGCAGCGGGCCAGCCTGGAGCGAGTCATGGCGTAAACCATTTGTACACGAGAGTTTGTTGCGATGGACCGGCTTGATCGCTCGCTCTCCAACGATGCAAGCGAACAAGGAAACCCCCGGCACCCTGGGCCGGGCGGCGGGACTGGTCGAGCCTGGTCCCTCAGGCGGTCAATGATCCGCCAGCCGAGGGCAGCGAGCTGCCGCGCCCGGCCCCGGCCCCCCGAGCCGCCCCGGCGGCGACCCCGACCGTGAGCAGGAGCATCGCCAGCAGGCGAAGGGGCGACGAGCCGGCAAGGGGCTCGGTGGACCCCGATGCCGCGAAGAGACCGGCGCTGAGGAGATGGAAGAGCACCGCGGCTACGATGGCTCCCAGGCAGGCACCGCCGATCGTCGCGGGGAGAACTCGCCAATTCCGCATGCCGATCCCGAAAGCCAGCCCGCTCACGGCAGCGATGGCCGCCCAGATGCCCCCGTGGATCAGGGTCGGTGTCAACAAGTCGTTCGTATCCGGCACATAATGCCGATAGAACAGGGGAACCAAGGCCAGGGATGCGCCGGAGGCGACGAACCCGCCCACCACCAGCGCAGAGAACCCCACGATCATACCACGCGCTGGCGAGCGGCTGACCAGTCCGCCCGCGAACCCCAGTGCCACAGCGGTGATGCCTCCGACCAAGGTGAACACGAGCACGGCATTCTTGAAATCGGCCTGGTTCTGGGTCACGGCCGTGGGCATCCGCAGGCTAATCCCCATGGGTGGTGGCGCAGGGTAATTGAATGGGGCGACCGATCCCTATTGCTGACAAGGCGTTACGGCGACCGCGGTTAGAGAGCAGCCGAGTTCGCCATAACTGTAAGGCCTGCCGCGATTTAGGTCCGTCCGTTCAATTACCCTGCGCCACCACCCCTCGAATAGGCAAGCGGAAAAAGGCTGAATTCACAGAAGTTATCCCTCGCAATCCCTCCGATGCGCCGGACCGGCCGGGACCGATCGATCACCGCTGGGGAACCAGGAGCGCAATCCTGGCAAGTCGGACCACCGTCCGGTCGGCGGGGTGAGCACCGCCTCCCCGGTTCGATCACGGCATCGCGACCCGTTGGGGCGGTCCCTTGGAGGATTCGGTCACGCCGATCGAGACCGCGTGGGAGATTTGTGGTAAGCTCGGGGAAATCCGCGGGTCGATCACGGATCGCGATCCTCGAGGAGGGCCGGTGCATGATCCTTGCCTATTTCTCTCCCGACGTGGTCCTCCCGGTGGCCTCGGTGCTGGCCGCGGCTGTCGGCTTCGTCATGATGGTCGGCCGCGCCCCTTTCCGGTTCGCGGCGCGGGGTCTGCGATCGGGAGCAGCGGGCCTGAAGAAGCTCTTCGCGAAATGGAACCTCTGAGCGGCATCCCGGATTCGGCATGCAGGAACCCCGGTCCATTCGAAGCGCGAGCCACGATGCCAACCGCCGCAGGTCCGATCGAGCCACCCGCGACGACACTCCCGCCGTCCCTCGACTCGGGGCCCGCGCTGGTGCTGGCGGCCTGGTTCGGCCTGATGGGCGGTTATCTCGACCTGGGCATGATCGCGCTGAGGCGGGATGTGCTTCACGCGAGCCTCTACTACGAGCAGGGGAAGCACTTCCTCTGGACGGTCCCGGTGGCGAACCTGGCGGTCATGATGGTGCCGGGGCTGCTCGTCGCCGGAGTCAACCGGCTGCGTCCGGGCCGGGGCTCCCTGCGAGCGGCCACCCTCCTGTTCGCCGCACTCGCGCTCTGGGGTCCGCTGCTGAGGGCGCCGTTGTACGCGGCGGCGACCCTCGTCGTGGCTCTCGGTGCCGCGCGGTTGATCAGCCGATGGATCCAGCGCCATGCCGCGGGGTTCCTGCGGTTCGCGCGGTCTAGCCTGATCGCGCTGGTGGCGCTGGTCTCGATCACGGCTGTGGTCACCTACGGCCGGCAGGCTCTTGCGGAATCGCGCGCGCTGGCGCGACTGGCTGCACCCCCCGTGGGTGCGGGTAACGTGCTCCTCGTCGTCATGGACACGGTCCGGGCCGACAGCCTGGGACTCTACGGCCACACCCGCGACACCACCCCCCACCTGTCGCGCTGGGCGCGGCGCGGCGTGCGGTTCGACTGGGCCCTGGCCCCAGCCCCCTGGACGTTCCCCTCGCATGGCTCCTTCCTGACCGGCCAGTGGCCCTCGGTGCTGAACGCGCATTGGAACCCGATCCTCAGTCCTGCATATCCCACGCTGGCGGAGTTCCTGGCCGCGCGGGGATATCTGACCGCCGGCTTCGCCGCGAACACTCATTGGTGCAGCTACGAGTCGGGCATGGACCGCGGGTTTGTCCACTATGAGGATTATCCGCTGACGCCCTGGACCATCCTGGGCACCACCGCGCCGGGTCGTTGGCTGCTGGAGAACCTGCGGGACCCGCGCGATTATTACTCGCTCAAGTGGATCCGATCCCAATCCCGCGACGCCGGGGCGATCAACCGCGCGTTCTTCGATTGGTTGTCTCGTGAGCGCGGCCGCGGGCGGCCCTTCTTCGCCTTCTTGAACTATCTGGACGCGCACGAGCCCTTCCTCCCTCCGGCAGGAGGCGTGCATTTCGGGCTGGTCCCCGATTCGCCGGGCGAATCCCGGATGCTGCTGGAATACTGGGATCGGGACAAGCTCCGACTCAGCGAGCACGATGTCGAGCTGGCTCGCGACGCCTACGAGGATTGTATCGCGGCGCTCGACCGGCAGGTCGGCTCGCTGCTCGAGGAGCTCGAGCGCCGCGGCCTGCTGGGGCAGACGGTGGTCATCATCACGTCCGACCATGGGGAACAGTTCGGCGAGCATGGTGTGTTCAACCATGGGTTCAGTCTCTACGCGCACGAGGTCCATGTCCCCCTGCTGATCCTCGCGCCGACGGCGCCGGCGGGCAGCACGATCTCCGATCCGGTGAGCCTGCGCGACCTGCCAGCCACGGTCGTGGACCTGCTGGGACTGGGCCCGGGCTCACCGTTCCCGGGCCGTTCACTGGCGGAATCCTGGCGACCGGCGCCCCGAGCCGGCGAGTCGCGGAGTCGGCAGGCGGTCTCGGAGGTCGATATCCCCGTGGTGATCATCCCCCAGCGCGGCCGCGGGCCGAACCAGCGGGGTTTCACGATGTCCCTGGTTGCCGAGGGTCTGCATTACCTGCTGGACATCCGGGGGACGGAAGAGCTGTACGACCTGGCGGCCGACCCGCGCGAGCGGCGCGACGTCAGGAACGATCCGGGTCGAAGTGCGGCCCTGGATCGCCTGCGGAAGGGGCTGGCCTTGAGCATCCGCGAGAACCGCGGCACCACCGGGGTGGCGCGGGACTACCTGGATCGACTCCGGCGAGTCCTCGACTCGCTGGTCCGGCGGCCAGCGACTTGAACGACGATGGGGAACCGAATGGGGCGCCCCTCAGCCCTGGGCAGTCGCGTTCACTGCGCGGGTCGCCGGAACACGATGGCGACCATCATGGGCCGGCCGCTCGCGAGATTCGCCGGGAAGACCGGCACGACCTGGAACGTTTCCCATCCCTTCCCCTCCCACTCGGCAATCATCTCCGCCATGCGGGTATAGACGATCTGGGCTTGCTCGTACTGCATCCGGGGCCGGGCGGGTGGCTCCTCCCGTTTTTTCCTCGACTGCTGGGCCTCGACCCGACCGGCACCGGCGAGCCCGCCGCACCAGGCCAGGGTGGTCACGACCAGGCCGGCCGCGGCCAGCATCCTCCACGACCGGACTCTTTGCTGCCAGAACCTCACTGGGGTCTCGACTGGCTGACCCATGGTGGCCTCCGAAGAAAGAATTAGCCATTGCTTCGATTCATGACGTTGTCCAGGACGGTCTGGAAGGCATCGGGCCCGATGCTGAACTCGCCGCGGAAGGGGTTGTCCATCGCGGCGGTGAGGAAGATCAAGAGGCCGATGAAGATGGCCATGATCACGACCAGGAGGGCGTGGAGGCGGACGTTCTCGACCCAGAAGAGATAGGTCAGGCCGATGTTCAGGATGGCCCCGATGAGGACGACCGCCCACAGGGCCGCCGGCAAGCCGGTCGGCACCGCCTGGAGCCGCAACCGCCGTTGCTCCTGCACGGTGTCGAGCGAGCGCAGGACCTCGCCTTGAAGGATCTTCTCCCGTTCCCGGGTCGGGTCGTAGTTCATGATTTCGTCCTCGATGTGGTCGAGCAGGGCGTCGCCGTCCTCCAAGGCCAACCCTTGCTTGTGCGCCGGCCACTCCTTGTCGATGACTAACCGCGTGTAGTCCCGCATCAGCCCTTCCAGCCGACCGCGCATCGGCTGCGGGTACCCATCCAGGTCGCGATAGAGGCTGGCCACCGCGGCGGCCTCCGTTCCGACCACCCCGTCGATCTCGGTGTAATTCTCCCAGGTCGCGACCGCGATCAGTCCCAGCGCCAGGCCATAGAACACCCCGATCCCCGCGAAGAAATAGCTCACGACGTCGTTGTGCGTCGAGGATGAGCCCAGAAGCCGCTTCACGATCGGGCGCGTCACAAACAGGCCGGCCAGCGACCCACCCACCATCACCGCGATGATCAGCAGGCCGAGTACCCAGTTCGGCAAGTCGTAGATCCAGTAAAACGTCATGAGAGGACCCTCCCTGAAGTCGGAGCCGCGGACGACCCGGCTGGTCTGGCCTTCGGGCCGGGAGGCGGCGCGTGTCCGACCATAGCGTTTTCTCCCGGCCGGGGCCATCCCATCCCGGTTGTGGGTCATTCCGGACCGAAGCGAAGACGCATTCTCTTGCACCGCGGCGTGGGCTAAGATCGAACTGGCGATGACCCTGGCAAATCCGTAGGTCAGGCTTTCAGCCTGACGCGAACGTAGGTCAGGCTGTCCAGCCTGACACTCCCAGAATGTCAGGCTGGACAGCCTGACCTACGTGAGCTGCTCGTCCCCAACCAGGCGGATCCGGATGTCCACGCAGAGCCCTCTCCAGTTGACCAGGAAACCGGAGGATGAAGGTCCGAAGCCACGACCGGCGCGGCAGTCCGAACGACCCGGGCTGCCGCCCTCGGCAGCCCGGTTGACCGACCTGGGCCTGCTGGGACTCTTCCTGGCCCTGACCTTCCTCCTGGGCGTGTTCCCGCTCAAGGACGTCGACTTCTACTGGCACCTCAAGACCGGCGACCTGATCCGGCAGACGGGACAGGTCCCGCACACGGACATCTTCACCTTCACGCGTCAGGGGGAGCCGTGGATCGACCTCCATTGGATCTACCAGGTCGCGATTAGCTGGATCTATGAGACGGGAGGATCCGGGCAGGAGGGCATCCGCGCGCTGAACCTGGCCAAGTGCGTCGTGACCTGCCTGGCCGTCTTGCTGCTGGTGACCGCCCGGCGGCGCGACTGGCCGATCTGGGTCATCCTCCTGACCTGGCTCCCGCCACTGCTGCTGCTGGGGGGAAGGATGTACGTCCGTCCCGAGACGCTCACGCTGCTCTACCTGGCGATCTTCCTGGCCGTGGTGACGCGATGGGAACGCTATCCCGCCCTGGCCCTGGTCCTGCCGCTGGTGCAGGTTGCCTGGGTCAACTCCCAGGGCCTGTTCGTGCTGGGCCCGATCATCCTGGTCTGCGCGCTGATCGATTCGGTGCTCCGGCGCGGCGCCCTCGGGCCCGAGCGCCGCCGATGGTGGCTGATGATCGGGATCGCGAGCGTGGCCACAATGGCGGCCTGCCTGGTCAATCCGTACGGGATCACCGGTGCTCTCTACCCGATGCAACTGGCCGCCACGATGAGCAGCCCCATCTTCTCGAAGCATATCGCCGAGCTGATGCCGATCCCAACGTTCATCCGCGAAGCCGGGCTGAGGAATCTTCCCTTACAGCTTCACCTGCTGACCATGGCTGTGGGCGCGTTGAGCTTCGTGGTCCCGCTGGGCTGGGTCATCGGGGTGCGGCTGTTCGGGGCACGACCGCCGGCCGCGCTGGCGGGGGAAGATGCGGCCATGCAGAGAGGCACCGGCCCGGCCGCCAGGAAGAAGCGTGCGGCGCGGTCGAAGACCCCCCGGCCGGCGCCTGCGCGCGGCCGGACCCAGGTCTCCGTCCCGAATGATGGGGCCGCCAGCTGGCGCCTCAGCCCGTTCCGGCTGCTGCTCTATGCCGCATTCAGCTACTTGAGTCTCCAGGCGACGCGAAACAGCCACCAGTTCGCGGCGGTGGTCGGCTCGATCACGGCGTGGAACTTCGGCGAGTGGGCGGCGGCGATCCAGCGGCGACGGGCAGCCCTGGCGGCTGCGGGCTCGAGCTCGAGACCGGCGCCGGAGTCCTGGACGCCGCGCCTGGTTGCCGCAGCCGCGATTCTGGGCGTGCACGTCTGGGTCGGCTCGGGTGGGTTCTACGCGATGACGGGGGAGCAGCGCACCATCGGCCTGGGTGAGGAGCCGCTCTGGTTCCCGCACGCGGCCGCTCGGTTCGCCGGCCGGCCCGAGATGCCCGCGCGGTTCCTCAGCTTCCACAACGGCCATGCTTCGCTCTTCGAGTATTACCATGGCCCCGAACGCAAGGTTTTTACCGATCCCCGACTGGAGGTCAATGGGGCCGATCTCTTCCAGCGCTATCAGCGGCTCCAGGACGCAATGCTCAAGGACGAACCCGGCTCGAGCTGGAGGGCCGAGCTGGACGCCATGGGGCGGCCGGTGATCCTGGTCGACCATGAGTACATGTCACCCTTGGGGGCGAAATTGCTGAGCAGTGCGCATTGGCGCTGCGTTTGGTTCGACGCGATTGCCGCGGTGTATGTCCACGACTCGGCGACCGAGGCGGTTCGGGCGCATGCCGTCGATTTCGCGGCACGGCACTTCCGCCGGGATGGGCGCGGGTCCTCTGAGTCCGCCGACAGCCCAACAGGCGGTCTGGCCGAGTCGATGGCCTCGGGGAAGGCGATGCGCAACTACGTCTGGTCGATCCCGCTCGGGCGCGGCGACGTGATCCGTCCGCTGGTCTGGCTGGGCCTGGACGAGACCCGGAGGGTCCTCCGGGCTGAACCCGAATCGGGCGACGGCTGGAAGCTGCTGGGCCAGATCGAGCTGGCGCGCGACCAGGCAAATCAACTGGATCGTGGGTCCGCCGGGCTGCCCAGCCCACGCTATCGACTCGACTTCGACCCGGTCCTGGACCTCTCGGTCGTCCGCGCGACCTACGCGCTGCGGCGGGCCCTCGATCTGGGCTCAGGCGACTTCACGACGCTCGCGAAGCTGAGCGAGGCTTATGAGAGTCGGCTCATGCACGAGGCCCAGTTGAACGTCCTGGAGCGGATGGCCGGACTCCGACCGATCAACCGGCCCCAGCAAGCCATGCTGGCGGCGCTCGCGTCGCGACGGGTGGAGTTGCAGCGCGAGCTCGGCCGGTCGCCTGCGACGGCCTGGCGGAACCCTGGCGAGCTCGATGAGGTCGTGACCAGGTTGCTGGCCGCCGGGCGGGCCGAGCGGGCGGCCGAGCTGCTGGAGCAGGCCTATCCGCCCGGGCGAGCTCCCTGGAGTCTGCTCGATCGGGCCGCGACGCTGCGCCTGCACCTGGGGGAGCCGGCGCGCGCGCGCGCTCTCTGGCAGCAGGCGGCCTCGGTGCCCGATCGGGCGATTGCGATGGCCCGCATCGCGGTGACCCACCTCGCCGAAGGCGACTTCGAGGCCGCGCGCCGGGCCTATCGGCAAGCGCTGGACGCCCGTCCGGGCCTGTTCGAGGCGTGCTACGGCCTGGCCGTCCTGGAGCAGGACGCGGGGGATGCCCCGGCCGCCCACGCGCTGGCGCTGAAGGCCGTCCAGGTCGCACCCGGGGACGCCTCGCGCGCCGCCGCCCGCCAGATCGCCGCCGATGTCGGGCGCTTCGCCGGGTGAGAGCCGGGTGCGGTCAGGCTCTCCTCACGCGGCCCCTCGGCCGCAACCAACAGGAATGGCAGATTCCAGATTCCAAATTCCAGATTCCTCCTCATTTGGATAGGAGTTACGCAGTTGGCCTTCCGGCCACCCCGGCGTCTGGAAAGATCGGCGAGCGAACAATGCGCCGGTCGTCTCTTGGGCCTTGCCGATCCAGCCCAGATGCCTCGGAGCAGCAGGCGGCGATGTCCGAGAAGCTTCCACTGCGTAACTCCTCTCATCCTCATTTGGAATCTGGAATCTGTCATCTGGAATTTCCCCAGAGGGGCGCACGGCGCGGAGATCCGCCGCGGCTCGACTCTCCTGTCACTGATCAGCGAGGGTGGCCAGCCATTCCCGCCACCGTGCAGCCTCCGCGGGCTGGCCCCCGGCTTCGTAGAAGGAAGCGATCCGCGCACCGGCGGCGGCCAGCTCGCGCTTCTGGCGAGGCAGAAGCTGCTGCGCGCGGGCCAGCAGACCCTCGCAGCCGTCGACCAGCACCCGCTCAGCTTCGGCATACTTCCGCTGGCCGGCCAGCGCGGCCCCGAGCTGACTCATCGTCTGGAAGCGTCGCCAGCCGTCCGGCTCGGTCTGGACGCGGAGCGCCAGGCATTCGCGGAGCATGACCTCGGCGTCGGCAAACCGTTTGGACTCCAGGTAGGCGGACCCGAGCTGGCCGAGGCTGGTGATCGTGTCGGGATGACCCGGGGTCAACTTGGCCTTCCGCAGCGCGACGGCCTGCTCAAGCAGCGGGATGGCATGTCCGAGGCGGCCGGCTTCGCGATCGGCCTGCGCCAGGCTGGCGAGGGTCTTGGCGATGTCGGGATGTTGCGGGCCGAGCTTCGCCTTGCGTGCGGTGAGGATCTCCTCGTACAGCGCGATCGCCTCGCGGATCCGGCCGCCGGAGAGGTCGGCGGCGGCCAGGTTGCTCATCGAGAGCAGCGTGTCGGGATGGTCGGGGCCGAGCTTCCACCGGCGGACCCGTACGACCTCCTCCAACAGCGGCGTGGCCGCGGCGACGCGCCCGGCCGTGACAGACGCGCTGGCGAGGTTGTTGAGGCGGGCCAGCGTGTCGGGGTGCTCCGCCCCGAGGATCGCCCGGGACCGCTCGACGAGCGATTCCCACATCCGCAGGGCCTCGTCGTGCCGACCGACGGCCCGGTACGCGATGGCGAGGTTGTTGAGGGCGGTCAGCGTGTCGGGATGGTCGGGGCCGAGCCTGGACTTGCGGACGGCGAGCACGCGCTCGGCCAGCGGGACCGCCTCGGCGGACCGGCCGGCCAGGCCGAGGGCCGTGGCCAGATTACTCTGGCTCCTGAGCGTGCCGGCATGTTCGGGGCCCAGCCTGGCCAGCGATCTCTCGTAGGTGCGCTGATGCAGCCAGATGGCCTCGTCGATCCGGCCGGCGGCCTGGTAGGCCACGGCCAGGGTGTCCATCGAGCCGAGTGTGTCGTCGTGGTCCGGGCCCAGCGCGGCTTCGCGGAGCGCCTTGGCCCGCTGGAGCTGGCGGATCGCCGCCGCCGCCTCGCCGAGAAAGTAGTAGCTCGTTCCGAGGGTGTCGCGGATGTCCGCCTCGACTCTCGGCTGGCCGGCGAATTCGGCGGCGATGCTCGGCTCGGCCGCGTCGACGGCCGACCGGAGGGTCACGTCTCGGCCCTGTCCATATTCCCACCCCTCGGGCCGGATCGCGGAGAGCACCTTGTTGCGGAAGAAGCCGAGCGTCGCCTTGGCCTGGGCCTCCGAGCGGGTCGCCCGCACCGCCAGGTCGATGCTGATCAGCGCGGCGGAGACCAGCATCGCCGCAAAGGCCGCCGCCGTCGCCAGGGCCGCGCGGTGCCTCCCGGCATACTTCCGCAAGCGGTAACTGGCCGACGGCGGGCCGGCCTCCACCGGCTCGCCGCGGAGGTATCGCCCCAGGTCGCCGGCCAGGTCATGGGCCGTCGCGTACCGGCGAACGCGGTCCTTCTCCAGCGCCTTCATCGCGATCCAGTCGAGCTCGCCGCGGACCAGCCGGGCCAGCCGCGCCGGCTCCATCCCGCGCTGCGCCGCGATCGCGGCGACCTGCTCCGACTGGGAGATCCGGGCACTCAGCCGCGGCGGCTCCTCTTCCCGGATGCGGCGGAGGACCTCCGAGTATCCCGCCTGGAGCGACCGGAGCCGCTCCAGGGGCGTCGTGCCGGTCAGCAGTTCGTAGAGCAGCACGCCCAGGGCGTAGATGTCGGTGCGCGTGTCGACGTCCACGGCGCCGCTCTCGGCCTGCTCGGGACTCATGTATTCCAGCGTCCCGACGATCGCCCCGTGCCGGGTGAACAGGGTCCGCTCAGTCAGACGCTGATCGGTCGCCTTGGCCAGGCCGAAGTCGATGACCTTCGGCACCGGGCGCCCGTCGTGGACGGAGACCAGCACGTTGGACGGCTTGATGTCGCGGTGGATGATCCCCTTCTGATGCGCGTGCTGGATCGCCTGGCAGACGGCGACCAGCAGCTCGATCCGCTCGCGCGGGGCGAGGTGTGCCTCGTCGCAGTAGTCCGTGATCGGCACCCCCTTGACCAGCTCCATGACGAAGTAGGGGCGGCTCGTCGCGGTGGCGCCGGCGTCGAGCACCTTGGCGATGTTGGGGTGGTCCATCAAGGCCAGGGCCTGGCGCTCGGCCTCGAACCGGGCGATCACCTGGCGCGAGTCCATCCCCGGCTTGAGAATCTTCACGGCGACCTTGCGGCGGATCGGGCTGGTCTGTTCGGCCAGGTAGACGACGCCCATCCCCCCCTCGCCAATGCGCTCCAGCAGCTTGTAAGGGCCGACGATCGACCCGGCTCCTTCCGCGATCACCGGCGTCGCCCCGACGGGTTCCTCGAGGGTCGTCGTCTCGGAGAACATCGGGTTCTCGGTCGAGCTTCCCTCGAGGGCTTGGGCCGCAGGGCCGTCGGCCCGTTCCGCGAGCGGTCCGCCCCCGGGCGCATGTTCGGAGTCCGCTCGACGATCCGGCCTGGGCTCGCTCATCATCCCGCCCCTGCGACCACTCACGACGTGATGGCCCAGGCGTGATTCTAACCACTCCTCCCGAGCCGGGATAGTCCCGACGGCACGGCATCGCCGGGCTGTAACTCGACCTGGCCGTTGACCTCGACCACGTCCAGCGGCCTGGGGCCGGACGGGACCGCCGCACCGATGGCCGCCGGAGAGCACCCAAGGGTGATCGGGTTAACGATCGCCCGGGTGAGGGGGGCAGGGCTGAGCACGGCGCGGGCCTCCAGGGGCTCGGCCAGGGGGCGAAACCGCCGCGGCCTCGCCGCGGGCGGCCGGTCGATCATCCGCGACAAGATCCGGGCGGCCGCCGCGCCCATCGATTCGCGTGGGGAGTTCATCGCGCGTCTCCTCGAGTTCGAGTGCCTCGGGACGGCCACGGGCGCAGGACGACCGGTGACACCGAGGCGGCGGGTCTGGTCCGCCACCACCGGGTCTTGCGCCCCGTCGCCTTCGCCGCCGTCCCGACGAAATCCCGACCGTTGCGGTCGGTGACCGGGATGCTCGGGGTCCCGTCCCGGTCCGCTCGTCCCCGAGGGGGAACTGGAGAGCGGTCCCACGAGAATGGGCCCCGATCGCCTGGCCTCGGAGGCTCGTGACCTCCTCGACTCTCGGCGTTCGTGAGGACTAACGGCGCGGGTGGATCGCCCTTGCGCGGGGAGCGGAAAAAATGGAGACGTCTCGCCGAACAGCACCGGAGCCGGGCGGTGCCCGGGGTGACCAGGCCCGTCAGCGCGTGGTTCGGACGGGACGAGAGTCCTCCAACCTCGGGCGTCAGCCCGATCGTCCAGGGTTGCGGATCGCACTGACGTGCGAGGCTGGAGATGCCCCGTCCGAACCACGTTCTCACGAACGTGGTCACCCGCTGGTCGTCACCGCGGACTCTCGAAAACTCTCGTCGGGATGCCGGCCGCACGGATCGTCGGCGATGGAGACGACTCGCGGCGCCGGTTTCCTCCAAGGAGCCCAGGCGGCCACTGCACCCTTGCCCGCAGCCAGCCAGGCGTGATAAATGAATGCGATCGAGAACTTGCTCGACCGGCGCAAGTCGGGGGCGATTCGCACGTCAATCCAGAGTGAGAAGCAGGCCGGGGACCGGCCCGAAGCGGCCCGGAGGGAGGTCGAGGGGGTAACGCGATGGACCCGTTCGTGCCCGACGACGAGCTGACTCGAGACCACAACCTGGCCGATTGGCGGGCCTTCGCCCTGGCCTACTACGAGCCGATCCTCCGGGCGCTTCGCCTGATGCGGGTTCCCGAGGCAGAGCTCGAGGACCTGGCGCATTCGTTCCTGCTCAAGGCGGCCGAGCGGGATTTCCTGGAGACGTTCCGGGCCTTTCGGCGGAGACACGAGGAAGCGGGACGGCGGGTCCGCTTCCGCACCTACCTCTACCGCTCGATCCAGAACCACGTCCGGGACTTCTACCGCGGGACCGGTCCCGGCGCGCGGGCGCGCGGCCTGGGTCTCGATGCGGCCCTGACGATCGCGGTCGATCCGGAGACGACACTCGGCCCCGACGCGCTCTACGCCCTCGACGTGCTCCACCAGGCGATTCAGGCGCTGCGACGGCATTGCGAGCGCAGCGGCAAGCCGCATTACTGGATCTGCTTCGAGGAGACGTTCCTCGCTGATGAGTTCCGCGGCCGTCGCGGGCGGTCCCGCGCCGAGCTGCTGCAAGCCTTCCCGGAGTTCGACGCCCAGCGGCTCGACAACGCGCTGACGACGGTCAAGCGGGCATTCCGCCGCTTCGTCGAGGGCCTGATCCCGCGCGGCCTGCGCGAGGAGACCGGGCCGGGCGAGCGATTCGAGGAATGGATGGCGATCCTCCGCGAATCGCACGCCTCCCAGTTCAATCTCCTGCACGTGGCCTACCGCGTCATGCCCTATCTCGATCCCGAGATGAGCCGTGCGGCCTCGACGGCGCTGGTCGTCGAGCCGCGCCACGGCGGCTCGACCCGCGCCTACCAGGAACCGGCGGCGGCGGCCGAGGACGACGAGCTGAGCATCCTGCTGGGGTTCCACCTGGAACTGCCGCTGACCGAGCTGATCGACGCGGCCGAACTGATGCGGTACATCCCGCCGTCGAGCCCCTTGCTCGGCCTGCCGCGGACCGGTTCGCAGGACCATCCCGGCGGCGGCCAGGTTCCCGCCCGCGCGTCCCGCCGGGCCTGCCTCCTGACACTCATCGACCCGACCCCGGCCGAGTCCGAGGCGCTGGCCCGGGTCGACCTCGTCGGCCTGCTGGCTCGGCTGAAGTTGCTGGCGAAGCAGCTCCGCCACCGGCCCGACCACACCGTCCCGGTGGTCATCTCGCAGCTCCTGTATACGATCACGAGCGTGCTGGGCGTCGTCCGGTGCCAGGTCGGCCTGCACACGATCAGCCCGGACTCGCTCGCCGATAACATCCGATGGTTCCTCCGGCGGCCGTGGCTGGACGATCGCATCCGCCCCCTGCTCCACGCCGGCCTGGGCGCCCTGGGACGCCCGGCCCCTGCCGGCCAGTCACGTCGGTCGGGCTTTCCAGCCTGACACTCTGGGAGCGTCAGGCTGGAAAGCCTGACCGACAACAATTCAAAAGCGTCGGATTGGTCGTGCCCGCATCGGACCCGATCATCAGTCTGACCTCGGGTCGGGCGGCGATCCGTACCGGGTCGCCACCAGCCGCGTTAAGACCCTTCGTACTACTTTTGGGGCGAGCCCGAACGGACCGAGGTTGGGGATCGGCTGAACTTGCATGAGGGCATCCTCGCCCGCTGGGTCTCGGTCCGGAAGTGACGTCCTCCATGCATTGTCCAGTGGTTCTGGTGGTTTTACCAGGCTTGCGGGCATCCCGGCAAATTGCCTTTGCAAAATGCATCAACTGATGCTATCGGTCCTGCCGTTCTTGCCGCTTTTTCTGCTCTCGAGGGAGAGATCGGATGCTCGGCGTAGGTGCGACGCTCAACGAGCGATTCACCCTGGAGAGGGAGCTCGGCCAGGGGGGCATGGGCACCGTCTACCGGGCGACTGACGAGTTGCTCGGTCGGACCGTGGCCATCAAGGTGCTGAAGGATTCCGGCACCGTGGAGGAAGTCCGGAAGATCCGCCTGGAGGCCCAGATCCTCGCCAGGCTGGTTCACGACAAGATCGTGCGGTTGTACGACTTCGGCGATTGGGAAGGAACCTGCTTCCTGGTCATGGAGGAGGTGAACGGGCCGAGCTTCGCGAATCGTTGGCCAGACCTGCTGCTGGACGATCGGCTGCGGATCTGCGGACAGGTGGCCGAGGCGCTCGATTACGCCCACTTCCAGGGGGTGATCCACCGCGACGTCAAACCGGGCAACGTCTTGCTCACACCCAGCGACGAGGCGAAGCTCTCCGACTTCGGTCTCTCACTGGTCACCGACGTCCGAGGCGACCCGAGCGGGACGATCTGGGGCACCCCGCGCTACATGAGCCCGGAGCAGGCCCAGGGCAAGTCGCTGGACCATCGCACCGACCTGTATTCCGTGGGCGTGATGCTCTACGAATGCGTGACTGGCGAGGTTCCGTTCGTCGGCCATGCGCTGTCCGTGATCGGCCAGCACATCAACGCCAAGCCTCCGGCCCCCCGGTTCAAGAACCCCGAGATCTCGTCGACGCTGGAGAGTTTGATCCTCTCGCTCCTGGAGAAGCATCCGAGCAAACGACCGGCCTCGGGCAACCTGGTGGCACTGGCGCTACTCGAGGAAGCCGAGCGCGCGCGGCGGCTCCAGCGGATCAACCCCGGACTCCGACGATCGGACCCGCGGAACCCGGTCGTGCCGCCGCTGTCGCGCACGGTGACCGTGGGCGACCGGAAAGCCGAGCACACCCCGGCGAACGGGACGGGGCGGGTTGACCCGGGAAGCCTCGTGCCGCACGACGATGGCCCGGCACCGGTGATGTCCGGGCTGGAGGTTCCTCCCTCGGCGATGCCCCGGCACTCGGACGCCACGGGGTCTCCGCCGTCCCCCCCCAAGTCGTCCAGGCCCCGCCGCGCAGCCGCCGTGGGGTCGGACAACCACCCGGTCGCCCGCGAGATGCTCTCGACGATGCTCGCCTCGCCGATCGTCCTCTCGCCCGACGAGCGCTATCTCTGCGGTCACTACCTGGCCTACCTCCTGGGCGGCTCGCGGCGGCGGGGGATCTTCCTCCGGCGACCGCTCGACGCGCGGAACGCGGACCGCGCCCGGCTTCTGCTGGCCATGACCTGGCTGTCGTGCGTCGGGCCGACCGAGGAGGCGATCGAGCGCGCCAGCGTCCTGCTCGACGACCGCCCCGACGTTCGCGCCGCGCTCAGCCCCATCGTGGTGATCAAGTACCTGGCCAGTCGCGATACGTTCGGCAAGCTCAAACGATTCCGCCAGATCCGCAAGCGGCTCCAGGAAGCCAGCGCCTACGCGCGCACGACGATGCTCGACGCCAACGGCGTGCTCAACCCCGGCATGATGCCCCGGAGTCTCGACGATCTGGCGAAAATCGCCCCACCCCGCGACACGCTGGACGCCCACCGCGTGTCCCTCTGGAACCGCGTCATGGAGGTCTGGCGCCAGGAAGACGACTTCCGCGAGGCGGTCCTCCGCTACGCCACACGCTCCGACCACCTCGACGCGGTCAGCGCCGACCTCTGGCCCGAGGTGGTCTACCCTCTGATCGAGCGTGCCCACTGGCAGCGCACGTTTCGACCCCGGCACGAGGCGCTCTGGGACTTCGTGGTCGGCAAGCTGCTGCACTTCCCCGTGGCGGGCGTCCGGCTCGACCGGATGATGATCATCGCCATCCCCCTGGAGGTCGCCGAGCAGCTCGACGAGGACCTCTTCGCGTTCGTGGACGACCCCCGGCTCGACGAGGATGAGACGATCCCCGCCGAGGACCAGGGGACGGACGAGGACGCGGCGAGCCCCGCCGAGAGCCCAGGGACTGCGAAGCGGCGGCCGTTTTACGTCGGCAGCCGGATCCCCCGCGATGAGCTGCCCAGCGACGACGACACGCCGCGCATCAAGGTGAGGATCCCTCTCTCCCCGGCCGACCCGTTCCTGTTCACCCAGAACATCCTCCGCAACCTGTGGGAAGAGGCGATGGACGCGCAGGACAACTCGCCGCGGCCCCGCCTGCTTCACCGGACCATCCCTGTCGGGCCTTACGAGCTCGCGGTCATCCCAACCGGCCGGGGCCGGTCGGCCGAGGCCGTACGGGCGGTCTTACAAGGTATGCAGCAGGGGACGAAGCAGATCGAGGTCTTCACCCCGGCGGCGCGCGCCAGTGACGCCGCCGCGCGAACGGTGATCGCCATCTGGATCTACCAGGACGCGAGCACGGCGGTCGTCTATCTCGACTTCCAGTCCAAGGAACGTTACATCCTCTGGCACGCTCCGGACGCCCAGCAGTTCAACTACGACTCGGTCGAGGAGCTGAGAATCCGACTCTCCACCATGAACCTGGAGATCCCCGACCAGCTCGACCGGATCCTCTCCAAGAAACACGAGCCCGCGGCAGCCGGCAATCGAAGAGGGTCGGACCAGTGGAGGGGGCCATAGAAAACTTCCCGGCACCCAATTGCACCGGCGCCGTGCCTGGATTAACTTTGCGAGTTGGTGAATTGGGACCTGTGTGTCGCGTAGTTTCAGCGGCGTAGTCCAGTGCGGGCACTCCCATCCCACGGCGTAGTCCAGTGCGGGCACTCCCATCCCAAATAATCCTACTGTTCGCGCAGCGATGCATGCACTATAACATGCATCCCTCCATTTTTGGGTCCGCAGACCGAGTCCGTTATTCCAGCGACAGCGATTCGTGTCTTTTCGGCATGATCGGGCGGGACCAGTCTGACGCCCCTCGCGGTTGCCGCAGGGCTCCCGCCGGGATGAGCCTCATCGAGGTGGTGGTTGTGATAGGGATCATCGGTCTGCTGGCCGCTCTGCTGATCCCCGCCGTTCAGGGCGCCCGCGAGGCCGGCCGAAGAGCGCAGTGCGTATCGAACCTTAAACAGCTCGGCATCGCCCTGAATGCCTACTCTTTCTTTACCCAGCCCTGCTGTTGAATTGGCTGATCTTTTTCGGTATGCACCGCCGCAGTCCCGCCGAGGCAGAGCAGCGGGTTAGGGCTTCCCTGCTCCAGGTTGTCGTCGTCTTTGCACTCAGCATGGTCGTTCTCAACACGATCTACGAGTTCGATAGAGTCGGCAGGCCGCTGGCCTCGTTCCAGTTCAAGAGTTATCTTCTGTCCGGCCGACCTACGCTGGACCTCTTTGAGATTCCCTGGGGGAATCGATTTCGCGAGTCATGGCTAGGCCAGGTCCCCGTGCCGTTGCCGGAGGATTACGTGCGCGGCATCGATTCGCAGAGGTGGGAAGAAGAGTTTGGTTTCTATCGGCCGGCGCCCGGCGGGGGCTTGATCCGCGGCGGGGCCTGGTATTCTCCCTTCGTCACCCTAGCGTTCAAGCTTCCCCTGGGTACAATCGCCCTGCTGTTGGCTTCAATGGTTGGTGGCGTGATCGGCCTGTGCTTTCTACGGGACGATGCACGCTTCATTTTAGTGATCGTAGCGGCATTTTTCCTGGTTCTCGTGACCCAGACGGGAATGAACTGGCCGGCCCGGTATTCGCTTCCCGTGATCCCATTTCTGGCGCTGCTCATCGGTCGACCGATCCAAGTCGCTTGGGACCACCGTCGGTGGCGGTGGGTGGTGATGGCCTGCGTCGGTTGGAACCTGATGGCGGTTGTCCTGACTCGGCCCCATTTTCTCTCGTATGGCAACGAACTAAGTAAGTCCATGCAAGAGGGAAAGTGGAGGTGATGCGTTGCGATCGGCTCAGGAGGCTCCGCTCCTTGCCCCGAAGGGGCCGAAACAATCCAGCCCAGGGCAA
>JAJPJC010000439.1 GCA_021324445.1 Isosphaeraceae bacterium
GGTGAGGGGGTGGCCCGCGCCCAGGGTCTGGAGCTTGATCGCCAGGGCGCGGCGGTGCATCCCCTCGGCCTCGGCGTGCTTCCCCTGGGCGCGGAGGGTCTCGGCCAGGTTGTTGTAGCTGTTGGCGGTGTGGGGGTGGCCCGCGCCCCGGGCCTTGAGGAAGATCGCCAGGGCGCGGCGGTGCATCGCCTCGGCCTCGGCGGATTTCCCCTGGGCAGCGAGGGTCGCAGCCACGCCGTTGTAGCTGATGGCGGTGTCGGGGTGGCCCGCGCCCAGGGCCTTGAGGTAGATCGCCAGGGCGCGGCGGGACATCGCCTCGGCCTCGGCGTGTTTCCCCTGGGCGTTGAGGGTCCCGGCCAGGTTGTTGTAGCTGATGGCGGTGTGGGGGTGGCCCGCGCCCAGGGCCTTGAGCCGGATCGCCAGGGCGCGGCGGTGCATCCCCTCGGCCTCGGCGTGCTTCCCCTGGGCGCGGAGGGTCTCGGCCAGGTTGTTGTAGCAGATAGCGGTGTCGGGGTGGTCCGCGCCCAGGGCCTGGAGCCGGATCGCCAGGGCGTGGCGGTGCATCCCCTCGGCCTCGGCGGATTTCCCCTGGTCGCGGAGGGTCGTGGCCAGGTTGTCGTAGCAGGTGGCGGTGTGGGGGTGGCCCGCGCCCAGGACCTGGAGCCGGATCGCCAGGGCCCGGTGGAACATCGCCTCGGCCTGGGCGTGCTCCCCCTGGGACCAGAGGGTCACGCCCAGATTGTTGTAGCAGGTGGCGGTATCGGGATGGCCCTCGCCCAGGGCCTTGAGGCAGATCGCCAGGGCGCGGCGGTTCATGGCCTCGGCTTCGCCGGACTTCCCCTGGGCGCGGAGGGTCCCGGCCAGGTCGCAGTAGCTCGCGGCGATCTCGAGGTGGCCCTCGCCCAGGATGTCTCGACGGATCGTGAGGGTTTCTTGCCTCAGGAGCGCGGCCTCGGCATACTGGCCCCTGGCATCGAGCTGGGTCGCCCGCGCGTCCGCTTGGTGCGCCCTCGCGTAGCTCTCCTGGACCTCGCGGGGCCGGCCGGCGAGGCGGGTGTAGGTCTCCAGGCCCCGGCGGGCGTCGCCGGTCCGCCAGTGGTCCTTCCCCAGGCGGCGCTCCAGCAGGTCGAGCTTCTCTCGGGCCGGCGAGACGGCCGCGGCGATCTGGCCCGCGTCGAGCCGCTGGTTGATGGCGCCGTCGAGCGCCTCGACACGCTTGTCCAGGTCGGCGTCCGGGGCGGGCGCGGCCGGGGGCGGAGGGCTTTGACCGTGAAGCCGGGGAGGTGCCGGCCACGGGAGGGCGCCCAGGGCCAGGCCCGCCAGGGCGACCGCGAGTGATCGGGGGGGAGACCATCGCATGGTTCACCTCGTCTCCGAGGGAAAGTCGGAGGGGGGCCCGCTGTGAGCACCGCACGCTGCCGACCACGGAAGCGCCGAGAAACCACCATCCCGGCCATTCTCACGCGCCGCCGCGTTCCATTCCAGACCGTCGTGCTCCGGTGGATTCTTCCAGGACCTTGAAGATCGGGACATCCTCAGGAAACTTACTAACAGGGTCAGTGCGACGATTTTGGCTTCCGTCTTGAACACCAAGCTCGACCGGGGTGGCGGGATGACATTATTCGAAGACCGGCCACAAGGTGATCCTCAGTCGAGTCGGCCATCGTCTGCGACCACCACCCAGCCATCGGGACCAACCGCTGCCGACTCGCAGGCGCCCGGGGTGTTCATCGAGCCAGAGGTCCGGGACTCCACATTTCCGCTTCGGTCCTCCGGCCCCCTGGGACGAATCGACGTCGTGGAACCGCCGGATCCGGCAGGCTACGAGATCCTGGGCGAAATCGGCCGCGGCGGCATGGGTGTTGTCTACAAGGCCCGCGACCGGCAGCACGGCGAAGTGGTCGCGCTGAAGTGCGTACTGTCTGCCACGCCTTCCTCGTTGTATCGCTTCAAGCAAGAATTCCGAGCCCTGGCCGATGTCGTCCATCCCAACCTGGTAGCCCTTCATGAACTCCGGGCGGACGGGCCGGCGCTGTACTTCACGATGGAGCACATCGATGGCACCGACCTGCTCAGCTCTGTGCGTCAAACGGGATCCGGCCCCGCCGGACAAACCACCGGCGCCTGCGTGCCAACTCCGCCCAGGCAGACTGTCGAGGTGAACCCGGGGCCGGACGCGGTGCGGGCCTCGGGGTTGTCCCGCGTGCAACTCGACCGGCTGCGGGACGTCCTGCGGCAGTTGGCCTCAGGGCTCATGGCGTTGCACGCCGCCGGCAGACTGCACCGCGACTTGAAGCCCTCCAATGTCATGGTGACGCCCCAGGGGCGTGTGGTGATCCTGGATTTCGGTCTGGCCGCCGAACTGGACCATCAGGGCCGCCATCGGGATGCGAGCGGCGGCTTCCTCGGCACCCCGGCCTACGCGGCGCCGGAGCAGGCGGCGGCCTCGTCTCTGTCCCCCGCCAGCGATTGGTACGGCGTGGGCGCCATCTTGTACCAACTCCTGACTGGCCGA
The DNA here is from genome assembly GCA_021324445.1 of Isosphaeraceae bacterium. GTDB lineage: Bacteria > Planctomycetota > Planctomycetia > Isosphaerales > Isosphaeraceae > JAJPJC01. The sequence continues at coordinate 2,516 of JAJPJC010000439.1, forward strand.
ACCCCGTTCCCGGGCAGTCTTCTTCAGGTGCTCCGCGACAAGCAGCGGCGCGACCCGCCCGCCCCGTCCTCGCTGGCGGAGGGGGTCCCTGAGGACCTCGATCGGCTCTGCCGGGATCTGCTGCACCGCGATCCCTCGGCACGGCCCGATGGGCGCGAAGTCCTCCGCCGGTTGCAGGGCACGGCGCCAGAAGCGGCCGGGGGCGGGGCAGGGGCGCACGCCGAATGGCCGGCTGGGTCGCCTGCGGCGAGTTGGCCGCGGAGTCGCCTCATCGGGCGTGCCTCGCACCTGGAGACTCTTACGGATGCCTACCGGGCGTTGTGCGGTGGACAGACCCTCATCGCGATGGTTCACGGTCCATCGGGGATGGGCAAGACGAGCTTGATCGAAGGGTTCCTCGAGGGCCTGCGGGTGCGCGAACCGACCGTGATCCTGACCGGCCGATGCTACGAGTCGGAATCCGTTCCCTTCAAGGCCCTCGATAGCCTGATGGACCGCTTGAGTGAGTACCTGACGCAGCTACCCGAAGACTTGGTCGAGACCGTGTTGCCGCACGAGACCGCGGCGCTGGCGCGCGTGTTCCCGGTCTTCCAGCGCGTGGAAGCGGTGGCGCGGATGCCCCTGCGAACCGACGCCTCCGACGAGCGCGAGCTGCGCCGTCGGGCCGTCGGCGGGCTGCGCGAGTTGTTGACTCGGCTCGGCCGCCAGCCCCTCGTCCTGTTCATCGATGACTTGCAATGGGGGGATGTCGACAGCGCGACCGTGTTCGCGGAGGTGTTGCAGCCGCCGGACCCCCCCGCGCTCCTCTTACTCGGCGCATACCGGAGCGATCTGGCGGAATCGAGCCCGTTCTTGCAGACCTTCCGACGCGTCAAGGAAGGCCCGACCCCGGCCGTCAAACGGCTCGAATTGGCCGTAGCCCCCTTGACCGAGTCGGAGGCCCAGGAACTGGCCTTGAGCCAGTTGACGGCCGAGCGGCTGTCTGCCGCCGAGGAACCGGCGATGCAGGCGCGTGCCCAGGCCATCGCCCGTGAGTCGCTCGGGAGCCCGTACTTCATTCACGAATTGGTCCAGCACGTCCAGGTGCCGGTCGCCGCGCCGGAGGAATCCTCTGCGGCACACTCCGTCCGGCTGGATGAGGTCCTGTGGGCGCGCGTGCAGAGCTTGCCGGACCCCGCCTGTCGCCTGTTGGAGGTCGTGGCCGTGGCCGGCAAACCCTTGCCGCTGGCCCAGGCCGGGGAGGCGGCCGAGCTGCTCGCCGATGAGTCGCAGGTGGCGCGCACCGCCTGGACGGCCCTCCGTTCCAGCCGGCTGATCCGCAGCGCCCGCCGCGACGGCCAGGATGTGATCGAGCCGTATCATGACCGGGTCCGCGAGACCGTCACGGGCCACCTGGCGCCGGCGGTGCTCCGTCAGCACCACGGCCGGCTGGCGCGGGTGCTGGAAGCGGGGGGACAGGCCGAGCCCGAGACGCTGGCCATGCATTTCCAGGGCGCGGAGAACCCGGTCCGGGCCGCCCACTATTATGCCCTCGGCGGCGACCAGGCGGCCGAAACTCTGGCCTTCGACCACGCGGCCCGGCTCTACGGCCTGGCCCTGGAACTGGGGGCCTGGCCGGGGGCGGAAGCGGCGGCGCTGCACGCCAGGCGCGGCGAAGCGCTGGCCAATGCCGGCCGCGGGCCCGAGTCGGCCGAGGCTTACCTGAGAGCGGTGGACGGCACCGACCCGGCCCGGGCGATCGAGTTGCGGCGTCGAGCGGCTTACCAGCTTTGTGCCAGCGGTCATACCGCCGAGGGCCGCAGCGTGCTGGAGGGGGTCCTCGGGTTCTTCGGCATGTCGATGCCCCGGACCTTGTGGCAGGCGATTCTCTGGTGGCAGTGGTACTACTTCCGCCTTTGGCTGCGCGGTCTCCAGTACCAGGAGCGTTCTGCCGCCCAGGTTCCCGAGCGCGACCTGCTGCGCATTGACGTCACCTGGGCCGTCTCGGCCGGTCTGAGTATGATCGAGCCCGTCACCTCCTTCGCCTTTCAGACGCACCACCTCCTCCTGGCCTTGCGCGCCGGTGAGCCCCGCCGGCTGGCCCGCGCCCTGGCCTGGGAGGCCGCCACCCGAACGGTCACGGGCCCGTCCGGCTTGCGCCGCGCCACTCAACTCCGGGAGGTGGCACTCTCCCTCGCGCAGCGGCTGGATGATCCCTACACCCTGGGGATGGTTCACCTCACCACCGGCATGACCGAATTGTGTGTCGGGCGTTGGCCCACCGCCCAGGGCCCCCTGGTGCAGGCCGCTGCCCTCTTCCAGCGCTGCCGCGGCGCCATCTGGGAGCGCAGCACCGCCGAGTTGTTCTTGTTGCGCATCCTCCTCATGATGGGGGAGTTTGCCGAGGTGGAGCGCCTTTCCGGTCCTCTTCTCAAGGACGCGCGCGAGCGGGGCGACCTGTACTCCGCCGTCATGAACGGGGCCTACGCGGGGGCCAACGTGTGCCTGGCCGCCGACGACGTGGACGGGGCACGGAGACTTGTCCGCGAGCTGCTGGGGCAGTGGCCGTCAGCCAATTTCAACATCCAGCACCTCCACGCCCTGTGGGGCGAAACCTGCATCGACCTCTACGCGGGAGAGGGAATCGCTGCCTGGGACCGCCTCCACCGCGTCTGGCCGTTGACGCGGGAGCCGCAGAACGTCCAGGTGATCCACATCTGGATGCTGTCGTTCCGGGCCCGCAGCGCCCTGGCCGCGGCCCACCAAGGCGCCGTCCGGGACCGGAAACGGCTCCTGGGCGCCGCCGAGGCCGACGCCCGCCGGCTGGAGGGGACGAAGGTCGACTCCGCCGCCGCCCTCGCGCAACTCGTCCGCGCCGGCGTCGCGTCGAGCCGGGGGGATTCGGCGACGGCGCGACAACGCCTCACCCGAGCCGTCGCAAGCCTGGACGCGGTGGCCATGCACTCCTACGCGGCGGCGGCGCGATGGCGACTTGGCCGATCTTTGGGGGGCCAGGAGGGGCAGGCCTTGGTGGATCAGGCGGACTCGTGGATGAAATCCCAGGCGATCCGCAACCCGGCCCGCATGGTCGCCATGCATGCCCCAGGTTTCCGGAACTAGCCCGCGGCTCGTCAGGACGGGGATTGCCATTGTCGATCGGTTCGGGATGGACTGGAGCCGCGTACCCTGCGGATTGGGGACTGGGATGAACACCTTGATCATTCGCGCCCTGGGACTGGGCATCTGCGGTTTGGCCGTGGTTTCCGCCCTGGGGGGCGAGCCGCCGCGGACCGGGCCCGAGACTGAGAAGCGATTCCCGCCGCTGAAGGTCCCACCGGGGCTGGCGGCGACCCTCTTCGCCTGCGATCCCTTGATCGAGTATCCCTCGGCGATCGCGGCCGGTCCCCGGCCGGGCTCCATTCTGTTGGCCGTGGACTACCTGACCGGCCTGGGCACCACGATCGTGCGCCGGGATGAGATCCGCCGCGTTGAGGACACCAACGGCGATGGGTACGCGGACCGGGCGACGGTCTACGCTGCCGGGTTCAACTCGATCCAGGGCCTGGCGTACCACGACGGCACGGCCTTCGTGATGCATGCGCCCTTGCTCACGGCGCTGCGGGACGAGGACGGCGACGGAGTGGCCGAGGTGCGGCGCGACCTCCTGACCGGGCTGGGGCTGCCGCCGGAACGCAACCCGGTGCGGCTGCACTGCGCCAACGGCGTCGTCGCCGGCCATGATGGTTGGCTCTACCTGGCCCTGGGGGACCACGGCTGCGACGTCGTGCGACCCGAGGGCGATCGCCTGGTCCTCAGCGGCGGCGGGATTCTCCGCTGCCGGACGGACGGGCGCGACCTGCATGTCTTCGCCACCGGCCTGAGGAACATCTACGACATCGCGCTCGACGAAGACCTGAACGTCTTTGTGCGCGATAACGAGAACGACGGCGGCGATTACAAGGTGCGCGTCTACCACAGCTTCTTCGGCGCCGATCATGGCTACCCGTACCTCTATGCCGAACGGCCCGACGAGGCCCTGCCGCCGCTGGCGGATCTCGGACTCGGCTCCTCGGCCGGCGGGCTCGTCTACCTCGAGACAGCCCTCCCACCTGAGTATCGGGGCAACCTCTTCTTCTGCGAGTGGGGCCGGGCGGTGATGCGCTACCGGCCCGAGCCCTCCGGCAGCAGCTTCGCGCCTCTGAAGGAGGTCGAGTTCGCCGCGGGTGCGGCCAGCGATCCCTACGGTTTCAAGCCGACCGACCTGGCCGTCCAGCGCGATGGCTCGATGCTCGTCGCGGACTGGGCCGACGGACAGCAGCCCAAGCGGGGCCGCGGCCGGATCTACCGGATCGGTCCTCCCAGCGGCGCGACGGCGCACGTCGCGACCCGGGCCGGTGGCGCGCCGGGGACCGACCTCCGCGGATGGATCGCTCGGCTGGACGCCGCGAGTCAATTCGACCGGATCGAGGCCCAGGCGGCCATCGAGCGCCGCGGGCCCGAAGCCCTGGCGGCCCTGCGCCAGGCGCTCGCCCGCCACGACCTGGGAGTCCGCGGACGGGGACATGCGATCTGGGCCCTGGCGCACCACGGCGGCGCGACGGTTGTCGAGGAGCTGATCGACCTGGCTCGAACCGACCCCGAGCCACGCATCCGTGCCCAGGCGCTCCGCGCCGTGGGCGACCTGATCGATCCGGTCCTCGTCCGGCATCGCCTGGATGCGGGGCCGGGCGATCGCGCGCTGGCCGGGCGGCTGGCCCAGCTCGCTCGGGACCAGGATCCGCGCGTGGTGCGCGAGATCGTGATCGGGGTTGGTCGCCTGGGCTGGCCCGGGGCGCCCGCCTGGCTATCCGCGATCCTGAGAGACCCCGATCCGGCCCTGGCCCATGCGGCGATGCGGACCATGCGGCGATCGCGGAACTGGCCCGCGATCCTCGCGCTGCTCGACCAGCCGGATTCGGCGCCGGCTCGAGTCATCGCAGTGCGGGCGCTGGCCGAGCGCGCCGAGCCCGAGGTCGTGGACGGTCTGATCGATCGCGTGCGCCGGGAGCCGGTTCCGGCCCGTCGGCGGGCCTATGCCGACCTCTTGAGCCGGGTCTCCAAGAAGCCTGGCCCGGAGCCTTACTGGGGCTACCGCCCCGCGCCGCGGCCGGCGAACACGGTCGCGTGGGAGCGCACCGGCGCCATTGCCGCGGTGCTGGACCACCTCCTGGCCGACCCCGATCGAGCGGTCCGCATGGCTGTCCTTCGCCGCATGCACCGCGAGCGGATCGCGACCCGGCTGGCAAGCCTGGGCGCCCTGTTGCGGATTGAACACGATCCCGAGAACGTCGCGTTGATCCTCGAATCGCTGCGCGACCACCCGGTCGACCGCTCGGGTGAGCTGCTCCGGGACGTCATCACCGATCGAACCGGCTCCGCCGCCAATCGACTGACGGCCCTGAAAATCCTGGCTTCAGCGGCCGTCGAGGCCGCGGATTCCCACTTCCCAGGACTCCTGGCCGCGCTCGAGGACGGGCCGGTCCTGGCCGAGGCCCTGCGCGCGGTCGGCCGTCGGCACCGGCTGCGGGACCGGTCCCTGCTCGTGACCAAGCTCGGCAGCCCGGACGCCGCCGTGCGCGCGGCGGCCGTCGAGGCGGTTGCGGACCTCGGCGCGGCGGACGCGGCCGAGCCGGTCCGGGCCCTGCTGGGGGATCGAGATGCCGGGGTCCGCCGCGCGGCCGTGGCCGCCGTGGGCACGCTGGGGCTCACCGCGGCCGTCGAGCCGCTCCTGAAGCTCGCGCAGGACCCCGATCCGCAATTGCGGCGGGCGAGCCTCGAGTCGCTGCGCCGGCTCCGCGATCCACGCGCCCTGCCGCTGGCCGTCGCTGGCCTGCCGGATCGGGCAACTGAGCTGGCGGCGCTGCGGTGCATCGGCGAGCTGGGCGGGCCCGACCAGGCCGGCGTGGTGGTCGAACACGCGCGGCGGCATCCGTCCGCCGAGGTCCTGCTCCTGGCTGCGCGCCTGCTCGCGGATTGGAGCCGTCCCGAGCATCTGCCGCCCTCGCGGCAGCAGGAGCTGGCCCGCGCCCTGGCCGAGCTGCAAGGGGCCAGCGGGGTCGTGCTCGCCTGGCGCGTCGCCGGGCCGTTGCCGTCGGACGCCAGGGAGGCGCTCATCCGCCAGATTGCCCAATCCGGACACCTGCCCGAGTCCCGTCCCGGCATCACTCCCACCTGGCCAATCCGGCTGGCGACGGGGACGGAATCCCCCCTGCGCCTCGACGGAGGCCACGACTTCCAGCCGGGCATGGCGTGGCTGGCCCTCAGCGAGATCGAGCTGCCCGAGGCGACCGCCGGGGAGTTCCGGCTGACCGGCAGCGGCCTGAGGCTCTGGCTGAATGGCCGGCTGATCCACCCCGGTGGCGGCTCGACGGCGCCGGCCCCGGCCCCGGCCGCGATCGATGCCACGCTGGCGCGGGGTTCGAATCACCTGCTCATCGAGGTCGCCGCCGCGGGAACCCCTGCATTCCACCTCCGCTTCCGCCGCCGGAGCTCCCGGCTCGAGCACGAACGGCTGATGCGCGCGGCCCTGACCCGCTCGGGCGATGCCTCACGCGGCCGCCGGCTCCTCTTCGACACCGAGAAGTCCCAGTGCCTGAAGTGCCACCGGCTGGGCGACCGCGGCGAGCGGATCGGCCCCGAGCTGACCGGCGTCGGCGGCCGGTTCTCCCGCATCTTCCTGGTCGAATCGATCCTGGAGCCCAGCCGCACCATCGCCCCGAGCTATGAGACCGTGGCCCTGGCCCTCCAGGATGGGCGGGTCCTGACCGGCGTCCGTGCCGCCGAGACCGACCAAACCCTGACGCTGGCCGATCCACAGGGACAGACGCACGTCCTGGCCAGGTCGAGCATCCAGGAGCAGAAGACGCAGCCGCAGAGCACCATGCCCGAGGGCCTGGAACAGCGCTTCACTCCCGAGGAATTCCTCGATTTGATCGAGTTCCTGGCGAGCCAGAAGTGAGGGGCGGCTCGGCCCGGTTGAGCCCGCCGGCTCCCTCCCAGGACGTCCGGGCCGCCTCTTCGCCGCATCCTCCCCCCATCGTGAGTTTTCCTTAACCCGCGCGCGCTTCGGTGGCCGTCACGCGATTCTTTCAAGGAGTCGCATTCATATTTCCTACGAGCCAACAAGGAGGAAAACCGGTGCTGGTCCTGACCAGGAAGATCCGCGAGACGATCATCATCGGGGGGACCATCCGCGTCACCATGGTATCCGTTCGCGGCCGGCAGGTCCGGCTGGCGATCGAGGCACCGCGGGAGGTCTCGATCGTGCGAGAGGAGCTCGACCCACGGCCGGCTCCGGCTCTGAGGTCATCTGGACTCCGGGGCGACCCGCCCGCCAGCCCGCCCCGGCGGCGCGGAAGACCCTCGGACCAACTGCTACCATCCCTGACGGCGCGGCGCGGGATCGCCCGCGACTGAGTGGCGATCCGGGAAACGCCTGTGATCCGGACGGAAAGCATGACTCACAAGAGTTGTGCGGACAAAGGCCGCGGGAGGCAAGGCAAGGGATGGCGCAACGGCCTTCTCATCACGGGCTCGCGCCGAGAGTCGCGCCCATTCCCGGACAGCCTCTGAGTGTGGGGCCGCCGCCCTCGGCTGCCTCGGGCCAGCCGAAGGGTATCGCCGGCCCCCGCTCACGCATTGGGCCGCGGCGGCGAGGCTCTCTTCCGGCTCCGATGTGGGACCCGCGGGGCCGTCATCGGCTGATAATCGATCACCCGGGCCAGGATCTCGGCCAGGCGTTGTGCGGCCGGGCCGGGGCAGCGCGCCAGCTCAGACATCTCCGCGAAGTTCAGTTGCGGATCGGGAAACGGCAAGCGCCCCTCCACCGGCTCGGCCGTCGTCCTGAGGGTATACATCCGGCCCTTCCGCTGCACGGTGATCCCACACCGCTTCAACAGCTTCAACTCGCGGTAGAAGGTCCGGAGGCCGATCCCGATCCCTTGCAGGATCGCCTCGCGTCGGCGCGGCTGCTCGACCAACAGCCGGACCAGCCGATGGAGCCGTGCGGCGCGGCCCACGGTGATCTTGGGAAATCGTCGCCTGTTCACTATGTGACGCATCGGTTTGCTCGACCCTCCGGGCCCTGCTGGTCGGACCTCGGGCCCGTCGGCTCCCGAGGTCCACCAGGCCCGTGACTCAGGACTGGATGGTTTTTCGAATGCGACCCGGCTCAGACTGTTCTGATCGCGATGTTGAGATGATGCCTGCACGGAGCCACCCACCTCCTCACGCCGCCATCTTTACTGTAAGGAACGGCAGAAATCGCAGGAGGCGCGCGCGGAAGCCTTCTTCCCCTCCGAGTTCTGTCGTCCGCACCTCGCTCGGATGCATCCGCGCATGGACCGCGGTATTGTGAGGCGCAGCGTTTGCAGGCCCGTCCGGAGTGAGCCGACTCCTTTCACGAAAGGAACCACGATGTCGCACCAGACCTACAAGAACTGCATCGAGGCCTGTACGGCCTGCGCTGTCGAGTGCGAGCACTGTGGCGACGCCTGTCTCGGCAAGGCCGAGATGGCCGACTGTGCCCGCGCCTGCCGCGACTGCGCCGACCTCTGCTGGATCGGCTCGGCGTTCATGAGCCGCGGCGGGCTGGCGATCGCCGACCTCTGTCGTACTTGCGCTCGGATTTGCGACCTGTGTGCTGCCGAGTGCGGCAAGCACCCGAATGACCACTGCCGCCGGTGCGCCGACGCGTGCCGCCGGTGCGCCGAGGAATGCCGGAGGGTGGCGGCCTGATCTCCCATCCCGGGAGGCCGGGCCGGGTGCGGTCCCGTAGCGGATGGACCAGCGCAAGGACCCCGATTCGAGCCGCCGACGGCCCGGGAATTGCATATATCCATTACGGGAGATATCTCGATAAAGGGCTCGGAACGACCCGGGACTTGCCGGCCGGGACGAGGTTGGGGCCGGCAGACATCCTTGCGAATTGCCAGACCGGGGAGGCGGTGATGTGCGGGCTGCCGTCCCGCAGGCACCGGGAGGATCATGACACGAGCATTGACCTGGCTCGGGCTGGGCGCCGGGCTGATGTACTACTTTGACCCCGACCGGGGCCGGTCGCGCCGCGCCCGGGCGCGGGATCGGGTCCGGCACACGCTGAAGGCGATCGATCACGAGATCGACGTCACGGTACGGGACCTCAGCAATCGCGCCCACGGGGTGGCCGCCCGCGCGCGGTCGCTCCTGGCCGACGGTCGCGCCCTGGATACCGTGATCGTCGCGCGGGTGCGGTCGCGGCTGGGGCACGTGATCGCGCACCCCCATGCCGTCGAGGTCAGCGCTTGCGGCGGCCATGTCGTCTTGTCGGGCCCGGTCCTGGCCCGGGAACGGCGCCGCCTGCTCGGGGCCGTCGCCTCGGTCCCGGGAGTGGCCAGCGTCACGGATCGGTTGCAGGTCTACCAGCGCCCCGGTGATCATCCGGCCTTGCGGGGGGAGGCACCGCGGACCGGCGGATGGCCCGAGCTCCGGCCGCGGTTCTGGTCGCCGACGATGCGGCTGCTCGCAGGCACAGCCCTCGTGGCTTCGGTGCTGCGGGTCGCTCCACGCGGCAGGATGGCCGGGCTGGCCCTTGGCCTTCTTGGTGCCGGCCTGGCCGCCCGGCACTGGGCGGACAGCCCAGGGAGTAATCGCCGGGGTCCCGGAGGCTCCCGGTCAGCCCTGGCGACCGGAGCCCCCATTCACGACGTGCGGATTCCCATCGGTTCATCAAGGATGGAGGAACCCGATGGCGTCATATGATCGGAATGCCAGGGACAGATCCTTGGACTACGACAGGTTCACGTGGCCAGTGGCTGGTGGCTGGTGGCTCTCCGAAGTCGCAAGTGGCGGGAAGGAAGTCAGTCCGCGCGGACCATGGTCCCGGACGCGGGTCGTTCCCTGCGACTCCAGGAACAGGAGAACCAGCGATGAGCAAGGAGAAAGAAAAGCAGACCGAATCCGCGGCTCCCCAGGGGAGCGAGCCGGAGGCCCGGGCGACCGGCCGTCCCAATGGCCGCGGGACGGTCGTCGCGCGCCGCGAGTCATCGGCACCGGCCCTGGGGAGGGGCGATCCCTTGGCAGTCCTGCGCCGCTTCGCCGAGGAGCTGGACCGGGTCTTTGACGTCTTTGGGATTGGTCGTGGCCTGATGACCGCCTGGGCGTTCGGGGGCCGGCGCGGGTTGGCATCGCGGGGCGCGGGGCTCGACTGGGCCACCTGGTCGCCCCAGGTTGAGGTCTTCCGGCCCGATGACCGCCTGGTGATCCGCGCCGACCTCCCCGGCCTGTCCAGGGATGACGTCCAGGTCGAGGTCACGGATGACGCGGTGACGATCCGGGGGGAGAGGCGGCAGGAGCACGAGGAACGCCGCGAAGGTGACTTCCAGAGCGAGCGCTCCTACGGCAGCTTCCTCCGCAGCATCCCGCTCCCGGAAGGCGTCGCGGCCGACCAGGCCGCCGCGAACTTCCATGACGGCGTCCTCGAAGTCACGATGCCGGCGCCGCGGCGCGAGACCCGCCGTGTCCGCCGGCTCGAGGTGAAGGGATGATCCCCTGCGATCGTCCCGGACGGGGTCGAAGGTCCGCTGTGGACCGTCTGTCCCCACGCGCGTCCTCCAATAGTGAGCGGAGGTTCATCATGGACCGATACTTCAAGGAGCGCCTCTTCCGCGACCGCCGCGCGGCGGGCCGCGAGCTCGCCGGGGCCCTGGCCGACTACCGTGGCCGCCCCGAGGTTCTCGTCCTGGCGTTGCCGCGCGGCGGGGTGCCGGTGGGCTACGAGATCGCCCAGGCCCTCGATGTCCCCCTGGACGTCTTCCTGGTGCGCAAGCTCGGCGTGCCGGGGCATGAAGAGCTCGCCCTGGGCGCCCTCGCCACCGGAGGGGTCTGCCTGCTCAACCAGCAGGTCATTCGCAGCCTGCGGATCCCGCCCGAGGCCATCGATCAGGTCATAGCCACCGAGCAGGCCGAGTTGAAACGGCGCGAAGCGGCCTACCGGGGCGGCCGCAAGCCGCCCGATGTGGCCGACAAGACGGTGATCCTGGTGGATGACGGCCTGGCAACCGGCGCCAGCATGCGGGTTGCCGTCGCCGCGCTCCGCCAGGCCGGACCGGCTCGTATCGTCGTCGCCGTGCCGGTCGCCGCCCCGTCGATCTGCGCCGAGCTCCGCGACGAAGTCGAGGAAGTGATCTGCGCCCGGACCCCCGAGCCGTTCCACGCCGTCGGACTCTGGTACGAGGACTTCTCGCAGACCAGCGACGAGGAGGTCCGCGACCTCCTCGGCAAGGCCCCGCACGCCGACCGGCTCCGGGCCGGTGCGCGGTCCACCCGGCGCAAGCGGCGAACCAACTCCGCCGAGCCGGCCTTCGATCCCGTCGAGGAGGCCTCGGAGGAATCCTTCCCGGCCAGCGACCCGCCCGCCTGGACCACCACGGCGATGATCGGCCCGCCGGGATACGATCCCAAAGCCGAGGGGGAGGCGGTGTGAGGAGTTCCCGATCATGAAGCCGTCGCCCAGGCACGCCAGCGAGCGCGCCTTCCCATTCCTGAAGATCAACCAGCGCAGCCCGAAGCCCCGGACCCGGGGGATCACCGAGATCCGGGGACCCTATTACACCCCGATGGGTCAGCGCACCCTGCAAGACATCCTCGAGACGATGGGAGACTACGTCGATGCGCTCAAGTTCGCCGGCGGGTCCTTCAGCCTCATGCCGCGGGAAACGCTCAAGGGACTGATCGACTTATGCCACGCCCACGAGGTCCTGGTCTCGACCGGCGGCTTCATCGAGTACGTCTTGACCCAGGGTGCCGATGCGGTGCGGAGCTACATCCGAGAGTGCAAGAGTCTGGGCTTCGACATCGTCGAGGTCTCCAGCGGCTTCATCACCCTCCCGCCAGACGATTTCCTCCGGCTGGTCGAGGAAGTCCAGAAGGCCGGGCTGAAAGCCAAGCCGGAAGTCGGAATCCAGTTCGGCGCCGGCGGCGCCACCGCGAGTGCCGAACTTGAGGCCGAGGGGACGCGGGACCCCGACTGGGCGATTCGCCAGGCGCGGCGCTTCCTCGAAGCCGGGGCCTACCAGGTCATGATCGAGTCCGAAGGCATCACCGAGAATGTGGGGAGATGGCGCACCGACGTGGTGGCCCGCATCGTCGATGCGCTGGGACTGGACCCGGTGATGTTCGAGGCCGCCGATCCGGAGGTCTTCGCCTGGTACGTCAAGAACTACGGACCCGATGTCAACCTGTTCGTCGACCACAGCCAGATCGTCCAACTGGAATGTCTGCGCGCCGGGATCTGGGGCACGAAGAGCCTCTGGGGCCGGGTCCTGACCTACAAGGGCTGAAATGAGGGGATCGGCGACGGCAGCCGGGATCACCCGCATTTCCGGGAGGAATCCTCATGAGAGAAACACGAGTCACTCTGCCCGAACTCGCCATGATCGCCGGCACCCGTGCCGCCCTGGGCGCTGGCCTCGGGCTGCTGCTGGCGGATCGATTCGCCAGGGATCAGCGCGAGGCTGTCGGCTGGACGCTCCTGCTGATTGGCGCCCTCAGCACCATTCCTCTGGCATTCGAGGTCCCGGGCGGGCGCCGTCTCTCCGCCCACGGGGCGTGGCCGGAGCCCGCGCCGAGCGAGTCTCGATTCCAGGGGTGACACGAGCGGGATGAGTTCGACGCCCGGACGCACGGGACGGCGGGGTCAGCCCGAGTTCCGTTCCGGGGTGCTCTCGCCCGGGAGCAAGCGTTCGGTCGGGATGTACTCAGAATCGCCGCTCTCCTCGTAACCGGGGTGGCCCTCGGTCAGGTAGGGATCCACCCGGATGCCCTCCGGCATGATCCCCGTCACATCCACCCGGCCGCGGCCGCCTCCGGGTTGGCCGGACTCCGCCGGCTGGGCTCCCGCGGGCGGACCCTTCCCGGCCGGATCGGTGCCCTGTTCCGTGACCGGTGCACCGGCGCCGGATGCCCCTGGCTTTTCCAATTGACGCGGCTGTTCGGCGTTCGTTGCGATCATGATTCCCTCTCCTGCGTGATGCCTCACGGGGCCGGCCGTTGTTCTGAACCAGAACGCAAGGTCCATGCCACTGGAGAGGCGCCGCGGTCTGACCATGGCGGCGTCGTACGCGATCTTCGCCGGGACGGCCAACCCAGACCTTGCCGCAGCGATTGCGCGCCGGCTCAGGGTCCCGCTCGGTGCGGTGCGCGCGTCGTCGGCCGGTTGCCGGACGGCGAGCTCGCGGTGCGGTTGGAAAAGTCGGTGCGCGACCGCGAGGTCTTCCTCGTCCAGCCGACCGCGCCCCCGGTCGACCAGCACCTGGTCGAGCTCCTGGTGACGTCCGACGCCTGCCGGCGGTCGGCGGCAGCCCGGATCACGGCCGTTGTCCCCTCCTTCGGCTACGCGCACTCCGACAAGCGGCACGGTCGCCGAGAGCCTGGCCGTGCTGCGGCAGGCCAGCGACCGGCCGGAGATCGCCGCCGCCGCCACGCACGGCGTGTTCGCCGCCGGAGCCCTGGACAGGCTCAAAGACGCGGGGGCCACCCGAATCTTCGTGACCGATACCGTGGCGATCACCCCGGTTGTCTCGTCGGACCTGCAAGTGATCTCGGTCGCGCCCCTGCTGGCCGCGGCCATCCGGCGGCTGGCCGAGGAAGACCTCGACTTCCGAGACGACCGCCAGGCTCTCCTCGATCAGCGGGCGGACCACGGCCCAATCCAGGCCCCCCAGCCCGCAGCCCAGGGGCGGGAGGGCGATCGAACGGATGCCCTTCTCGCGGATGACTCGAGACAGATCGACGAGCCCGGTCCGGATGTCCTCGAGCCGGCTCTTGCCCTTCCAGTGACGCTTGGTCGGGAAGTTGATGATCCAGCGGGGAGAATCCAGGCTCGACCGCTCGAAGACGAACATCTGGCCTGGTCGCACTTCCTGGCGCAGACAGGCTTTGCGGTAAGCCTCGTAATTGTCTTCGAACGCACGGCGGAACTGGAGTGCGACCCCTCGGCCCATCACGCCGACGCAGTTGACGGTGTTGACCAAGGCATCGGCGTCCTGCTTCAGAATGTCTCCGCGAGTTCGATGGATCATGAGACTTCTCCCATTACCCTCACTAATACCACGCCCTCTCAACGTGTACATACGGCTGGTGACCGGCGGAGGCTAAGTAAGTCCATGCAAGAGGGAAAGTGGAGGTGATGCGTTGCGATCGGCTCAGGAGGCTCCGCTCCTTGCCCCGAAGGGGCCGAAACAATCCAGCCCAGGGCAA
>JAJPJC010000349.1 GCA_021324445.1 Isosphaeraceae bacterium
TGGCGGAGATGCTCCGCCGCGGGCTGGAAGGCGTGGTGGTGAAGCGCCCGGACGCCGCCTACCATGCCGGGGCGCGCCAGTTCAACTGGGTCAAGCTCAAGCGTGAGTATGTCCATGCCCTGGCTGATACCTTCGATCTGGTCGTGGTCGGGTATGATCGCGGCCGGGGGAAGCGGGCCCATCTGGGCATTGGCTCGTTCCTCGGGGCGGTCTACGACTCGGAGCATGATCTCTTTCGCACCGTGACCCGTGTCGGCTCTGGCCTGACCGACGAGGAGTGGATTGAGCTCCGGGAGCGGCTTGAGGCCGCGCGGTGTGCCGAGAAGCCCGCCCGGGTCGAGTCACGCATTATTCCTGATGTGTGGGTCGAGCCGCGCTATGTCATCGAAGTCGTGGCCGGCCAGATCAGCCGCAGTCCACTCCACACGGCCGGCCAGACCAACGGGCAACCCGGCTACGCCCTGCGCTTCCCGCGCGCGTCGCGCTTCCGCTTCGACCGCCGGCCAGAAGATGCGACGACTGAGCGTGAGATCATCGAGATGTACCAGATGCAGACGAGCACGGCCGCCGGGGGGCCGGGGTAAGCGCGGTAGGAAACCAGCAGTTCCGCGTGCGCCCGGGCTGACAGGAGCTATCCTGCGCAGCCCGGGCGCACGGCTGCAGGTGCGCCGATGCCCCGGCGGGTGCGAGCGGCAGCTTGTTCTAGCCGTCGACCGGCTCGACCCTGCCGGATCGCGCCGAGCGGTAGGCTGCCATGACGACCCGGAGATCGGCGAGCCCCTCCCGTCCGGGCATCGTCGGCGCTCGCTGTCCCTGCGCGGCCAGCACCCAGTCCTCGATGATCCGTGCAAAGACAGTCATCGGCTGGGGCTCGGCCATGATGATCTGCTGTCCCCCGGGCAGGTCCGGGCGGTAGAGGATGAGCGACGGCGCGCCGGAGTTGATGCGCAGGTGGCCGCGCTCGCCGTACACGTAGCACTCGGCTCCGACGTGTGAGGTGCGCGTGCTCCAGCAGTAGAGCGCTTCGCCGATGACGCCGCTCCGGAACCGGAGAATGAGTGTCGCGGTGTCATCGCCAATCCAATCGGGGCGCGTATTGCTCGTAAACGCCGCAACCGCCTCAACCTCACCGGCCATCATGCGGGCGATGCTGGTATAGTGACAGCCCTGATCAAGGAGCATGCCCCCACCCGCGACCGCCGCGTTCTGGCGCCAGCCATCTCGCAGCCAGATGCCCTCCAGATAGCCGACGCGGTGTGTGCGCAGGGTGACGATCCGTCCGATCTCGCCTGCCTGGATCATCTCCCGCGCCCGCCGGAAGGGGGGTGAGAAGGGATACTGCTCGGAGACGCAGAGCGTAAGACCGCGCTGCTCGGCCAGGGAGACCATGCGCTCGGCATCCTCGACAGTCGTGGCGATGGGCTTCTCGACCAGCACGTGCTTGCCGGCCTCCAGCGCCTGCAGGGCAAGCGGGGCATGGAGGTGGTGGGGAACGCAGAGGTCAATTCCCTGAATGGCTGGGTCTGCGAGGACATCCTCGAACCTGGTGAAGGGACGCGCATCATAGCGTCGTGCCAGGGCCTCGGCCCGCTCCGGGCGGGTGTCGCACACCGCAGCCAGTCGGACCAGATTCCCCAGCTCAGCATAGCCGCGGTCGGCGTGCCAGTCGGCGACCGCCCCGCAGCCAACAATGCAGACGGTGAACGCGGGCATTGCGGATCTCCTGAGTGAAGGATCGCGCCGACCCGGTCGGATGCGAGGATCGACCGGACGCGGCAGGGTTCACGCTGAATTCTCCGGCGCCGGGGAATCACTCTTGCCTGCGATCCCCGGGCATGCTTTGGAAGGCTGTCCCCCGACCTTCCAGGCCAACTGGCTCCAGACGGACCGTCCGCCGCGGCTCGGCGACAGTGCGGCCGAGAATGAACGCCTCGATGCCGTGTTCCCGCGCGATGGCTACCGCACGGGATGCCTGCTCGCTTGGCACGACAACGCAGAAGCCGATTCCCATGTTGAAGACAGTGAACATCTCTGCGTCTGGGATCTGCCCCGCGGCCTGGATGACCCGGAAGATCGGCGGCGGCTCGGGGAGGTAATCAATAACGAACCCAACGTCGGCCGCGACGCGGAGCAGGTTGAGCAGGCCGTCGCTGGTCACGTGGATGAGCGCCCGGACTGTCAGTTCCGCAAGCATCGCCAGGACCGGCGCGACGTAAATGCGGGTTGGCACGAGCAGTTCCTCGCCGAGCGGCCGCTCGAGCGGTGCTACCCGGTCGTGGATGGAGTAGCCGGCCTGGCGAAAGAGGACCGAGCGCGCGAGGGTCAGACCGTTGCTGTGGATGCCGCTGCTGGCCAGTCCCACCACGGCATCGCCGGGATGGAGATCCTGACCGATGATCACCCGGTCGAGCGGAACGATCCCAACGGCAGTGCCAACGAGGTCGAAACCGTCCTCGCTCTCTCCCCGGATCATCTCCCGGACCTGGGCGATCTCGCCGCCCGGGATCGCCACGCGCGCCTGGCGGGCGCCCTCGTACAGCCCCTTGCCCAGCTCGGCCAGCACCGACGGCTTCAGTACTTGCACCGCCACGTAATCAACCAGGGCGATCGGCTCGGCCCCAACGCAGAGGAGATCGTTCACGTTCATCGCGATGCAGTCGATGCCAACGGTATCATAGCGGCCGACCGCCTGGGCGACCAGCAGTTTTGTCCCGACCCCATCGGTCGAGATGGCCAGCCCCATCCCCTGCCCGAGATCGAGCACGTTTGCGAAATAGCCGATCGGCAGTGTCGGGCGCCCGATTGCTGGCCGCAAGGAGAAGGTCTGGTTGATAGAGCGAAGGAGGCCGGCGAGGCCGCGCTCCTCGGCGGCCGCGTCGACGCCGGCCCGGCGGTAGAGATCGCTTGGCTCGGATTGGCTGGCCGTGGGCACCTGCTCTCCCGAATCATTCTGCCCCCGAGGGGGCTCTCCCAGAATCATACCGGGACGGGCTCGTCGATACAAGCGAGCCTGTCGGCATGCCATGCTACAATCGGGAAGGGAGAGTTGTCCTGACGCCTGTCTGCAGTCGCGCAAGCGGGACAGCGGGTGACCTTCCTCGTTCGTGGGCTCAGCCCGCGAACAGCCTTCTGGGGGAGTGAACGGCGGCGTGGATGGAACGATTGGGTCGCGATCCGGGATCACCTCGGCTCATCGGACGAAAATCGAAGCAGTCATTGCCTCTGCAGAGCGACTGCTCCTTTACGGCGGCACTCTGGCCGAGCCGCCCGGGCAGGCTTACCTGGGGTTGCTCCGTGCGCTGATCAGTGCTTCCGAGGCGGGGGCGATTCGCCGTGCTGCGGCAATGCTCTTCACCGCGCTGGCCGAGGCCGCGGCGGATGGGCTGCCGGGGCCGGGCGATGCCTGGCAGCGCTACCTCATCCAGCGGGTGCTGCTGGACGAAAACCCGTTTAGTCGGGCCGCGCGCCGCTGGCGATACGAGGAGATCCCGGCCGGGCTGCGCGAGGCCGCGCGGCGCGACCTGGTGATGATCGGGCGGCTTTTCGCGCTGAATGGTGAGCGGCTCGGTACCCTGGTTGCGGATATCCTGGGAGAGGTGCCGGGATGGACCAGCTTCGACGCGTTAGGGCCGGACCGTCCTCATCATCCGCTTGCCGTGCGCTTCGCGAGCCGGACTGATCTGGCGGAATGGGCAGATCTCCTCCCCGAGCTCGCGGCATATTATCGTGAGCACGGGGTGGGGATCTTCGCGCGCTACCGTGCCTTCCGCTGGAGCCGTCGGCCGGAAGGGGCAGGGCTGATACCAATCCGCCGCCCAGATCCGGTCACCTTCGACGACCTCATCGGCTACGCCGAACAGCGGGCGGTGGTGCGTCGAAACACTGAGCGTTTCCTGCGAGGACTGCCGGCCAATAACCTTTTGCTCTACGGTGATCGCGGAACGGGCAAATCCTCGACGGTGAAGGCGCTTCTCAATGCCTACGGCGGCCAGGGGCTCCGATTAATCGAGGTCCAGAAGTCGGCCCTGGGGGATTTCCCGACGATTGTCGAGATGCTGGCGGACCGTCCGGAGCGTTTCATCCTCTTCGTGGATGACCTGTCTTTCGAGGAAGGCGAGGCCGGCTATGCCGAGCTCAAGGCGTTATTGGAGGGAGGCCTGGAGGTGCGGCCGGAGAACGTCCTCCTCTACGCGACCTCGAACCGGCGCCATCTCGTCCCGGAGCGCTTCAGTGATCGGGCCGAGCCGGGGGGCGATGTCCACGCGGGCGATACCTTCCAGGAGAAGCTCTCGCTCGCTGACCGCTTTGGAATCACCGTGATCTTCACCACCCCCGACCAGGAGCAGTATCTCCAGATCGTCGAGGGGCTGGTCCGGCGGCGCGGCCTGGAGGTTGACCGAGACAGACTGCGCCAGCAGGCCCTGCAGTGGGCGGCCTGGAATAA
>JAJPJC010000484.1 GCA_021324445.1 Isosphaeraceae bacterium
CCGGCCCGATCGACGGCGTGTTCGGTGCGCAAACCGAGGCGGCGCTGCGGGCTTTCCAGGAGCAGAAGGGCATCCCGGTGGACGGCGCGATCGGCTCACCTCGCACCATCAGGGCCATCCTGGATGCGCTCAAAGGACATTGAGATCGATTTCCCACTCTGTGGCGCCAGGGACGCCACACCGGCCGCGCCTCGAATTTCCCGTGAGGCGATCACGTGGGCCGCATAGCGTAACGCGGCGCGGACGTCATCGCCAGTGATCCCGTATTCGTCGGCAACTGCTTCGATCGACATGCCGCCCGCCAGCCTTCCGATCACTACCTCGACCGGGACGCGCGTTCCTTCAATGACCGGCTTGCCGAATCGCACCGCTGGATCCACGACCACCCGAGGTGCGAGCTCGACGACCATTTTCCGCCTCCCAGGTCAGTTCACCTCGCGCGAGAGTTGGCTTCGGCCCAATCAGACACCATCTGTCCGGCGGTTAAGAGCCGACCATCTTTCGTTGCCCCGCGTTCCGCTCGCGCGTATACTAGCCGCGCACTCGCGACATCGAAACGTGGGAGGAGCCCGATGTCTTTGAACGCGCGGCAGCTCATCGCCGGCCTCGGAAGCGGTCAGGACCTGGCCGAGATCGCGGAGTCCGCGGGCGTCTCGGTCCGCGACGCCGAAAGCCTCTGGAACGAGATCATCCGGTCCCGGGTGCCACCCCCGAGCGATCGGCTGGCCGGAAAGGTCGCGGCCGGCGTCGAGGTGATTCGCGATCGCTACGGCGTGCCGCACGTTTACGCCGAGAACGAGCCCGACCTGTTCTTCGGACTCGGCTTCGCGATGGCCCAGGACCGGCTCTGGCAGATGGACTACCTGCGGCGAAAAGCCACCGGCCGGCTCTCCGAGATTCTCGGGCCCGGCTACGTCGACCAGGATTACCTCTACCGGATCCTCGACTTCCCGACGGTCTGCGGCCGCGAGTACGCCCTGCTCGCCGAGCGCTGGCGTGGAGTCGTCGACGGCATGGCCGCCGGAATCAACCGCGCGATCGAGCAGGCGGGCGAGAACCGCCCGATCGAGTTCGATCTCCTGGACGATCGGCCCGCGCCCTGGTCGCCGGTCGACATCCTGATCGGCCTGCGCTACCAGTGGTGGGGGCTCTCCGGCCGCCTCCAGCAGATCACCACGGCGACGATTCTCGAGCGGGAGCTCGGCGAACGTCTCGAGGCATTCCAGCGGCCCGAGCGTGCCGACCAGTTCATCGTGCTGGACGGCCGAAACGCGGCGAACCTGGATCGCACGGCGCCGCTGTCGCCGCCGCGCGACTCGCTCCACCTGACCGACGAGCATCCCCACGGCTCGAACAACTGGGTCATCGCCGGCTCGCGCACCCGCTCCGGCAAGCCGCTGCTGGCCAACGACCCGCACTACAGCTACCAGCACGGCCACGGTCTTTTCTACGCCTGTCACCTGAACGGGGCCGGGCACACCGAGGCCGGCTTCGTCTTCGTCGGCACGCCGGGCATGATGACCGGCGTGAACGACCGAATCGCCTGGGGCTTCACCAACAACGGCACCACCTCGCGTGACCTTTACGCCGAGGAGATCGATCCGGCCGACCCGTCCCGCTACCGGATGGGCGACCGCTGGCTGCCCCTTGTCACCCGCTCGGTCGAGATCGCGGTCAAGGGCCAGGAGCCGGTTCGGAAGACGATCCGCTCGACCGCCCACGGGCCGATCGTCAACGACGTCGTCCCCCGGATCGGCCCGAACGATCCGCCGCTCGCCCTGCGCTGGGTCGGCTTCGAGAAGATCGACGACGTCCAGGCGCTGCTCGAGATGAACACCGCGTCAAGCTGGTCCTCCTTCCGGGCTGCGCTCGCCAGCTGGGCGTGCAGCCCGACGAACTTCATCTACGGCGACGTGGACGGCAACGTCGGCTACCAGTTCTCGGCGCGGATTCCCCTGCGCGGGGTGAGCACCCGCGGTATCCGCCCGGCCTGGCATCCGGACCATGAGTGGCAGGGATACATTCCCTTCGATGCCAACCCGCGGATCGAAAACCCGCCGGACGGGATCATCGCGACCGCGAACCAGCGAACCATCTCGCCGAGTTACCAGTGGCCGCTGTACGGCGCGTACGCCGGCGGCACCCGCCAGACCCGCATCCTTCAGATCCTGAGCGCGAAGACCGACCACGACGTGGCCGACTTCCGCCGCATGCAGTTCGACTCGAAGGCGCTGATCGCCGAGGAGGTGACGCCGCGCATCGTCGCGGCGCTGCGCCGGACCGACGACGGGCGACTGCACCAACTGGCTGACATCCTCGCCGCCTGGGACTTCACCGCGCCGGTTGGCGCGGTCGGCCCGACCGTCTTCGAGGCATTGATGCACGAGTGGACGCCGGTCTACGCGGCGGCGACCCTCCCCGAGCAGCGCGAGGTACGGGCCGCGGCCGGCGCGTCGGCCCGTCGCGCCCTGGTAGGCGAAGAGACCGCCGTCGACGCGTCGGCCCTGGACGCGCTGATCGTGACCGCCGCGCGGGCGGCGCTGCGGACGCTGACCGAGCACTTCGGCGACCACCCGAGCGGCTGGACCTGGGGGCGGGTCCACTACATGTCCTGGCCTCACCCGCTCGGCGAGCACGGGAAGCTCGGCGCCCTGCTGAACGGTCCGAAATTTCCCTGCGCCGGGACCGGGAACGTCATCAACAACGTCTCGCCGTCGAGCAGCCATCCCTACGTCGCGGCGTCGGGCCCGACCTATCGGCTGATCGCCGACCTGGCGAATCCCGACGTGGTGTTCGTCAACAACCACTGCCCGACGTCCGGCCACCCCGGCAGCCCGCACTACGCCGATTCGACGCGCGACTGGGCCAGCGGCAATTACCAGGCCCTCCACCGGGTCCGCGCCCTCGTCGAGCTCGAGGCCGAGGGAACGACGGTGATTACGCCGGGGTGACGGGCCACTCCCCAGGGGCCTCATGGATACAGGCCGCGCAGCCTCACCGCCGCCGCCACCCGATCGATCGCGAGCAGCAACGCCGCCTCGCGCAGGGTGGTCCGGTGGGTCTCGGCCATCCGCCAGACGTCGTCGAAGGCGCGCAGGAGGATCTTGTCGAGCCGATCGTAGACCTCGCTTTCGCCCCAGAAGTACGAATCGCGGTCCTGCACCCACTCGAAGTACGAGACGGTGACCCCGCCAGCGTTCGCCAGGATGTCGGGGACGACGACGATGCCCCGGTCGGCCATGACCCGGTCGGCGGCCTCGTCGAGGGGGCCGTTCGCGCCCTCGACGATGACCTTCGCCCGCACCTGATCGGCGTTCTTCTCGACGATCTGGTGTTCCAGCGCCGCCGGAACCAGGACGTCGCAGTCGAGGGCGAGCAGCGCCGGGTTGTCGATCCGCTCGGAGCCGGGAAACTCGGCCACCCGTCCGTGCTCCTGAACGTGGCGGGCGAGCGAGGTCAGATTCAACCCATCGGACCGGAACACGCCGCCGCTCACGTCGCTCACGGCGATGACCTTGCAGCCCATCGCCGCGAGGCGGCGGGCGGTGACGCCGCCGACGTTGCCGAAGCCCTGGACGGCCACCCGGGCGCCTGGCCAGCCAAGGCCCCGGCGCCGCGCGATCTCGGCGACGCAGAGGGCGACGCCGTGGCCGGTCGCCTCGGCCCGCCCCTCGGATCCGCCGATCTCGATCGGTTTGCCGGTCACGACCGCCGGAACCGAGTAGCCGCGGTGCATCGAGTAAGTGTCCATGATCCAGGCCATCTCGCGAGCGCCGGTCCCGAGGTCGGGCGCGGGAATGTCCGAATCCGGCCCGACGATCGGCTCGAGCTCGGCGGCGAACCGCCGGGTCAGCCGCTCGATCTCACCCACCGAGAGCTTCGACGGATCGCAGGCGACCGCCCCCTTGGCGCCGCCGAACGGCAGTCGGGTCACCGCGCACTTCCAGGTCATCAGGGTCGCGAGCGCCCGCGCCTCGTCGAGCGTGACCGACGGGTGGTAGCGAATGCCGCCCTTGGCCGGGCCGCGCGCCTGGGAGTGCTGGACCCGGTGGCCGGTGAAAATGCGCACCGACCCATCGTCCATCCGAACCGGAAAGTTCACCGTCAGCTCCCGCTTGGTGCTGCTGAGCACCGCGCGAAGCGCGGGATCGAGATTCAGCCGATTGGCCGCCTGGTCGAACTGCGCCAGCACCGTTTCGAGAAAGCCGCCGGGCGCCGCCTGCATCATCACCGCTACCTCCTTCGGGTTCGGTCTATTCTACGCCGGCGCGGGCGATTCGCGGGACGTATAATGATCGCGACTCCGCTCGAAACCGGGGCATCTCCACGCGGGAGCGACCGTGCGCCTCATTCTCGTCCGCCACGGCGAGGCGGAAGGCAACGCCGAGGGAATCATCCTGGGCCAGGCGGACGTGCCGCTGACCGATCGCGGGCGTGAGCAGGTTCGGCGTCTTGGCGCCGCGCTTGCCGAACGAGGCCTCGCCACGATCTTCGCCTCGCCGCTTCGGCGCGCCGCCGAGACCGCCGAGGTGGTCGCCCGGGCGACCGGCGCGCCGGTCCGTCACCTCGCCGATCTCCGAGAGCTGAACTGCGGGTTGGCGCAGGGGCTTCGCTGGGACGAGGTGGAGGCTCGCTGGCCGGAGTTCGCCCGGCGCTACACCGCCGGGGACGACGGGATCGACGCGCGGTGGCCGGAGGGCGAGTCCGGGAGCGACCTCCGCGCCCGGGTGGGCCGGGCGCTGGGGATCATCGTCGGGTCACGCGCGTCGTCGGGCTTCGCGGTGGATCGACCGCCCGACGGGGACGTCGCCATCGTCGCCCACGGCGGCTCCCTCGCCTGGGCGCTGCAGCAACTCCTCGGCAAGCCGCTGACCACCTGGCCACGCTCCGGCCTCCGCAACTGCTCGATCCGGGAGCTGCTCGCCCGATACGA
>JAJPJC010000260.1 GCA_021324445.1 Isosphaeraceae bacterium
AGCCGCCCGTGCCGATGAGTTTGTACGAGCCGGTGACCGAGCCCGAGCCGGAGATGTCATTGGCCGCGGCGCCGGCGCTGGTGCCGTTGGTGTTCAGGGCGACGATCGTACTCTCCAGCGTGACGCTGGTCGGGTTGGAGAGGCTGCCCGCCTGGACGAAGATCCCCCCGCCGAGGCTGGCCACGTTGTAGGCGATCGTGCTGTTGAAGACGCTGAGGGTGCCACCGCCGATGTACAGGCCGCCGCCGGCGCCGCTGCCGTTGCTCGAGCCGTTGGATCCGGTGATGCCCGGGCCGCCCGCCTGGCCGCTGGCTCCATTCGGTCCCGTGGAACCGTGGCCCGCCTGCGGGCCGGTCCCGCCATCGGCGAAACCGCCGGCGCCGCCGGCGCCGCCGGGTCCGCCGGAGCCGGCGAGGCCGCCGAAGCCGCCGGCGCCGCCCGGACCCGCCGTCCCGCCCACGGCGAGGTTCTTGGCGATGGTGCTATTGGCCACGGTGACCACCCCGCGCTGGAGGTACAGGCCGCCGCCGGCGCCGGATCCGCCCACGCCGCCAGACCCGCCGGATCCGCCCGCGCCGCCGCTGCCGCCGTTGCCCCCGTGGCCGCCCTTGCCCCCCTTGCCGCCGGGTCCGCCGCCGCCGGTCTGCAACAGCGAGGCCGCCACGGTGGGGGCGCCGCCGTTGCCGCCGTTGTTGAGCGGGACGAAGTGGGTGTGCGTGGTCACGCCGCCGCCGGGGGTCCTGCTGGTGGTCACGCTGGTGCCCTCGTAGCCCCCGACGCCGCCCAGTCCGCCGAATCCCCCGAAGCCACCAGTGCCCCCGGCGCCCCCCGCGCCGCCGAGCGCCTTGTTGTTGCTGACCGTATCCGCGAAAAGGGTCAGCGCACCGCCATCGACGTACAAGCCGCCGCCGTAACCGCTGCCGCCCGCGCCGCCGCTGCCGCCCGCGCCGCCCGTGCCCCCGTTACCGCCGTTGCCACCAGGACCATCCGTGCCGCCTTTGCCACCGCTGCCGCCGAAGCCGGCATGGTATTGAGTGGTTATCGCGCCCCCCGCGCTGGTGTGGACTGTCTTCAGCACCCCCACATTCCCACCGTTGCCACCCTTTCCGCCGGGACCCCCGCCACCACTGAAGGAGCTCAAGGCGTTGCCGCCTGTCCCACCCGGGCCGCCTGTCCCACCCAGGCCGCCAGGACCACCCGCTGCGCTATTGCCGTCGATCGTCACGCTGGTCAGGCTGACGGTGCCTCCGCTGACGTAGACACCCCCGCCGGCGCCCGAGCCGCCCGAACCGCCATTGCCACCATGGCCGCCCGCGCCGCCCGCGCCGCCGCTGCCTCCTGCGCCGCCCGCGCCGCCGTTGCCGCCCGCGCCGCCGTTGCCGCCCGTGCCGGTCACCGCGCCGCTCGCCGCCGGCTTGCCCCCGGCGCCCCCTTCACCGCCCCTGCCCCCAAGCCCCCCGATCCCTCCACGACCTGCCGGTCCTCCAAATTCGCCAAACCCGCAGGCACCGCCCGGCCCGCCCAGGGCCAGGTTGCCCGAGATCGTCAGGTGATTCAGGTGGACGCTCCCTGCCTCCACGTAGAGTCCCCCGCCAGACCCGTAGCCCCCGGTTCCTCCCAGAGCGCCGTCCCCACCGTGGCCGCCAGAGCCGCCCTTGCCGGCGGCGCCACCGGCGCCGCCGGTGCCGCCATTGCCGCCATTGCCGCCACTGAGAGCCCCAGCCGTGCCCGAGGCCCCATTGCCACCGCTGCCCCCAAAACCGCCGCTGCCGCCAGTAGCGCCGGTACCGCCAGGACCCCCAAGACCACCCGGACCGCCGAGACCACCGGCACCGCCTTGAGCCAGGTTTCCCGTCAGGCTGCCCTGGCTCATCATCAAGCTGCCGCCGCGGATGAAAACGCCACCGCCGTAGCCAGCTCCGCCGGAGCCGCCGGAGCCCCCGAGGTGACCCGCGCCGCCGTTACCACCATGGCCACCGTCGTTGCCGGCACCGCCCTTACCCCCATTGCCGCCGGAGTGTCCGGTGGAGAGGCCCGCACCACCGTTACCCCCACTACCCCCCTTGCCGCCAGGGCCACCAGAGCCGCCGGTGCCTCCAAAACCTCCCAGACCACCCGTACCACCGACGGCGAGGTTGTACTCGATGGTGACGGTCTTGAGGGTCACCAAACCACCGCCGATGAAGAGGCCGCCACCGGAGCCGGTGCCACCGGCCTGGCCATTGCCGGCGCCGCCGGCGTTGCCGCCGCGACCACCATTCCCTCCGTGACCACCCGATTTGCCGGTCAGGCCCGGGCCGGCCGATCCCCCCGGCGCGCCGGTGCCCCCAAACCCGCCGGCCCCACCGGCTCCGGCGAAGCCTCCGTTCCCCCCGGGACCACCGAGGGCGGCGTTGGCTCCGAGGATGTCGCCGCTGGCCGCGAGCGTGCCTGCGGCGATGAACACACCACCACCGTAAGCCAGTCCGCCGAAGCCGCCCGAGCCGCCCTGGCCGCCGGTGCCGCCATTGCCGCCATTGCCGCCGCCGGGCATGGCCGCGGTTCCCGGGATGCCGGATGTCCCCACGCCGCCGGCGCCGCCGAAGCCGCCGGTGCCGCCGCTGCCGCCGACCGCGGTGTTGTCCTTCAGGTTATTCCCGCTCAGGTTCGCCGATCCCCCGGCGAGATCAAGGGCACCGCCGGCACCCTGCCCGCCGGCGCCGCCGAAGCCGCCGGACCCACCGGGCTTGCCGGCGAACTCGCCCCCGTGGCCGCCGGCACCCCCCGCGCCGCCGGCGCCGCCAGCGGCCCGGTTCAGCTCGAACAGGGTGCCGGAGACGGTCAGACTCCCGCTCGCCACGTAGGCGCCGCCGCCACTGCCCGAACCACCGTCGCCGCCCCGGCCGCCGGCGCCTCCGGTGACGGCTTGCGTCGCCGGGTTGTAGTTGGTTTTCCGCGTGTAGGTCGAGCCGCTGGGTGTGAGCGTGTAGGCAGTCCCCCCCGTGCCGCCACTACCGCCCGGACCGCCGGCACCGCCGGCGGCGACATTCCCGCTAAGGATGTCGTTCTTCAGAGTCAGGGAGCCGCTGGCCAGGTAGATCCCGCCGCCGCGCGCATCGCCGCCGGGGGTGCCGTCGCCGCCCGGACCGCCGGGGCCGTTGCCGCCGTGAGCGCCGCTGGCGCCCACCGCCCCGATGGCCGTGTTGTCCTGGATCGCCACGCCGGTCATCGACACCGCGGCACCCTCGATCAGCACGCCGCCGCCCAGCGCCGTGCTGCCGCCCAGCATCCCGCCATTGATGGCGCCGCCGCCCGAGAGGCTCAGACCTTGGAGGATCAGCGCCAGGCCGGCACCGGCCGAGCTGACCACCTCGAAGATGCGGTCGTACCACCCTTGGGCCGTATCCGGCTCGATGATCGTGCTCCCCGCGCCCGCGCCGGTGATCGTCAGCGTCTTGGCCGTGATGGCCGAGATCCCGTCATGGACGAGCAACTCGCCCATGTGGGTGTTCGTCAGCGGGTAGGAGGCCGCTCCCAGGATGAGGTTATTGCTGGCGAGGGTGTCGCTGTTGGCCAGGTCGAGGTCTGTACGCAGGCTGGTATCCGTCGGCACCGGGTAGAATGTCCCCACACTCGGGGTCGTGTTGGCGACGACGTTGAAGGGATTGCTGACGATGGTCGCGAAGTCGGGGCTGGTGACCCGGAACTGGTAACCGCTGGCCAACTGGCTCAACGACAACCCATCGAAGACGGCCTGGCCGCTGGCGAAGTTGCCGGGCAGCGGGTCGAAGGGGACGCCGCCCGGGTTGCTCGAGAGCGTCAGCGTGGCGGTGCCGTTGAAGCTGGTATCCACCTGGCCGAAGGCATCCTCGGCCGCGACGATGATGCCGAACCGGCTGCCGGCAATCAGGTTGGCCGGCGGCTGGAAGGTCACGGCCATCTGGCTGGCGAGGCCGTAGGCGGTCAGGTTGGGGACCAGGACATCGGCCTTGGGGGTGCCCAGCCCGGTGGCCTCGTCGTAGCCCCGCCGGGCGGGAAAGCCGTTATTGCCGGTGGTGATGTCGTGGTAGCTGCTGTCGTAGTCCATGCTGTACAGGGCCGGCAGCGTCTGGGTGTTGCCGGTCAGGGGTGCCCCGCCGGCCAGAGCCCGACCCTGGTCGGCGATGGCGACCAGGCCGGCCATCAAGGGGGAGGCCAGGCTGGTGCCGCCGACCTGAAGCCACGGCGTGGAACTGCCCAGGTCGTACGAGTCGTAAACGGCCACGCCGGTGCTCGGGTCCGCGTCGAGGGAGACATCCGGGATCGTCCGCTTGCCGGTGTCCTGGACTCCCAACTGGTAACTCGGCTCGGGCTGGTACTGGCTGATGCCGCCGCCGCCGGCGCCGTTGCTGTTGTTCCAGGCGGTCTCGGAGTTGTAGGAGTTGTCCGGATTGAGGTACAACGACGTACCGCCGACCGCCACGACGTAGGGCGAATAGGCGGGATACGCACCGGGTGCCCCGCTATCACCCGTGGCGGCCACGAAGGTCACCCCGGGGTGGCCGGCGAAGATGTTCATGTCGTAGAATTCTTCGCCGGAACTCCCGAAGGTGGACTCCGGATTGCCCCAGCTCATCGAGACGACCGAGGCGAGTGTGGCGGCGGTGCCGGCCCCGGTGAGCAGGTCTCGTAGCGATTGAGTAAGGCTGTTGTAGTCGTAGTTGGTCTCAACCACGACGATATTGGCCGCGGGCGCCATGGCATGCGCCCATTCGATGTCGAGAGCCTCCTCCAGACCCCAGTTATGGAAGGGATCCGGTCCGGGCAGGTCCGCGGGGTTGCTGCTGCCGGCCTGGTTCACCTTGATGAAGCTGGGGGGATCGGGCAGGCCGAACTGCACGTCGAACTTGTGCAGGTCGCTGGAGTCGAAGTTGGCATCGGTGCTGTCGACGAAGCCCGGGTTATCGTAGGCGTCGACCAGGGCGATGGTCTGGCCCGCCCCATCCCCCTTGATGCTTCCGAAGACGATGTTGTCGGCCCCGTAGGCTCCCTGAATCTGCTGCGGGGTGTAGGCGGTCGAAGGCGGACTGGACGATTGGTACGAGACGGAGTGACTGGGTGGGGTGCCTGGGGAGCTGAGGTTCGGGGGCAGGTAGACGACGTAATCCGGCTGGACATGGGGCGGCAGTGCGGCGTCGGCCGCGGCGTACTGGGGCAGGACGCCGATGAGGCTGGACTGGCCGGCGGGAGCGGATGGGCCGCTCGAGCCGGCCGGACCGGCCGGGCCGCTGGCCGCCGCGTGCGGGCCCACAAACGGCGGCGTGATCGAGCGGGGGAGCGTCGAGAGCACCAGGCGCCGTTCCATGGTCTCCAGGATCGGCCGCCACGACCGCGACCGCCGGCGACGCGACTGTGTGCGGAGTGACGGCTGAACGGATCGCTTGCGGATCGACATGAGGCTCTCCCTCAGATGAGCAGACCCGGCGCTGGTCAGGCCCGTACGCCGGCCCGGATTCCCTGGATGACCTTAGTGCTGCGCTCGCATCGATCAAACCCAGGCGCGCGCACCATCCCCTTGCTCAACATCGCGATCCCGAAGACGCTGGGCCTGTTTCCAGGCTTCCGACGGCCGCGTTGCCCGCTCAAGACGATCCCAATCCGAGCGGCAGTGAACGGGTCTGGAGGTCTTCTTTTCCCTGGGGCAGGGACCTCACATCGATCGAGGAGGCGACATCGACGTACCGGCCCGATTCACGTACCTCCCCGGTGTCGCTGGTACTTCTGAGCCTCCTGGACTCCGGGCTCGCGAACCACCTTGATAACAAGGCCCCTGGTCGGTATCAAGTACCCGACCTCCAGGGGGAGGGTTTTTTCAGGGAGGATTAGACGAAAAGTTGACGCGAAACGACATCCAACTTGGTGCCCGTGAGGTCCAGGATCCGCCCACGAATCAGGCAAGCATCCGTTTCTCTCAGCGGGTGCGTCGCTGGTCGGTTTCCCTGCCACTTCTTTCCGACTCCGCGGGGACTTGGCCGGGTGCGCAGCGCGACGGCCGACGCCGCGAGCGCGCGGCCTGGCCAATCGGGACGCCGGACCGGGGGACGGCCGGAGACACCGGGAGAGCCGGGGGCTCGATCCGTTCTCAAAGGGGTGGCCGGACGTCGGGCTGGACCTGGTAGCCGTTGGCCAGCGCGTTGGTCATGTTGAACAGCCCGACGATGGCCAGGACCTCGCCGAGGGTTTCCTCATCCAGGCCCAGCTTGCGCAGGGCGGCGGTGTGCGAGTTGATGCAATACGGGCAGGCGTTGGTAGCCGAGACGGCCAGCGCGATGATCTCGCGGGTCTTCGGGTCGAGCCGGGGGGCGCGGCCGGTTGCCTCGGGATGCATCAGCGTCTTCAGGTTGTGCCAGACCTCCTCGAGCAGTGCCGGGTTGGTGGCGAGGACGCGCCAGAAGGCCGGTACGAAGTCGATGTTCTTGGTCTGCTTGATGTCGGCGAAGATCGCGGCGACGTTCCCGGTTGCCGCGCGCTCCTCGACCGGCTGGACGGTGGCGATGCGTTCCTCGGACATGGGTGCCTCCTCGAGTCAGCTCCAAAGCCGGGACCTTCAGCATACCAAGTCGGTGGCCTCGGCTCGAAGCATCCGGCTCGGCTTCCCGAGAGACGGTGAAATCTCTTGTACTCGAGCCGGGTAGAGATCCTGGTGGGATGCCGATCCGGGAATGAGGGGAACTTGCCTCGGATGGTGCCCATTCGTCTGCCCCGCATCTCGAGGCGGCGCCTCCGGCGGGGGTTCGTCGTCTTCGTGGCCGTGCTGGCGAGCTGGCTGCTCGTCTCCTCGGCGGTTGCGTATCGGCTCACCCGACGCTATCAGACTCGGATCGAGGAGCCTGCTCCGAGCCCGGCGTGGGGGCAACTGGAGCGCCACCGGCTCGTGACCCGCGACGGCCAGGAGCTCGGCGCGTGGTTCGTCGACGGCCGCGACGACGCCCCGAGCGTGCTGGTGCTCCACGGCCACAAGGGGCGGCGGTGGAATAGCCTGAGCCGGGCCGAGCTGCTGGCCTCCCACGGCTGCGCGGTGCTGATGATCTCGCACCGAGCCCATGGGGACTCCACCGGCGAGTTCGATGACCTCGGCTTCGGCGCCCGCCACGACGTGGTCGCCGCGGTGCAGTTCCTGGAGGCCCGTCGACCGGGCCGGCCGGTGGTCGTCGACGGCAGCTCGATGGGGGCGGCAGCGGCCGTCTTCGCCACCGCCGAGCTGGGACATCGTGTGCGGGGCTACATCCTGGAGAGCCCCTACCAGGACCTGGAGGTTGCGGTCTGGAACCGGGTCGAGCTGGCGCTGCCCCCCCTGCTCTGCCACATCGCGTACGCGGGTTTGAAGACGGTCGCCCCGATCTTCCTGCCCCACCTGGCGGAGATCTCGCCGCTGCTGGCGCTTGCCGGCATCCCCGACGACGTGCCGGTCTTGATCCTGGCCGGAGCCGACGATCGCCTGGCGCGCCCCGAGGAGGCCCGCGCCCTCCACGACCGGGTCGCAACCCATGGCCGGCTGGTGTTCATCCCGGGCGCCGGACACGGCGACCTGCTCCACTCCGCGCCGGAGCTCTACGCCCGGACGGTCGTGGCGTTCTGCCGGGAAATCGCGACACCGGCGCGGATCCGTTCGACGAAGATTTCGCCAAGCCAGGATCGAGGGATGAGAGGAATGGCTCGATAGGCACGCCGGGGAGTGGCGTTCGACCCGCGCTACGTGTTGCCGCCGGCCGCAGCCAGCTTGGCGACGAACGCGGCGTGTTCGGGGGTGGCGCAGCCCAGGTCGACCACGGCGCGGAGCCGCCGCCGGTCGCCCTGGATCAATGCCAGTGGGTCGAGCCACAGTCCGGGAAAGACGGTCGAGCGGTACAGCCCATCGCCGCCGATCGGACGTTGCACCAGCACGCCCTGTTCCTGACCGAACCAGAAGATTTCGTCCGGGTCGATCGCGCGGACGACGTATTCCCGCACTCCGGCCCGCTCGTAGTCGGCCTTCTTTGGCACCAGGTCGACATACCGGGTCGCCTTGGAAACCTCGACGACGAGCTCCGGACCGCCGTGGACGAACCCGTCTTCGTCCCAGGTCCGACCCCCATACTCGGGCAGGATGCGGAGCAGCCCATCGGGTTGCGGCTCGCTCTTCCAGCCGAGAATGGTCGAGGCGTTGTCCATGACCTGTAACCTGGGGGTCTGCTCGGCGTAGTAGTCGAGCCACACGATGACGGGGACCTGGGCGATTCCATGCTCACAGCCGACAGGGCTGGGCATATAAACGACTCCATCGATCAAATCGGCCCGGGTGCCGGGCGGCATCATCTCGTAGAGCGCGTGGAATGTGGGTTGGTCGAGGCGCAGACCCTCGACGAGCGTACGGGGCGGATCGACCACGGGGTTGCGCTGGGACATGACCTGGCCCTCTGCTTCAGATAAGGATCAGACCAAGATCCAGCCTACCCGGCCCAAGCCAGGTCTTCAAGGCACGGCGGCTGGCACCGCCCTGGGGCAAGACCTGGATGCCCAACGGCTTCGGGTGCGGTCATCGACCGGAGGAAGTTCAGATCGACGGATTCTTAGGGGATCGTGCTCGCCCCTTACCGCCGGTGGTGGGTTCGGGGCTGCCGTTGAGCGGCTGGCCGGGACGGGCGGCCTCCAGGCGGGCGCGGATCGCCGCGGCGTAGTCGGGCGAGAGCTCGAAGCCGAGGAACCGCCGCTGGAGCTTCTTGGCCACGACGAGCGTGGTGCCGCTGCCGCCGAAGGGGTCAAGCACGACCTCGCCGGGGTTCGAACAAGCCTTGATGATCCGCCCCAGGAGCTGCTCGGGCATCTGGCAGCCGTGCCAGCCGGTGCGCTCCTTGAACGTGCCGCAGACCCGCGGGAAGTACCAGGTGTCCCCCTCGGGGGCGAAGCCGCCGGGGACGTCCTGCGGCCGGAGGATCCAGGTGTCGTCCGGCAGCCGCCCCTCGGGGTTGGCCCGCGCGTCGAAATACACCAACTGCCGCGCCGAGGGGACGCGGATCGCCATGTCGTTGAACGTGAAACGTTTGGGGTCCCGCACGAAGTAAAACAAGTGGGCGTGACTCCGGGTGAATTTCTTCGTGCAGTGGACCCCAAACGTATAGTACCAAACCACCCAGCTCCGCAGCGACAGACCGAGCTCGCTGTGGAACAGGACCTTCAACTCGGCGGCGAACTCGTCGCCGATCGCCAGCCAGAACGTCCCGCTGGGCTTGAGCACCCGCACGACCTCGCGGCCCCAGGCCAGCGTCCAGTCGAGATAGGCCCGGGCATCGCGGCGGTCGTCGTAGATATCGTAATCATAGCCGATGTTGAAGGGTGGGTCGGCGAAAACCAGGTCGATCGAGCCGTCCTCCAGTCGAGGGAACAACTCCAGGCAATCGCCGTCGTACAGGCGATCGAGGGCCAGAGGAGAGTGGAGATCCATGGGATGGCTCAAACCTCTTCAACAGGCGGTACCGGGACACCGGCGCCGGCGCCGGTACCGGGCCGGGGTTGGCTCGGGGTCTCCAGCCGCTCGGCCTCGTCGTCATCGCGACCGTTGCCGTCGCCATTTTCGGGGATGGCGGGCGATCCCGCCGCGGTCGTGGCGTCATCGAGGCGGAACTCCGAGAGCTTCTTGTGCAGGGTGTTGCGGTTGATGCCCAGCCGCGCGGCGGCCTTGATCTGGACCCGGTCGCAGGTCTGCATGACCTGCTGGATCAGCTCGCGCTCGACCCGGCCGACGACGCGGTCATACAGGTCGTTGGCCGCCGGCCCGGCGGCGCGGACCCCCTGGCGCACCAGCTCGGTGCACAACGCCGCCAGGTCGGTGCTGGCGGCGCGGGGCCGGATCGGCCGCGGCACGCTCTGGCCCCGCAGTTGCGGCGGCAGGTGCTCGACCATCAGCTCCGGGCCGGTCCCCAGGATCACCGCGCGCTCGACGTAGTTCTGAAGCTCCCGGACGTTCCCCGGCCAGTCGTGCTCGCGCAACAGCCGCATCGCTTCGGGGTGGACCCGGCGCATCTCGCGCCGGTTCTGATCGGCATAGCGCGCCAGGAAGTGCACGACCAGGGGCTCGATGTCCTCGCGGCGCTCGCGCAGCGGGGGCAGGTAGACCGGCACGACGTTGAGCCGGTAATACAGGTCCTCGCGGAACCGGCCCGCCTCGATCTCCTCGAGCAGGTCGCGATTGGTCGCCGCGATGATCCGCGTGTCGACCTTCTTGGTATTGTTGTCCCCGACCCGCTCGAACTCCCCTTCCTGCAACACGCGGAGCAGCTTGACCTGAAGCTTGGGCGAGGTGCTGTTGATCTCGTCGAGGAAGATGCTGCCGGCATGCGCGGCCTCGAAGCGGCCGGTCCGGTTATCGACGGCGCCGGTGAACGAACCCTTGACGTGGCCGAACAGCTCGCTCTCCAGCAGGCTCTCGGTCAACGCGCCGCAGTTGACCCGGATGTAGGGACCGGTCGAGCGGGGACTGAGGTCGTGGATGGCACGGGCAATCAACTCCTTGCCAGTGCCCGTCTCGCCCACGATCAAGACGCAGGCGCGCGACGGGGCGACCCCGCGCGTGGTCTGAACGATCTCCTGCAGGGCGGCGCTGCAGCCGATGATGCCCGGCAGGGTCGGATCGTCGCCGCGGCGGGGTCCCGGCAGACCAGGGCTGGATCTCACGTCAAAAGGCATGGCCTTGCTTCAGTGGTCCGTGGTCCGTTGTCCGTTGTAGGAGCTCCCGCTCCCGTGTGCTTGCAGACCTTCTTTCGAGTGCCAAGTCTTTCTCGGATGAGGCTGGTCAGCCCGCGAAGCGAACCGCGGACCGCGGACCACGGACAACTGACCACTCAACTAAGCTTTCAAGGCAGCGAGGACCGCGGCGATCGCGGCCCGGACGGTCGGGTCGGTCTCCGCGTCGACGGTTGTGGCGAGCCGCGCTTCCTGCCGGGCGGTGATCAGCGGCCGGAACCTGCGGATACTTCCCACAAGCAGACCGGCCACCTGGCTGCGCAGGGCCGGAGGCCGGGAGGGGTCGAGGACCAGCGCGGCCAGGCTCCGCTGGGCGTTCGGGTCGGGGATCGCGGCCAGCGCCGCGGCGGCGGCCTGGACCGTCTCGGGGATGTTCAGGGCCGCACTCAGCGCCGGCTCGACGGCACGCAGATCGGCCCACAGGGGACTCTGGCGATTGGCTGCGATCCTGGCCAGCAGCGCGGCCGCCTGGCTGGCGTAGACGACACGATCGCCATCGGAGGGGGCTACCGCCCATCCGTTCAGTTGCCGCTCGAGCATGGCCGCGTTGACCGGCGGGACCATGTGGCGGATGCCGGGGAAGTCGCGCTCGAGGTTGGGCCGGAGGAACCTCAGGTCGTAGGGGCCGTAGACGAACAGGGGCAGCCCGGCGGTGCGGGCGTCGGCCTGGAGGTTGGCCAGGGTGTCGGTCAAGGTCCAGGCCCCGTGGAACAGGTCGGAGCTGATCAGCACCAGCTCGACGTCGGCGGTCTCGGCCGCCTCGCGGAAGCCCTCGCTCCCGGTCCGCTCCAGCTCGGGATGATACCCCAGGTTCAGGAGGAAGCCGGAGAGCTGGCTGCCCCGCTCGAGGTTGCCGTCGATGACGATCGCGCGCGGCTGGGGCTGATTGATGAGGAACCGCGCGAGGGTGGGGACGACCTGGCTGGAGCCGGCAAACGGCCGGTCGGGCGCCAGGTCGACGAGGGCCCTGGCGGCGGCGAACTGGACGCGCCGCGCGGGTGCCGACAGCGCCCGGACCAGGGGATGGGGCCGGCTGGATGCGGCGATCGCCGCCCGATCGGTGACCTTGGCCAGTGCCAGCGTGGCCGCGGCGGCCAGGCCGGTCTTGCCGTCGGCGAGGGCCGTCTCGAGCACTTCGCTCACGACCGCCGGTCCCGCCGCGGTCGCCGCCGCGAAGGTGGCCGGCTCCCGGGTCGGGACCGCCTCGGGACCCACCTGCTGCGCGGCCTGATCCAGCGCCAGGCTGAGCTGAACGACCTGGGCCGAGCGGTTGCTCGGATCCAGGCGCAGGGCCTCGCGCGCGAAGCGCAGGCCCAGGATCGTGTTGGCCGCGGCGGCGCGGAGCTCGCGCGGGGTCGGGGCCTGTTTCGTCTCATCCCAGGACCAGAGGACCACGGGCTCCTCGGGGAACTCCGGGCGACCGCGGTGATGCCGCCAGGCGGAGTCGGTCAGGACTTGCACCGGTGTGCGCGGCTGGCCGGCAAACGGCCGGCCGGTGATCCGGGCGATCGCCTGCTGCGCCGCAGTGCGCAAGGGGGCCTGCGCCGTGGGCGCGGCGGCGGGGAACGTCAGGAACGGCACAGCTTCCCCGTCCCCAAGCAATCCCAGGGCCGTGGCCGCGTCGGCGGCCAGCGTGGGGTCGGGGCTCTCGAGCACGGCGGCCAGCGCCGGGACGACCGAGCGGTCCAGCCGGCCGATATTCTGGACCAGGAGCCGCCGTTGCTGGGCCGAGAGGCCCGGTCGCCGCAGGGCCGCGACCAGGGTCGGCACGGCGTAGGGCCCCGCCTCGCGGAGGTGCCGCACGGCATAATCCTGCTCCTCCGGGGTCTGCGTCAGCTCGGCGACGAACCGCGCGATCCGATCGGGATTGGCCACATACCGGCGCACGGCCGCCGCCAGGGCATCGACGAAGGGCTGGGCGAACGGGCGCGTCACCGGATCATTGTCCAGCCGCAGGAACGACCCTGGCCCGTACCGGTCGCGGATGGCGATCCAGGCTGCGTCGTCGGGCTGACTCTTCTGCAAGCGATCGAGGTAGGGCACGGCCTTCGGGGCCTGGCCGGTGCGGATCAGGTAGTCGGCCGCCTCCCACAGCTCCAGAGGGGTCCGCGGCTCTCGGGCGAACAGCTCGGGGCCCGGCGCCTGGGCCCGCACCGTGGGGCCGGCCAGCGCTCCCATCAGCGCAATCCCGATCCCCGCCAAGGCCGCAAGGCCCGCCTGGTCCTTGGTCCGTCGTGCTTGGTCCGTTGTGTCGAGTGACGAGCCCATGTCTTCTACCCCCATCTCGCAGGCCGGGCTTTCCCGCCTGACAGGGCCTCATGGCCTGAGAATCCTGTCCGGCGGGAAAGCCCGACCTACCTCACGGACGAACTCATAACCCCACTTCGTGACGGACGAGATCCTCGACGGTCTCGCGGCGGCGGACCAAGCGGGCGGTCGGGCCATCGACGAGGATCTCGGCGGCGCGGGGACGGGTATTGTAATTGGACGCCATGACCATGCCGTAGGCGCCGGCGGAGAAGATGGCGATCAGGGCGCCGGAGTCGAGCGGAGGCAGGGGTCGGTCCTTGGCCAGGAAGTCGCCGCTCTCGCAGATCGGGCCGACGACATCCCAGGGCTCGGTCCCGGCGAGGGTCGCGGCGGCTTCGGCATCCTCGGGTGCCGGCGGTACGCCCGGCGGCAGCACGGCCGGCCAGATCCGGTGGTACGACTCGTACAGCGCCGGCCGGATCAGGTCATTCATCGCGGCGTCCTGGATCAGGAACCGCTTCTCCCCCGACTGCTTGGTATATAGCACACGGCTGAGCAGGATGCCCGCATTCCCCACGATCACCCGCCCCGGTTCGATCGCCAGCCGGCAGCGCGCGGCCTTGACGCCCGGCACGATCACCCGGGCGAACTCCTCGATCGATCGGGCCTCGTGGCCTTGATAGTTGATGCCGTACCCGCCCCCCATATTGTACCACTCGATTGGATGGCCCAGGTGGCGCAGCCGGTCGATCAGCTCGACGCCCTTGGCGACGGCGCCGGCATAGGGCTCGGTCGTGGTGATCTGGGAGCCGATGTGCATGTGCAAGCCGATCATGCGGAGTGAAGGGATCGTGGCGGCGGTGCGGGCGACCCGCTCGGCTCGTTCGATGTCCATGCCGAACTTCGACTCTTTCTTGCCGGTCGAGATGTAGCGGTGGGTCTTGGGGTCGACGTCGGGATTGACGCGCAGCGCGATCGGCGCGACCTTGCCGGCTGTGGCGGCGACGCGGGCGACGGCCGCCAGCTCGGCCTCGCTCTCGACGTTGAACATCAGCACTCCGGCCTCCAGCCCCGCCCGGATCTCCTCGTCGGTCTTGCCGACGCCGGCAAACACGGTCTTGCCCGGCTCGCCGCCGGCCAGGCCGACGCGGTACAGCTCGCCGGCCGAGACGACATCGAACCCGCTGCCGTGCTGGGCCATCACTGTGAGGATGCCCAGGTTCGAGTTGGCCTTGACCGAGTAGCAGACCAGCGGGTCGACCTCGGCGAAGGCATCCTGGAGGCCGCGGAGCGCCCCCAGGATCGCCGCCTGGCTGTAGACGTACAGCGGCGTGCCAAACCGTTGCGCCAGCTCAGACGCCGAAACCTCCTCGCAGTACAGTTGTCCGTCGCGGTAGTGGAAGGGTTCCATGGGTCCTCGGGTTCTTGGGACAGGGAAGTCGATGTTAAATGGTGACCTCAACTTGCATGACTTCGATCGTCAGTGGCAACCCGCGCTCGGCGCGAACTTCCAGGCAGAGTTTGATGGCGTCTTTGATGTTCTCGAGTGCCTGCCACTTGGTCTCGCCTTGACTGATGCAGCCTGGAATCGCCGGGCATTCGACGATCCAGACACCGTCTTCATCGCGCTGGAGGGTTACGGTGAATAGCCTCATCGAGACCTTCCGATGATGGGGACCGAGAGATCTTGGCAGATGATTCTTGCAAGCTGTTCGCGAATTTCGCTGTGGCGCGGGATGGCTACGACCGCGCCGGTGTTCGGGTTGGTCCAGAGGGAGTGTGATCGACCCTCTCGCTCGAGGAAGCACCCATGCCTTCTCAAATGTTTGAGTAAGGACTCCCGTTTCATTCCACGATCACCACCTGTTGGATCGCGCCGGCCGGCACTCCTCGCAGCCCTTTTTCCCGCCGGTCTTCCAAGATGAGTGCGATGGCCTCGGCCAGGCTGGTTCGTGCCTCGTCGATGGTCCGACCCTGGCCGTTGGCCCCCGGGACTTCAGGGCAGTAGGCGATGAACCATTTGCCATCGCGTTCAATGATCGCCGTGAACTCGTTATGCATGATCCGTCTCCTCATGCTTGAGGAACCAGTCTCGAGCTGCACTGACCGGGTCGCTCGCATTCGTGAATGATTCGCCGACCAGCTTGCCCAGCACCCTGGCGGCTTCCCATTGCGTGTCACCTCGATGCTCGCGCCGGGCGGAGAAGAGAACACGTCGAAGGATGGGAACTCCCTTCGGATCGCCGATCCTGCCCAGCGCCATGATTGCCACGTTGATGGCCTGGGCCTCCTTGGGGAAGTCGTCTTCGAACGGCCGATCAATGAGGGCCGCCAGCTCATCGATCACGGACTCGACCGCCTCACCAAGCTGTCCCTGGCTCCCGAGCGCACCCAGCAGCCACGCGCCGCTTTCCCGCGCGTCGTATTCGGGATGGACGAGTAACCCCCTGGCCCAGTCACGGACCTCAGGACCACGATTGCCCAGGGCGTTGAGGGCCCGGACGTATTCATTGTAGCGCACCCGGAAAGCACGCCACGTTTCTTGATCGAGCGCTGCCGAGTCTTGAGCGAGACGGCTCCAGTATCGATCACGGGTCGCCATCAGCTCTCGCGTGGGGATGCTGTCCGGAGCGGAGTCCGCGGCTTCGGCACGCCGGTCGGCGTCTCTCTGATGAGAGACCGGAGCGTCCAGATTGTCGGTTGAGATCACCGTGATCTTCGCGCCCTCGGGGATCAGCCCCTGCAATTCTGGTGGAATCGACGCCTGGGCATCCCCGTGTGTCAAGAAGACCACCCTCGAGGTCGGGGCCCGCCATCGGCGGAACAACCTGTTGACGAGCCGGGATATCATAAGCGTGTGATCCGGTCAGCTCAGGGAGCGATGTAGTTCCACCTTACTGAAACAGTGCTTGCTTCCAACGTTCGAGTTGTTTCTCCACCTCCGTCGGCGCGGTCGAGCCGTACGAGCGGAACGCCTTGACGGCGTTTTCGACCCCGAGCACGGTGCGGACCTCGGGGCCGAGCTGGGGATGCGCCGCGGCGAGGTCCGCATCGGCGAGGTCGGCCAGGCGCTGGAGGCCCCGGCGCTCGCACAGGCCGACCAGCCGGCCGATGACCTCGTGGGCCGACCGCTGGGGAACGCCCCGCTGGATCAAGAACTCCATCACGGTCGTGGCGTCGAGGAAGCCCTCGTCGAGCCGCTCGGCGATCCGGTCGGCGCGGAGGGTCGCGCCCTCGACCACCACGGCCGCCATGGCCAGGCAGGCTTGGACCGTGTCAAAGGCGTCGAAGAGCGGCTCCTTGTCCTCCTGCAAGTCGCGGTTGTACGCCAGGGGCAATCCCTTGACCAGCACCAGGAGCGTCGTCAGGTCGCCGACCACTCGCGCGGCTCGGCCGCGGATCAGCTCCAGCACGTCGGGGTTCTTCTTCTGGGGCATGATGCTGCTGCCCGTGCAGAGCGCGTCGGGCAGGGCCAGGAAGCCGAACTCCTGGGTGTTCCAGAGCACCCACTCCTCGGCCCAGCCGGCGAGGTGCTCGGCGATCATCGTCAGGACGAATACCGACTCGACGACGAAATCGCGGTCGCTGGCGATGTCCAGGCTGTTGGCGGCGACCCCATCAAAACCCAGTTCCCGCGCCACGAAGTCGCGGTCGATCGGCAGGCTGGTGCCGGCCAGGGCGGCGGCGCCCAGCGGCAGCACGTTCAACCGCTTGCGACAGTCGGCCAGCCGCGAGCGGTCCCGCTCGAGCTTCTCGATGTAGGCCAGGAAATAGTGAGCGGCCAGCACCGGCTGAGCCCGCTGCATGTGGGTATAGCCGGGCAGGATCACCGCGCGATGCCGCTCGGCCCCTGCCACCAGGGCGCGCTGGAGACCAATCAAGCCCGCGTCGATCTGCCCCAGCGCCTCGCGCGCCCAGAGCTTCACCCCCGTGGCCACCTGGTCATTCCGGCTCCGCGCCGTGTGCAACTTGCGACCAACATCACCCAACTTCTCGATTAGCCTTGCCTCGATGTGCATGTGCACGTCCTCGCGCTCCACGCCGAACGCGAAGCGACCACTCTCCCGTTCAGCCTCGATTTCCGACAAGGCTCGCTCAATTTGCTGGCATTCCTCAGCGGCCAACAAGCCAACGTGGTGGAGCATCCGCGCGTGGGCGATCGAACCCCGGATATCTTGCTTGAAAAGTCGGCGGTCGAAGGAGATCGATTCCGTGAACTCCTCGATGCGAGGGTCGGTTCCGGCACCGAATCGACCACTCCAGGGCTTGCCGGCCACACTGATTCTCCAGGGTGCACGATCGGTTGCTGCACAAGCATTCGGCACAAGCTGACTCAGTCTAGGCAGAGGCTGCGGGTTCTGTCAACCGGCGAGGCACGATTGTGCACCCTCAGTGTGAGGACAGACGACATCCGGAGGGGCTAGGTTCGGCAGGCCGGTCCGGCCTAAGATGCCTTGAGGGGAGTTGAGATGGGACGCGGATCGATCGGCGATCGGGCAAGGAGAGGCGTCATCATGGACCCGGCGACGGGACTGGCGAGCGACGAGGCGGGCCGCGACCCGGACTTCCACGCGCCGGAGGTCGATCCGGCCAAGGCGGCAGAGCGGCG
This sequence comes from Isosphaeraceae bacterium, assembly GCA_021324445.1. GTDB lineage: Bacteria > Planctomycetota > Planctomycetia > Isosphaerales > Isosphaeraceae > JAJPJC01. Next base: position 17,597 of record JAJPJC010000260.1, read on the forward strand.
CGTCGAGGACCCGCCGCGGCGCCGCCGGCAACTCCGGCTGCGGACCCTGATGTTGATCATCGCTCTGATGGCGGTCTGCATGGGTGTCCTGCTCGACCCGATACTCGCTCCGCTGGTGGTGGGGGTCCTGGGCGTCTTCGGGATCGGCCTGGGCGTGATGGCCGCGGCGATGGGGCTGGGCCTGCTGGGTTTCGGCCTCTGCGCGGCCGGCGCGCGCACCTTGGGTTGGCTGCGTCGCGCCGGGCGCTGGCCGGATGAGTAGACGGGGGGTTGCCTCGCGGAGCGGTCGGGGACCACGCGGATTCCTTCGCGACCCCTCCCGGCTGCCTACTTCTTCGGCTTCCCCTCGTTCCAGATCAGTGCGATGTCCGGCGAGCATTGCTGGCGGATGCCATTGTCACTGAGGATCTCCTCGGTGGCGTCCAGCGCCTCCTTGCGCTTGAAGATGATTGTATAGGTCGCTCGGCCCTGGAAGGTGAATTCGATGTACTCGCCGGTGGCATCCCGGATCACCTCGACGAGATGCGGGAGATTGCGGATGCGGACGCCGTTGACGGCGGCGACGGCGTCCGCGTAGGGATCCTCGTAGCCCTTGCTGATCTTGTGCGTGAACATGGGATGGGGGACGATCACGATCCGCTCACCCGGGAAGGCCGGCCGGTCGCCGTAGCGCGTGAACATCGGGTTGCCCTGATACATGATGGTCAGGAGCCCCGAGCCATCACGGCTGGGTCCCTGGCCGTCGCGGGGGCCACCGGAATACATCATGGTCACGTACTGGATGTAGTTGTCGGTCGCCTCGGTGAAGGCCAGCGGACCCAGGATGAAATACGAGAGCGGTTTCTCCGATGTGGACGAGAAGAGCCTGGGCTGGGCGGGCTGGACCGGCAGGTCGAGGGTGAGCTCGCGGCTGTCGCGTATCAGCACCAGCGGCAAGCGACCGTCGCGGGTCTGACGCTGGACCAGGTACTGGAACTTGATCAGGCGGTCCCCCTCGATATGCACCATGCCTGCGTTGTCGATGACGTGATCGCCGATCCTGGTGAGGACATCGCCGACCCGGAGCGGATACGACGGATCGGAATGATGAACCTTCCGGACCAGGATTCCCGTGGTCTTCTTGTCGAGTTTGAGCCGGGCGCGGAGCGTGTCGTTCTCCAGTTTTTGGGTATCGATGTCCAGGACCGGCTTGCCGTCGTAGCGGCCATCCGGGATGTCCTTGAGGAACAGGTCGATCTCCTCCATGGGGATGATGTAGCCGATGTTGTCCGACTGGTGGAGGCGGCTGAAGACCAGGCCGATCAACTGGCCGTCGGCCACGGCCGGCCCGCCGCTGTTGCCCGGGTTGATCGCGGCATCGACCTGGATGCGCAGGCCCTCGGTGCCGAGGTAATAGTCGGCGTACTCGATCCGCGAGACGATCCCGCGGGTGATCGACATCTCCGAGCCGCCGGTGGGGAATCCGTAGGTGAAGACGGTCTGCTTCAGGTCGGGAAGCCTGGGGTTGGTGGGCAGGGCCGGATGGGCGTTGAAGAACGATTCGTCGTCGAGTTTGAGCACCGCCAGGTCGATCCCGGGCGCCCGGGCCACGACGGCGGCGGCCAGTTTCTCGCTCGATTTGTCGGGCTGGATGAAGACCTGGCTGGCCAGATTGACCATGTGGGCGTTGGTGAGGATCCGCCGGCCCGCGAGGACGACCCCGGACCCGGTGGCTTCCTGGGGAGAGCCCTTGCTCCAGGGCCGGAACGGGTCGGGCTGCCGCAGGGTGGAGAGGATCTTGACCACCGACTGCCGCACTTTCGCATCGTCCGTCTCCGCCGCCGGCCCGCCGCGCCAGGGGGTGAGGAGCATCACGATTCCCACCGCAATACCGATCCGCGTGTCGCTCTGCATGCCCGATTCCTCCTCTCCGAGTTGTCAATCCGGGCGCCGGATGGGGCTGGAGCCGGGGAGCTTCACCCGGCCCGAGACGGTACGAGTGTAGTCCACGCGGTGAGTGCCGCCAAGAGAGTACCACCATTGGGGGATGGAGGGATTCGGGGTTCACGGGCGCGCGGCGGGGGCCGTGGGGGCCAGCGCGGCAGGATGAACCGGGGCGGGACCGGGCGCCGCGCTGGCGGCGCCGGGCGGCGGTGGCGCCCCGGGTGCCGCTGGTGTTGAGGACGACGGCGGCGTCGTGGCGGCGGCGGCATCGCTCTCGGCCTGGTTGAGCATGGCCTGGATCAGGGTGGGCGTGCCCAGGGCCAGCAGGAGATCGGCCTGGGCCGTCGTGGCGGCCCAGACGGCGTCCAGCCGGGAGTTCTCGAGCTGGATCAGCCGCTGCCGCGCCTGCATCAGCCGCGTCAAGTCGGTCTGCCGCAGCTCGAAGAGCCGTTCCAGCGCGGCGACCTCCTTGGCCAGTGCCTGGGTCAACCCGGACGAGTCCTTGACCAGGTCGGTGGCGGCATTCCACCGCGCCACGGCGGCGCGGACCTGGGCGATGACGCGCTGCTGGGCCTGCTGGACTGCCACGATCGCCCGCTGGTGCTCGGCCTGGCGCTGCACCACCAGGGGCTTACCCGTGTTCACGTAAGGCAAGGGAGTGATGAAGACCATGCCGACGTACTGGACGCCCGCCTCGTCCATCTCGTATTGCGGCCCGATGATGGGCGTGGGGATCTGGTCTCCCTTGGCCAGCTTGACGGCCGAGCCGGTGCCGGCGACTTGAGCGTTCAGGGCGTGGATGTCGGGTCGGTTGGCCAGGGCCGTCTGGATCATGGCCTGCTCGTCGACCGGCGGGATGTACGGGGGCAGGGTGAACTCGCCCAGCGGCTCGATCTCGCCGGCCTCCTCGGGGATACCGATCTGGTTGCGGAGGTCGGCCAGGGCCGTCAGGTAGTCCTGCCGCGCCGCCTTGACCTGCTGGCGCGTCCCCTGGCTCTCGATCCGCGCCAGCGCGACGTCCGCCGCCGTGACCCCGGCCTGGCTGGCTTCGAGCTGGCGCTGGAGCGTCGACAGCAGCCGGTCGTTGAAATCGGCCAGTTGCTGGGCCAGGCGGAACCGTTCCCGGCGGTAGGCCGCCGTCTGGAAGAAGCGGTAGGTCTGGACCAGCGCGGTCAGCTCGGCCTGCAAGACGGTCCAGCGCTGCTGGTCATAGGCGGCCTGGGCGATGTGGTAGCGGTGCTCGGTCTGGTGCCCCAGCTCGACCGGCTGGCGCAGCGAGATATAGATCAAATCCTGGCCGAAGTGGTAGTAGCCGCCGTGGTGTCCGCCCTTGCTGGTGGTCGTCGATGGGATCGCCTCGGTGGGTGGGATCAGGGTGATCGGCCGGTAGTCGATCCAGAGGGTGGGGTTGAGCGTGGTCGGGAAATGGCGGGCGACCTCGACGGCCTCGGCGGAGGCTGCCAGCGGGTTGCCCTGTCGCATCGTGACCAGGTCGGGGTTGCTGGTCAAGGCACCGTAGAGGGCCGCCTGGAGCGCGATCGACTGGCCGCCCAGCAAGGCGGAGTCGGCCAAGGGGGGCGGGGGCGGGCCCGGGACCGGCATGGCGGCGGCGCCGGGCAGCGCGGACGGGGGCTGGTCCGGCCCGCCGGCCTGGGTCCGCCGCAGCGCCGCGTCCCCGGCCGGCCGCCGCACGGCCGCGCCGGCGGCCGGTGTCGCGGCCGGCGGCCGACTCGTGCTCGGGGGGACGGTCCAGCCGCGTCCGATGTCGCTGAAGAGGGTCGGGGATGGAGGAGATGAGGCGATGAGTCGAGGCCCCAGGTTGGGCATGGCCGCCGGCAGTCGGGCCGGGCCGGCCGGGGCCGGTTTGGCGCTCCTACTCACAGGACTGCGGATGCCCCCGAACGACGCCGAAGCGGCCGCGCGCCGCCCCGCGACCGCGGTGCTCGGGTCGGAGGCAACGGGCTCCTCACCGCGGGCGTTCCCTCCGGCCAGGAGCCCCACAATCGGGATCAACACAGTGTGTGCGCCGCGCATCATGCCACTCGCATCCTGCACGTGGGTCAGGCTTTAGCCTGACAAGCAATCCGAATTCTGTCAGGTTCAAGCCTGACCGACTGCTTCCTGCAACCGATACGCTCCCTTTTCCCCAAACAACCAGTCTTTCCGGTTTATCGTCAGATCGCGCTGGCTTTCTCCAACCGGTTTGGGATAAATTCGTGGAAAGGGTCACCACGACACCAGGGAACGTTGAGATATGATTGCGAATCAATGGCAGGCGCACCGGGGCACGGCAGCGGCGGGTCCGAGGGGGGGCGCGGGCTGGGACCCGGCGCGCGGCCTGCGGCGGGCGGTCGTGCCGGCGCTGGGGCTGGCCCTGGCCTTGGGGCTGGAGTCGGGGTGCCAGCCCGCCGCATCCAAGACCGCGCCCGCGTCGGCCAAGCCGGCGGGCCCGTCGAAGGTGACCGGCGGGGTCAAGGAGTCGGATCTGGCCAAGCTGGAGCTGACCGAGCAGGCGGAGCAGCGGGACGGGATCCTCACCGTCGAGGTCAAGCGCCAGCGGGTGCCGCGTGCGGTCAGCTATCCGGGCGACGTGATGGTCCCGCCCGACCGGCTGCTCAGCGTGGCGTCGCCCTTCCTGGGGACGGTCGAGGCCCCGCCGGGCGGCTCGGTCCCCCGCGCGGGGACCCAGGTCCAACAGGGACAGCCGATCTTCGTCGTCAAGCCGATCCTCTCCCCCGAGGCCAGGGCGACCCTGGCCCCGCTGCTCAAGGAGGCCGACGGGCAGGTCAAGGCGGCCCAGGAGCAGCTCAAGATCATGCAGACCGCGCTGGACCGGGCCGAGAACGCGGTCCATAAAGAGAAGCTCTTGCCCGAGGCCGCGCTGATCGACGCCAAGGCGAATTACGAGGTGGCCCAGACGACCCTGCGGAATGCCGAGGAACGGCGCAACGAGATCCGCAGTATCGCGGGGGATCCCAACGCGGGCAGCGGCATGACCACGCTCACGTTCCGGGCCCCGGTCAAGGGCGTGCTCCAGGCGCTGCAGGCGCAGGTGGGTCAGCCGGTGCCGGCCGGCGCGGTGCTGTTCACCGTGGCCGAGCTGGACCCGATCTGGATCAAGGTGCCGGTCTACGTCGGCGACCTGGAGCGGCTGGCGACCGACAAGCCGGCGGGCATCGGCAGCCTGGCGGCACCCCCTGGCGTGGATGTCAAGCTCGCCCAGCCCGTCCCCGCCCCCCCGGCCGGCGACCCCGTGGCCATGACCGTCTTCCTCTACTACGAGGTCGAGAACCGCGACCACGCCTTCCGGCCCGGCCAGCGCGTCGGCGTCACACTTCCCCTGCGCGGCGACGAGACCAGCCTGGTCGTGCCTCGCTCCGCCTTGATCCGCGACGCCCTGGGCGGCACCTGGGTCTATGAAAACATCGCGCCCCAGACCTACACCCGCCGCCGTGTCTTCGTCGACCGCGTCGTCGGCGACCTGGCGGCGCTGATCAGCGGACCCAAGGCCGGTGCCAAGGTCGTCAGCCAGGGCGCGGCCGAGTTGTACGGCGCCGAGTTCGGCGGGCAAAAATGACAGGAGCGTTCGATGTTCGGTGAAGACCCCCGACATCGAACGCATTCCCCGAACACCGGAGTGCAACGACCATGTCCATCACGACCGCGACCGTCGCGCCAGTCACGCCGACGGCTCCCGATCCCACGGCACCCTCGCTGGGCTCTCCGACCGGCCGGCCCCGAGCCAGGGCCCTGATCCCGGAGCAGCGGGTTGTCCTCCGCGGGATCGGCTGGGACGGGTTCGAGACGATCCTTCGGGTGATCGGCGATCAGCCTGGCGTTCGACTCAGTTATGACCGAGGAGACCTCGAATTCATGTCGCCATCAGTTGACCATGAAGTCTTCAAGAAGCGATTCGGCCGCATGATCGAGACCTTGACCATGGAGCTCGACATCCCCTGCGAGGGTGCGGGCTCGACGACCTGGAAAAAGCAGCTCGAGGACAAGGGCCTCGAGGCCGACGAGTGCTACTACCTTGCCAACTCCGTGCGTGTGGCTGGCCGGCGCAAGATCGACCTGAATGTTGATCCGCCCCCGGACCTGGCCATTGAGGTCGAGATCAGCCGCAGCGCACTCGATCGCATGGCCATCTACGCCGCGTTGCGGGTCCCCGAGGTCTGGCGCTTCGATGGCGAGACGCTCATCGTTGAGGTGCTCCAGGACGATGGGACCTATGCGCCTCAGCCGACCAGCCCGAGCCTTCCCTTCCTGCCTCTGGATCGCTTGGTCGACTGGCTTTACGCGGCCGACTCGGCGAGCCAGACCACCTGGATCCGCCAGTTCCGCGCCTGGGTGCTCGCCGAGCTGGCGCCGCGACGTGAGCAGGGTTGAAGCCTCGAGTAGGACCCCATGAGATGAATGGGACTGGGACGAGATCTCATCACAGGCAGGAGATTGAGCGGAGCATGGCAGGTCCGGAAACCCGATTCCGTGCCAAGACATGGATCTTCCGAGCGCGGGTGATCGGCCTCGGTTTTTTCACCCTCTTCGGAATGATCTACGGGCCCTTATTCCTCACGGGTGCAATGAAGGACGCGATGGGACGGCCGGCGCGGGGGGCCGGGATTGGGATCACCGCGGTGACCCTGGGCTTCTTCCTCCCTGCGTTCGCCATCGCATTCTTCAATCTAGGGGTGAGGCGGCCACCGCTGGTTCGGATTTGTCGTGAGGGCATCGAGGCACGGCTGATCGGTGGGACAAGCCTCGATGGCGTACCCTCGGTGCCTGGATTGGTGCGGTTCTACTGGGGATTGCTCTCCACCCAATCCTTTTCGGAATCGCGCCCTGCGTACCTTCTGGTCCGATGTTCGAGGCGCGGAGGTTGCGGGCTTGCCCGCGATTCGCGTCCTGGCCATTGACGGGACCTTCCGGGAGATCCCGGATGGTCTGCTGGCCTGGACCGAACCGGTCACGCACCGAATCGTGTTCCGGCAGGTGGACTTCGAGAGACCGCTCCAGGACGTCGCGAATGCGATCACTTATTACTTTTCGAAGCCGTCGATTCGTGATGCCCTCCCGAGCTGGTCGGAATCGAGATGAAGCGCTCTTTTTCGAACTCGTGATTGTTGGTGGAATCGTCTCATGATGAACTGGATCGTCTCCACGTCGTTGCGGCTACGGGTGATGGTGCTGGCGCTGGCGGTCGTGCTCATGATCGTCGGCATCCAGAAGGCGCGGCATGCGCCGCTGGATGTGTTCCCCGAGTTCGCTCCTCCCTTGATCGAGATCCAGACCGAGGCGCCCGGGCTGTCGACCGAGGAGGTCGAGAGCTTGATCAGCGTGCCGCTGGAGAACGCGCTCAACGGCACGATCGGACTGAAGACGATCCGGTCGAAGTCGGTGCTGGGACTCTCCAGCGTCGTGCTGATCCTCAAGGAGGGGACCGACCTGATGTCGGCGCGCCAGGTGGTGCAGGAGCGGCTGGCCGTCGAGGCGTCCCGGCTGCCGACGGTGGCGATGAAGCCGGTGATCCTCTCGCCGCTGTCCTCGACCAGCCGGCTGCTCAAGATCGGCGTCTCGTCCAAGACCCTCTCGCAGATGGACCTGACCCTGCTGGCGAAGTGGACGATCCGGCCGCGGCTGATGGCCATCCCAGGCGTGGCGAACGTGGCGATCTGGGGCCAGCGCGACAAGCAATACCAGGTGCTGGTCGACCCGGAGCGGCTCCGGCTCAACGGCGTGACGGTGGACACGATCGTCAAGGCGGTGACCGATGCGTCGGCCTACGCCGGCGGCGGGTTCGAGGACATGCCCAACCAGCGGATCGCGGTCCGGCTGATCCCGGCCATCGAGGAGCCTGAGGAGCTGGCCAAGATCACGGTCGCCTTCCGCAACGGGGCACCCCTGCGGCTGGGGGACGTCGCCGAGGTCAAGATCGGCTTCCCGCCGCCGATCGGCGATGCCGTGATCAACGACGGCGAGGGGCTGCTGCTGATCGTCGAGAAGCAGCCGACCGGCAACACGCTGCAAGTGACCCACGAGGTCGAGCAGGCCATCGAGGCGCTCAAGCCGGGCCTCAAGGGGGTCGACATCGATCCGACCATCTTCCGTCCGGCGGGCTTCATCGAGCGGTCGCTGGAGAACCTCAAGGAGGCGATGCTCGTCGGCTGCGCGCTGGTGATCATCATCCTGGTGACGTTCCTCTTCGACTGGCGCACCGCCGCGATCAGCCTGACGGCGATTCCCCTGTCGCTGGTTGCCGCGACCTTGGTGCTGACGGCGATGGGCGCGACCTTGAACACCATGGTGATCGCCGGCCTGGTGATCGCGATGGGGGAAGTGGTCGACGACGCCATCATTGACGTGGAGAACATCGTGCGGCGGCTGCGGCTGAACCGCGCCTCGCCCCGGCCCCGCTCGGCGTTCCGGGTCGTGCTGGACGCCTCGCTGGAAGTGCGCAGCGCCGTGGTCTATGCCAGCCTGATCGTGATCCTGGTGTTCGTGCCGGTCTTCTTCCTCGAGGGGCTCTCCGGCTCGTTCTTCCGGCCGCTGGCGTTGGCCTACGTGCTGGCCATCGTGGCCTCGCTGCTGGTGGCGCTGACGGTCACGCCCGCGCTGTCGCTGTTGCTCCTGACCGGGGCGTCGGAGCGGCGGCGCGAGTCGCCGCTGGTGCGGATCCTCAAGGGCATCTACCGCGCGATCCTGCCGCCGTTGGCGCGGCGGCCCGGATGGGCCATGCTCCTCCTGATCGTGGCCTTCATCGCCACCGGCTGGGGCGTCTACGGCCTGGGCGAGGAATTCCTCCCCGACTTCCAGGAGAACGACTTCCTCATGCACTGGCTCGAGAAGCCGGGGAGCTCGCTGGAAGCCATGCGGCGGATCACGGTCAACGTCAGCAAGGAGCTGCGTTCTGTGCCGGGCGTGCGCAACTTCGGCTCGCACATCGGCCGGGCGGAGGTCGCCGACGAGGTCGTCGGCCCGAACTTCACCGAGCTCTGGATCAGCGTCGACCCCAAGGCCGACCTCCCCGGGACCAAGAAGAAGGTCGAGGAGGTCGTCACCGGCTACCCGGGGCTATATAAGGACGTGCAGACATATCTCAAGGAGCGGATCAAGGAGGTGTTGACCGGTGCGGGGGCCACCGTGGTGGTCCGGCTCTTCGGTCCGGACATGGACGTGCTCCGGGCCAAGGCCCAGGAGGTGGCCAAGGTGATGGAGCCGATCCCGGGGGTGTCGGACCTGAAGGTCGACCCGCAGCTCCTGGTGCCGCAACTGGACGTGCGGCTGCGGCCGGAGGCCTCGGCGCGGCTGGGCCTGACCGCCGGCGACGTCCGCCGCGCGGTGACCACGCTGGTCAAGGGCCAGAAGGTCGGCGAGCTGTACCGGGACCAGAAGATCCTCGACGTGTTCGTCTGGGGGACCGAGAATGTCCGCGACGACGTGTCCAAGCTGAGCACCCTGCCGATCGAGACCCCCTTGACCGCCGCGGGCCCGGGAGGCACCCACGTGCCCCTGTCCGACGTCGCCGAGCTGGTCCTGGTGCCGGCCGCCAACGAGATCAAGCGCGAGGGAGCCTCACGGAAGATCGACGTCACCTGCAACGTGTCGGGCCGCGACCTGGGGAGCGTGGCGCGCGAGGTCCAGGAGCGGGTGTTGAAGCTGGATTTCCCCCGCGAGTACCACCCCGAGTTCCTGGGCGAGTACGCCGCGCGCGAGGAATCGCGGCGGCGGTTGATGGCGCTGGCGGGCCTGTCGCTGCTGGGCATCCTCCTGATCATCCACGCCGATTTCCGCTCGCTGCGGCTGACCGCGCTGGTCGCCCTGACCTTGCCCTTTGCCCTGATCGGCGGGGTGGTCGGCGCCATCCTGGGCGGCGGCGTGCTCTCGCTGGGCTCGCTGGTGGGCTTCGTGACCGTGCTGGGGATCGCCGCCCGCAACGGCATCATGCTGGTCAGCCATTACCGCCACCTGGAGCTCCAGGAGGGTGAGCCGTTCGGATTGAACCTGGTGATCCGCGGCTCGGAGGAGCGGCTGGCGCCGATCCTGATGACCGCCCTGGCGACCGGGCTGGCGCTGGTCCCGCTGGCCTGGGCCGGCAACAAGCCGGGTCACGAGATCGAGCACCCGATGGCGATTGTCATCCTGGGCGGGTTGGTCACCTCGACGGTCTTGAACCTGGGGCTGATGCCGGCCTTGTACCTGGCCTTCGGCCGGGCCGGCGGCAGGCCCGAGGACGAGGAGGAGGAAGCGGCGGCCGGCCGTCGGGAGGAGGATTGGGCGCGCGGGGCAGCGGCCCCCGCTCCCCTGCCGGTGCATGCCAATCCCGGGGGGTGATCGCCGCTTCGCTGGTCAAGAACCGCGCGCGGTCGACTTCCTGGTGAGCGGTGCCGCGCCTCGCTCCGCCGCTCGGCGTGCGATCGCCGGGTCTGGTGAGTCCTCGCGATGGAGTCGGTAGGCCACCTCCAGGTTGAGCCAGAACTCCGCCGAGGAGCCGAAGGCCGCCTCCAACTCCCGGGCCGTCCGCGGCGTGATCTGCTTATGGCCATTGATGATCGCGTTGACCGCCTGGGAGGGACGACCCAGGATCTCGGCCAGGTCGCGCTGCGACCAGCCACGGGCTTCCAACTCCTCCCGGATGAAAGCCCCGGGGGGAAATACTTCAGCGACCGGACGGTTGCTCCGGGACATGGTGTGTCACCTCAAGTCCTCAGTGATAGTCTTCGATCGCCAGGACAATGATGATGTTGCCTTGGTCGGATTCCTCGATTTGGAAGATCAGGCGGAACTGGTCGTTCAATCGCATCGAATACTGGTGCTTCCGATCTCCCTTGAGCTTCTCGAACCGCAGTGACTTGAGCGCCCTCAGGTCATTCTCGTTGGCGGCTGCCCGGATGGCCTGCATCCGCATGCGGAAGGCCCGTACGAGGTTGGCCGCGAAGCCACTGGTGAAGTCCGGTTCCTCATCGATCCGCCGCAACGTCTTGTTCGCGTGACGGTAGCGCATCGGTCATCACCCCATCAGTGATACAATGGTAACTCACCACCGCGGCGGCGGTCAAGTCCGGGGCGCGCCGAGCTCCTGCCGAGTTTGGCACGCGCCAGGATGGGACCTCGATCGAGTCGTTTCGCTGGGATCGACCTGGAAACGATGCCCTGGAGAGCACCGATGGACCGGGGACGACCACCGTGGGGCCCTCGTGGAGACTCCTTTGTACGCCCCCACGATCGGGCTCAAGGCATGAAGGCGTGACCGGCTCCCTCTCACCCGGCGAGGCCACCGACCGGATTTGATAAGCTGGATTTTATCCTCGCCTCAGGATCGGCTTAGGATCGCCGGTTATACTGCCGCTTGCCATCGTGGGCGGCACCGATACCGGGCCGGGCAATCGCGGTGGCAACCCAGGGGAGGATGACGATGCGCACGCAATGTGGAATGGGAGTGCTGGCCCTCTTCGGCGTCTCGGTACTGGTCGGCGCGGCGCGGGCCGGCGAGGAAGAAGTCCCCGTCGACAAGTTGCCGGCGGCGGTCAAGAAGGCGATCAAGGCGAAGTTTCCCAAGGCCGAGATCGAGGAGGCCACCCGGGAGGTCGAGGACGGCACCACGACCTACGAGGTCAAGCTCGAGGTCAACGACCGCTCGATTGATATCGCGTTGAAGGCCAACGGGACGATCCTCGAGGTCGAGAAGGAAATCCCCTTCAGCAAGCTCCCGAAGGCGGTCAAGAAAGCCTTGGCGGCCAGGTATCCCCAGGCGAAGATTCAGAAGGTCGAGGAGGTCACCAAGGGCAAGGATGGACCGTTGCTCTACGAGATCGCCATCCAGGCCGAGGTCGTCTTGACCGCCAAGGGCAAAGCCGTCCACGAGAGGGCGAAGCCGGCCGCGAAGGCCAAGCAGTCGAAGGACGAGGACGAGGATCAAGACGAAGACGAGGATGAGGACGAGGACCATCATCATGGCGACGCCAAGGCCAGGAAGGGTGAGCATCATGGCGACGCCAAGGCCAAGACGAGCGACAAGGACCACGAGCACGAAGACGAAGACGAGGGCGAAGAGCACGGTCATGTGAAGGCCAAGAAGGGCGAGAAGGACGAGCATCATGCCAAGGCCTCAGCCAAGTCCAAGAAGGACAAGGACGAGGATGAAGACGACGATGAGGATGAGTGACGGCGAGGGAGAGCGACACGGATTGTCCCGGGCCTGGGTCTGGGCCTGGCCGTAGCCCATCGCATCGCGACGGCCTGCGGCGGTGCGATCACGGTGCGGAGCCCCACCGGCACAGGAGCACGCTTCGAGGTCCGGCTGCCGATCGCGACGCCGGTCGTTGCCGATGCCGCGACGACGACGACGCGGTCGGAACACGCTCGCCAGGCCGCCGCGCTCGGACCGGAACCACACGGTCTGACCCGCGTCACTTCGACTGAAGGTCATATTTCAGGTCGCTGGCCCCGCCGCGCTTGATCTCCTCCGTGAGGATCGTCTTCGTATTGTATTTCGCGGGGATTGCCTCCTTGTACTGAGTGGCTTTCTTCTTCCCGATGGTGATCTGGCCCCGAGGCTCCCGCTTCACGGGCACCGCGCTGACCGAGACCTTGTAGCTGCCGGGGACCAGCCCATCGGCCCTCGGGATGGAGAACTGACCGTTCTCAATCGCAGCGGTTCCCGAGATCGCCGGCCCTCCCGAGCCGGACGCCGGCGTGAACTGGATCGCGCCCTCGGCGAGCGGCCGGCCATCCAGCGTCACGGTCCCCGCGACCGGCTCGCGCGGCAGGTCGTCGCGACTCCCCGAGCAGCCCGCCATCAGGCCCGAGGCGGCGAGGCTCAGGACAAAAGAAAAACGTCGGTAATGTCGGATCATGAGTATCTCATCTTCCTGAGTTCAAGACTGGGCGGGATCGGACCGTGGGGCAGCCGCCCCCGGCTGCCCTCTGCCAGCCAGGACGGCCGGCCCACACCTTCCCCCTTGGATGGACCGATTTAGCCTGAATTCACCATCTCTTCCCCGGTCGATGCAAGGAAAAAAACGGGACGATCCCCGACTTTCAAGGCCGGACGGTGCGGCAGCCGCCCCCGGCTGCCCTCTGCCAGCCGGGGTGGCCGGCCCACACCGCCCGCAAGCCGTCCCACTCTTGACCTCGTCCGCATGCGTGCTACAATGCATCATGCAGGCGCGATTGTACGGCGGACACGGGTTGAAGGATTTGGCGGTGGGAAAACGTGGGAACTGGAGTGGACTCTGAGCGGGCGGTTGGCCGCATTTAGAGGCAGGGAGTTATCGCTTTTTCGCCGACGGAGAGTGGGCCATGGAGTTCTGGGCTGGGCGCTTCAGCGAGGGGGCACTCGAGGGGAGCTTGCCGGGAGGAGTGGTCGCGGCAGGCTCGCGTCGAGCGCGGCGGCGAAGGGGACAGCGATCGCTGGGACCGAAGCTGGAGCAGCTCGAGTCGCGGACGGTGCTTTCCCAGGTCACCTGGACCGGGTCGGACGCGGCGACCAGCACCAAGTGGTCCGACGCGAACAACTGGCTAAACGACACGGCGCCGGTCGCGACCGATGACCTGAGCTTCCCCCCCGTGACGAACTCAGCCCTGACCAGCACCAACGACCTGACTGCCGGCACGAGCTTCGCCTCGTTGACGGTCAGCGGGAGTGGTTACACGATCAGCGGCAACGGCATCGCGCTGACGGGGCTGCTCCAGGCCTCGCAGACCTCGGGGAGCTCGACGGTGAATCTCCCCGTCGATTTCGGCACCGCCCAGGGGATGGTTCAGGTCACCGACGCGGGGTCGATCCTCGTGCTGGAGGCATCCTCAGCGGCTCGGGTGGACTCTTCCAGCAGGGTTCGGGTGAGCTCGACCTGTCGGCCGCCAACACCTATACCGGGACCACGACGGTCAGCGCCGGGACCCTGCACGTCGATGGGTCGGTTGCCGGGCTGGTCGCGCTCAGCTCGGGCACGACGCTCGGCGGGGTCGGGACGGTCGGCTCGATCTCCACCAGCAGCGCGACCCTCAATCCGGGTGATACGACGCCGGGCACCCTGACGGACACCGGGGCCCTGACGCTCGATTCGGGTTCCACCTACGATGTGACCCTCAACAGCGACACAGTGTTCAGCCAGATGAAGGTCGGCGGCGCGATCAACCTGGGCAGTGCGAAGCTCAACCTCTCGCTCGGCTCCGGCTTCACCCCGACGGGCAACGACCAGTTCACGATCATCCAGAACACCAGCTCCACGCCGATCACGGGCACCTTCGCCGGCCTGGCCGAGGGGGCGATCGTCACGGCCTCGGGCGAGCAGTTCCGGATCAGCTATAAGGGGGGCGCGGGCCACGACGTGGTCCTGACCCACCTGGTCGACACCACGACGGTGGTCAGCCCCGTGTCGGCGACGCCGGTCTTCGGCCAATCGGTCGCGCTGACCGCCACCGTGACCGCCAATACCTCCGGCTTGGGTACGCCGGGGGGCAGCGTGGAGTTCCTGAGCGGCACGACCGACCTGGGCTCCGCGAATCTGAACTCCGCGGGCGTCGCGACCTTGAACACGACCAACCTGACGACGGGCGCCAACTCGATCACCGCGGTTTACTCGGGCAACTCGACCTTCGCGAGCAGCACCTCCACGGCTGTCTCCGTGACGGTCGCTCAGGCCTCGACCACGACGAGCCTCACGACCAGCCCCAATCCGGCGCTGGCCGGCCAGCAGGTCGCGCTGACGGCGAAGGTCGTGCCGGTCAGCCCCGGCGCGGGCATCCCGACCGGCTCGGTCGAGTTCTTCAACGGCACGACCGACCTGGGACCCGGCACGCTCAGTGGCGGCGTGGCCACCCTGTACACCTCCAGCCTCCCCGTCGGCTCCGACACGATCACGGCCGACTACTCGGGCGATACGAACTTCACCGCCAGCAAGGCTCCGGGCGTTACCCAGCAGGTGAACCTGGGCAGCGTCACCGTCACGGTCTCGCCTTCCAGTACGACCCCGTTCGGGCTCACGCCGGTGACGCTCAACGCGACCGTCGCAGCGCCCACGACCCCGGGGGCGCCGGCGCCCACCGGCTCGGTGACCTTCTTCGATATCCACGGCACCAATCTCGGCTCCGCTACCCTGACCAGCGGCACAGCCAGTCTGACCGTCCCGTCGCTGCCCATCGGCCCGGAAGCGATCACGGCCGTCTATTCGGGAGACTCGAACTACCAGGGCGTGTCGTCGCCGGCGGTCGCGATGGTCGTCGGCAGCCAGCCCGAGCTATTCGTCAACCAGATCTACCTGGATGTCTTCGGCGCCCCGGCCGGTTATGGAGAAGCCTACTGGGTCGCCCTGTACAACGCCGGCGTCACCCGCACCCACCTTGCCAGCTTGATCGTCAACAGTCAGGCGGCCAAGGTCGCGGCGGTGAACGACGCCTATCTGAACTACCTGGGGCAGCCCGCGACCCAAGCCGAGGAGCTGCGGGTCGTGACCAAGCCCAACCCCTCCCTGATCGCGCTGAATGCCACCCTCCTCGGCTCGCGCGCGTTCTACAGGACCCGGGCCGGCGGCACGACCCAGGGCTTCCTGACCGCCCTGGGACACGCCGTGTACGGTGCCGGGTTCTCCTTCACGCCCAAGGTCCGGGCCAGCCTCACCCGCCAGCTCGCGCACGGCACCTCGCGGCGTCAGGTCGCCCTGGAGGTGATCACCAGCCCCAGCGGCCTCAGTACGGAGGTCAACAACCTCGTCGAGGGGATCCTCCATCGGCCGGCCACCCGCAAGGAGGTCGCTCGCTTCAGCCCGATCATCGCGCGCGGACAGATCGGTCCGGTCGCCATCGCCTTGTTCGGCTCACGCGAATTCTATAACAAATTCGTGAACATCATTTGAACGTCGCTGCGCTCCGGTTTTCCGTGTTCGGCAAATGCGTTCGACATCGAGGGTCTACCGAGCGTTGCAGAGAACCGTAAACCGGGCGCATGGCGCTGAGGATCGCCGGCCGGAGCCGGCTCCTCCACAATCCGCCTGGAGGAGGCGGCTCGGTCCCCCGATCGGATCCAAGAAGTTGACTCTTCTCCGCAACGCTCAGTAACCCGAACGCCGAACCCCGAACCCCGAACACCGCCCGATGGGCTCAGGGCTTGGCCACGCCGATGATGGCCACAGCGAGCCGCCCGCCGGCGTTGCCGGAGGGATCGGACTTGAGGTCGTCGGCCTTCTCGTGGACGACGAGGCCACGGCCCAGGATCGAGTTGGTGCCGCTGAAGCTCATGAGGTCGTCGTCGAGGTCCACGGTGGCGACGCCGTTGGCGTCGGCCTTGATGTTGCCCATGTCGCCGACGTGCCGCCGCGCGCTGTCATGCCCGGCGTGGTGCTCACCGGACGGGTTGAAATGCCCCCCCGTGGCCATGCCGTCTTCGTTCCAGACCCCGAATTCATGGACGTGGAACCCATGCTCGCCCGGGGTCAGGCCGCTGATCTCTCCATAGACATGCATCTTGTTCCCGGTCAGGGTGAAGGTCACCGTCCCCTTGACCTTGCTCTCGGTCTTGGTGGTCGGGATCAGTTGCCCGATGGCCTTGGTGACCGAGCTGCCGCCCAGCTCGGCCTTCTGCGGCGCGGCCGCCTGGGTCCGCAGGCCCAGCATCACCCAGCAGACGAGTGCGCCGACGGCCAGAACAGCAAGGCACTTCTTGATCGGCATGTCATGTCTCCTTGGTTGATTGCATCTTGATGTCCGATGGTTCTCCAGCGACGCTGGATGCACCTTATCCCGCCGGGTTGCGGCTCTCAAGGGGCTTGTCGGTCCCGGGTCCTTGGTTGCCGGCGGTGGAGGCCTCCGCGTGCTGGGGCCGGAACCAAGGATCACAAGCAAGTTTCGCACCCAACCGGCGCGGCCCGTGGACAATCGCTTATCGCTGATGGATAATTGAGTCCTTGGGTCCTTGAGTCCGTCGTGGTTCTGCCCGAGCCGCAAACGGACTGGTGGAGGCAAGCGACCATGCCAGTGACAGCCGAGCCGGGGCAACTCGATGAGGGACTCCAGGACCCGAACGGACGGGAATCGCCCGCATTGGACCGTCATGAAGACCGACGGCGGGCGGGGGTGCCGACCGTGTCCGTCCTGGTCGGACCGCTGGGCTCGGCGTTGCAGAAGGCGGTGCGCTGGTGCGACTCGCTGGGCCGGCCGTTGGTGATGCTTCGAGTGGAGCAGGCCGGGCTGGCGGCGGAATCTCTGGTTGTCCCCTGGGTGGACCGGCTGGCGGACGGGCGCGACCTGGTTGATGCCGCGGTCGCCTGGCTGGCGCGGCGGCTGGATCGGCCTGCCGGCGCGCTGGGCCGGTCGCTCCGCAGGATGACCCCCTACGAGGTCGACCAGTTCTTCGACGCGGCCGTGCCGCTGGAGAGCCGGACCGGCGTCGAGCGGCTGGCCCGCCGCTTGATCGAGCTGGCAGCCCAGGGACGGCGGCGCTCCGCCCCGGGGCTCGCTCCCGAGCTGAACGCACTCCTGGACGGCAAGGGCCGGCCGTGGGTCCGCCTGCTGGCGGCACTCGGTGAGCTGGTCCCCCAGGAGTGCCTGCCCGTCCTGCTCGTGATTCCCGCCGACGGCGATCCGCCGCGACCCCCGATGGAGGACCTGGCGCGGCTGCTGGCGGAGCTGGCCGCGGCCCAGCCCCGCGCGGCCCTTGCCCTGATCATCGAGCCCGGCCGGTTCGAAGCCGACTTTGCCCGGGCACCCGATTCCCGCGCCCAGGCGCTGCTCCGCGAGGGGATCATCAAGGTCGGGGAGTCGGAAGACGACCGTCTCTTGTCTCGGACGCACCCCGCACCGCTCACCCCGCACCCCGACGACGAGGCCCGCAGCGCGGTGGAACGGTTCGTCTTCGACCTGCTCGAATCCATGCCCGAGACCGTCGGGCTGTTCCAGCTCAACGCCACGCTCGACTTCGCCTTCGGACCGGGCCGCGCCATCGAGGTCGATTTGCTCGCCCGGTCCCTCAAGCTGGTCATCGAGATCGACGGCTACTACCATTTCCAGGACCCCGAGGCGTACCGCCGCGATCGCCGCAAGGACCTCGAGCTGCAAACGCGCGGATACCTGGTCTTGCGGTTCCTGGCCGTCGATGTCGTCGATCGCCTCGAGCAGGTGCTGGACACCACGCTTTCGGCGGTCGCATTTTGCCGCCATCGACAGGCCACGAGGTGAACGCACATGACGGCTCCGACCAACATCTCGGCGATCGGCCCCCTGGTCCTGGTGCGGCTGCTGGCCGCCGGCGAGAAGGGCGAGACCGGCTCGAAAGTCAAGAAGGACCTCGAGCCGTTGCTGGCGCATCGATGGTCGGGCGTGACGCTGGTCGATGCGCTGAACCGCACCCACGATGAGCTGGAGGCGGCTGGCTTGGTGGCGTCCCTGCCCGGCAAGACCCGGAAGGCCGCGCCCAAGATCGCCCTGACCGTCGAGGGCCGCCGCCGGGGGCTGGAATTCCTGGGTCTGGACGCGATGCCGGTCAAACCCAAGCCGACCTGGACGAACCTGAAGAAGATCTGGCTGGTCGCCCGCGCCATGGGACTGGGCCCACTGACTGACCAATCGTCCGCTCAGTTCGCCAAGGATGATGGATTCAAGGGCGCCCTGCTCAGGCAGCAATTCCAACTCCCGACCAGCGCGATACCCAAGCTGGACGTTGCCACCGACGCCCTGGCCTGGAAACTGATCGGTTTCGAAGGGGTCGCGCGGAAGTTCGATGCCAAGTCGGTCAAGACGGCGCTCTTGAATCGCGCCCTGGGCGACGGCCGTCCGACCGACTTCAAGAAGGCCGCGAGCCGGCTGGTGGCCCACCGGTCGGGCGCGCGGCGCGACGATCCCAAGGAGCTGCGGGACGCGGTCCTGCGCGGCTGGATCGATCGGATCAGCGGCCCGTCGGAACCCGGCGGGGCCCAAGAACCTCCGGCCTTGTCCGTTTATCGGCCGGCGACCCCCGAACCGCAGGAGTCTCCCCCGGGACCGCCGCCGGCCGGAAAGCCGCCGCTCGAGTTGTCGGCGCTGGCCGAGCGCGTCAAGGCCGCCGCGCGCGCCTGCCCGACCGGCCGATTCGGCGCCAACAAGGTGTTCGTCGCGCACGTCTGGAAGGAGCTCCGGTCCGATCCCGACTTCGCCGGGATGGACCTGGACGAGTTCAAGGAGTTCCTGGGCCTGGCCAATAACTTCCGGTTGCTCGACCTCGCCCGGGCCGACCTGGTCCAGGCGATGGACCCCGAGGACGTCCGCCTGTCCGAGGTCCGGTACCTCAATGCGACATTCCATTTCATCCGCATTTGAAATGAAAGAACCCTTTCATGACGACCGTCACCATGAGCGGAAAACCAGGCTCCGAGACCCCGGGCGGGCCCAGTGACGGCGACCCCCGCGTCGCGGCGTTCTGCTCGCCCCACCTCCCCGAGCTGTTCCACGCCTTTGCCTACGCCAATGATGTCTGGAGGCGCGACCCCTTCGACGTGGAGTCGATCCACCCGGGCGCCCGGGAGGCGTTCCAGCGGATCGTCGGCCGGGTGCGCGCCACCTCGAGCCTGCCCACGGGCCGGATCCTGCTCCTGCTGGGCGAATCGGGCTGCGGCAAGACGCACCTGATGCGGGCCTTTCGCAACCAGGTGCACGGCCGGGAGTCGGGATACTGCGGCTATCTGCAGATGACCGCCTTCACCGGCCAGTATGGGCGGTACGTCCTCAACAACCTGATCGACTCGCTCGACAAGCCCTACGACGAGACGCGGTCCGAGACCACGGGACTCATGCGGCTCTCGAATGCGCTGGCCGAGTCGTCCCGCGACGTGCCGCGCGCCTGGCTGGATCAACTCCGCGAAGGGGGCCTGGACCAGCCGAGCCTCGACCGGCTGGTCGCCGACCTGGCCGACCGGATCATCCTGGACGAGCGGTTCAACACGATCGACGTCTACCTCGTGCAAGCTCTTTTATATCTCCAGGGGAACGACCCGCGGATCAAGGCGCGGGTGCTGAAGTATCTCCGCTGCGAGGACCTCACCGAGCACGACCGCCGGCTCCTGGGCGGGATCGTCCCCTGCACGTATCCCGACGCGCCGCATCGGCTCATCGAGCGGCTGGGGCAGTTGATCTGGGCCGTCGAGCAGGTGCCGTTGATCCTGTGCGTCGACCAGCTCGAGGACGTCTTCGACCTGGAGGAGGCGGCGGTCCAGTTCCGCCGCGCCATGGCCACGCTCTGCGACCTGGTCAGCCGGCTGCGCTCGGCCATCGTGGTCATTGCCTGCCTGGAAACGTTTTATGATGAGCTGAAGAAAATGCTCACTCGGCCGATCAAGGACCGGGTCGAGAGCGACCCTCCGCCGGTCGGCCTGACGGCGCCGTGCACGGCCGACGAGGTCCGGCGCCTGATCGCGCAACGGCTGATGTTCCTCTACGAAGCGATGGACGTCCCCTTCCGGGCCGATCAGCCGACGTACCCGATCCCCGAGGCGATGATCGGCAAGCTGGTCGGTCTCCGCGCCCGCGACGTCCTGGGCGCGGTGCACACCTACCGCGAGCGCTGTATCGCGAAAGGGAAGATGGCGGACCACCCTTTTGACGGCGGCGGCCGGCCCGACGAATTCAGCCGGGGTCTCGAGCAGCGGGTCATCGAGATCGAGCAAGCCTGGAACGAGGTTCGCTCGACGTCCACGATCGTGGTCCCGGCCGAGGAGGGGGAGCTGGCGGGAATCCTCTCGGAAGCGATCGCGTCGTGCTCGGCCGAGCTCGAGACAGGAGATTCCCTCGAGGCGGAGGCGGAGCAGCGCTTCATCCAGGTCGAGCGCCATGGCGGCGACAATTCGGTCGAGCGGCTCCTGGTGGGGATCTGCAACAAGGGGGCTCAGGCGGGCGCGCTGAGCCGCCAGATCGACGAGGTGGAGCGGCGGGCCGGCGAGCACCGGCCGGTCATCGTGCGCTCGACGGCGTTCCCGAACAGCCCGAAGGCGGCCGTGGTGCAGCAGCTTGGCAAGCTGATCGCCCGCGGGGGCCGGCGCGTGGTCGTCGAGGACTCCGACTGGCGGACCATGATGGCCCTGGCCCTGTTCCGCCCCGGCCGCGGCGGCGACCCGGGCTTCGCGGCCTGGCTCCGCCAGAGTCGCCCCCTGACCAGCCTCACGTCGATGCGGGCCATCCTGGGCCTCGACCATCGCGGCGAGCCGCCCGCGGCGGGCGCCGCCCAGCCATCGGTTCCGGCTGCCCAGCCCCGCGGCGGCTCGACCACGCCCGGCTCTGCGCCCGCGCCCAGGGGCGCGGCGACGAAGCCCATCGCGCCGAGTTCGCCCCCGAGCCCGATGCGGGCTCCGCCGCCGGCCCCCGAGAGCGCCGCTCGGCTCATCGTCGGGACGACCTGCGACCGCCGCGGCGAGCCGGTCGCCATCGAGGTGGCCGAGCTGACGCGCCCGGCCGCCTTCCTGGGTGCGCCGGGCAGCGGCAAGACGACGGCCGCGCTGGGGGTCGTCGAGCAGCTCTTGCTCAAGGGAGTCCCGGCGATCCTGGTCGACCGCAAGGGAGACCTCTGCGCCTACGCCCGCCCGGACCTGGGTCTGCGCCCGGGGCTCACCGGCGAGCTGGCCGCGCGCGGGGAGCGGCTCCGCGCGGCGGTTGACCTCGCCCTGTACACGCCGCGACGGCCGGATGGACGCCCGCTGTCGATCGCGGCCGCGCCCCCGCTGGGCGCCCTACCGGTCCTCGAGCGCGAGCAGGCTGCCAAGGTCGCCGCCGGCGCGCTGGCCGGCATGATGAATTACTCGGACAAGAAGCGCGACCAGTCCTGCCTGGCCATCCTGTCCCGGGCCATCGACCTCCTCAGCCGGGAGAATCCTCAGGCGGCCTTGCCGATCAAGGCCCTGGTCGACTTCATCGCCGAGAAGGACCCGGCGCTGATCAACGAAGTCGGCTACCTCGACGTCAAGCTCTTCGATCACCTGGTCCAGGACCTGGAAACCCTCCGGCTCAACCAGGGCGACCTCCTGGCCGCCGAGGGTGAGCCGCTCGATCTCGACGCGCTGTTGGGCCTCGGCCCCCATCGGACGCCGGGCAAGACCCGGCTGTCGATCATCAGCACCAAGTTCCTGGGGACCAACCAGGACGTGCAGTTCTGGGTCGCCCAGTTCCTCATGGCGCTGGGCCGATGGATCAGTCGGTCTCCCGCTCCGGACGGCTCCCTTCAGGCCGTGGTCCTCTTCGACGAGGCCGATCTCTACTTGCCCGCCGTGCGCCAGCCGGCCACCAAGGAGCCGATGGAGAACCTGCTCAAGCGGGCGCGGTCCGCCGGGCTGGGGCTGCTTCTGGCGACCCAGAGCCCCGGCGACTTCGACTACAAGTGCCGCGACAATGTCCGGACCTGGTTCGCCGGCCAGGTCAAGGAGGCCAACTCGATCGCCAAGATGAAGCCGATGCTGAGTGATTGTCGCATCGACGTCGCGGCACGGCTCCCCGGCCAGGCACCCGGCGAGTTCTGCCTGATCCGCGACGGCGACGTCACTCTCCTGAAAGTGCGGCCTTCCGCCGTCGATCCCCGGCAAGTCCCCGAGGAGGAGATCGTCCGGCTGGCTCGACCTTAGCCGGTCCCGGCCCCACGAGCGGCTGGGCCTACTCCTCGATTTGGTCCGCCAGCTTGATTAACTGCTCGATCAGAACTCGCACTTCCCCTTGCGAAAGTTCAATCGGATCGCCGTTACGATCTCCAGCTTTGATATGGATTGCTCCCGGCTCAATCCAGGCTCGGAGATTGCCCTCACACATGACGACGACCCGTTTAGGCGACAGGTGTGTGGAAACTCAGCCGAACCCACCGACAGCGCGGAGATTTCCCCCTACCAGCCCGACGCGCCAGCGCGGGTCGTTCCTGATGGGCTGCACGACCTCCGGTGATCCGCGCTGGCGCGTCGGGCTGGGAAGGCAGGTGTGTGGAAACCCAGC
>JAJPJC010000251.1 GCA_021324445.1 Isosphaeraceae bacterium
ACAGGAACGGCCTCACACCCAAGGCTGGACGACGTCGAGGATAACGCATGCCGACTCCATTTTCATGGGGTGGGGTGCCCCCGGGGGGCATGACAGTTCGTTCCGTCAATTTTGGGGTGCGGGTGCCTGGTCGGAGGCTAGTCATTGCATGCACCACCGCGTCGAATTGTGAATATTGCGTGAAGAGCTGGCTTCCTCTGGTCAAACCTGGTGCCGAACGACAGGCCATGGACAGATCCCGCCCGTTTCGTGGGGGCGGGGTGCCGGCAGCCGGCAGGGCCGTTCGCTCGCGCACGTTCACTCCCTGAGCTTGCCACTTGCCATTTCGCGCCAGGGTCGTTCGTGCCGTTTTCCCGTTCGCGGCGGCCATGACGAACCACGGTCCTTGGAAGCGGTCCCACTCTGTCACGGGGCGGCGCGCGGGCCGGCTGCCGCCCGTCGCTCGGGATCCCGTCCTTACATTATGGGGCGCCGACCGTTTCCCGAGCGACAGAAATCCCATTTCGCGAGTCCGGATTTGGCCCGCTCCGCTCGGTCGTGGAGACCCTGCGAGATTACGCCGTCCTGCTCGGCGTGGTGATGGCCTTCCTGGGTGTCCGGCTCTCCCACTTGCTGGAGAGTTCCTACCCCGACGGCATCGCCTCGATCCCGGTCGGCCTGGTCCTGGCCGCCAGGGCGATCCTGCCGGCTGACGAGAGCAAGACGCTGCTGGTGGGCGAGAGCCCGACGCGGAGTCGGTCAGGAGCAGCCGCGAACTGGTGGAATCCGACCCGGCCGCCGCCCGCTCCGGCCCTCCCCTCACCCTGCACCTGGGTCCCGAAGACCTCCTGCTCAACCTGGACATTCAGTTCCGGGCGGGGCTCTGGAGGGACGAGCTCATCCAGACGGTGGACCGCCTCGAGCAGACTCTCCGGGAGAACCATCCGGAAATCCGCCGGATCTTCCTCGAGATCGAGCGGCTCCGCCAGCGGGACGGTCCACCGGCCCGGACGCCCCGCGCGGCGGCGGAAGGGACGGACCGAGCGACACGCCCCAGCGCGGCCGGGCGCCCGTCCGCGGATGATGGAGGACGCGCCCTTGGACCGGAGAGACGCAGGAGCCGGTCGGGACGTTCGCGCGGAATCGGCGGCCGCGGGGAAAACCAGCCCGGGCGCCGCGCCGGTCAGTCGTAACGGAATTCTTGACTGCCGACGGTGATCGCTTCGAGCGCAGCCGGGTCGACGTCGACGCCGAGTCCCGGTCCGTCCAGGGCTCGGGCCCACCCGCCGTATCCAAACGTGAGGTCCTGGCGGGTGAGATTGGCGGCCAGGATGTGGCGGTCGTAGGAGCCTTCGACGTAACGCAGGCCGGCGACGCGGCTGGCGAGGTGGCGGCCGGCGGCCGAGAGCAGCGCGGTCTCGCCCGGGTGGCAGCCAAGCTGGACGCCCAGGCCCGAGCGCTGGGCCAGGGCGATGATCCGCAGCGACGCGAGGATTCCGCCGCACTTGGAGAGCCGGACATTGAACAGGTCGGCCGTCCGCCGCGCCACGGCGGCCTCGGCATCGGGGAGGCCGCACAGCGATTCATCGAGCATGACGGGGATGCCCAGCCGGCCGCGGATCGCGGCCAGGGATTCGACCTCGGCATGCGGGACGGGTTGCTCCAGGGCCGTCGGGCCGAACCGGCGCAGCGGCTCGACCCGCTCCACCAGCTCGGCCGCGGACCAGGCCTCGTTGGCATCGAGCCGGAGGTCCATGCGGCGGCCGAGGATCCAGCGCAGGGCGCGGAGCCGGCGGGCGTCATCCTGTCCCCGGGTGCCCACCTTGACCTTCACCTGGTGGAAGCCGTAGAGCCGGATCTTCAGGGCCGTCCGCCATTCGCCGAGGGGCGACTCCGACGTGATCGCCCCGCTGTACCGCACCGGCCGGGGCGCCGGGTATCGCTGGAGTCCCTCGATGGTCGCCAGGTCGATGGTCCGGCCCGCCGATTCGCCGAACCGCCGGCCGAACGCGTCCAGGATGGCCAGCTCCAAGGCACACCGCGCGGCGTTGCCCGCCCTGCCGCGCGGATCGGCTTCGGTCTCGGGCAGGCGGAGCGCTTCCAGCCGCTGGACCACCTCGCGGAAATCGGCCGGCCGGCCGATCCGCCGCGCCCAGTCGTGCGCGGCGAGCACGCCGAAGGTCGATTCGATGGTCTCGCCGGTCACATAGGGCCGCGGGACGCCTTCGCCATAACCGACCTGCCCGCCGGCCAGCTCGACGCGGACCACCAGGTTCTCGCTCCCCGACCGCTCGAACGACGCATGCCGGACCACCTTCTTCAGCGGGACCGCCACGCGGAAGAGCTTCAGGGCCGCGATCATCATGGATGTGTCCGTGGTCCGTGGTCCGTGGTCGGAGCGACCGCTCCGCCGCAACCGCGGGCAAAGCCCGCGGTTGCGGCGACGGATCAGAGGGTTTTGGGGACGAGGGGTCCTGGTCCCGAGGTCCAGGGGCTGACGCCCCTGGCTACGGCCGATCGCCCCCTCCGGGGCTTACGGTACAGACTCCAAGATTTACGAGCTACCCTGAATTGGAGAGAGCCGCCCACGGCCGTTGTTCGCGGATCACAACGGCACGAGCCGCAATGATGCCCGCGCTGCCGCGGGTCGATCCAGCGGGACCAGGTGGTACTGACCGGCGAGCCAGGCCGGGAGCTGGTCGGCGTAATGCGGGCTCCCGGGGTGTCCCGACTGGCTCTGGGCGTCGAGGAGCCACAGGCCCGGCTCCTGGGGATCGAGCTCGGCGACCATCCGGAAGCCCGCGCCGGTCCTGGCCTCGAAGCCCGGCCCCTGGCCGGTGTTGCAAACCGTGGTCAGATCGCCGCCCACCGGGACGCCCCCGTGATCGAGCAACGTGCCCAGCTCGCCGCGACCGGAGAGAGCATGCCGGAGCTCCAGGCGGTGCAGCCGGCCCCAGGTCCAGGAGAGCACATCCGGGCCCAATCGTTGTTCCAGCCCGTCGAGGGCCGCCGCGAACGTCGCGGCAATCGCCCGGCGGCGAGTCGGCTCATCGGCGAACCAGCCGGCCAGGTTGGTGTCGAGCAGAGCCGACGCCAGGCCGGCAGCGCCGCCGGCCAGCAGCTCGGCGGTCGCGCCCTCGAATCGGACCTCCACGACGGTCCTGATCCAGCTCGCGAAGAACACGTTGAAGAGGGTCGCGGCGACGCGATCGGGTTCCACGCGTAGGTCCCACGCCCGAAGTGCCGCGAGGGCCTGCGTGGCGCGCGATTCCTTACCCACCCCAGCCGGCCACGACCTGGGATCGCTCAGGACATCCAGGAGCCGGGGCAAGACGGCCTCGGCGCGCAGGGATCGGGTATCGTAGTGCATGGCCATGACGTCCGCGCGCGCGTGCCGCGGCGCGGCCTCGATCCGCTGTCGGATCCGACGCGCGCGGAGGTCATCGTTCCAGGTGCCGGCCAGGTGATAGGGGTAGTCGTCGGAGACCGGGCGGTTGTTGGCCGAGGCGAGCCAGCCCCGGGGCGGGTTCAGGGCGTGGGGCATCCCCTCGAAGGGGATCAGGCCCTGCCACTGGTGCGCCGGATCCCAGCCCGGCCGGTAGCCGCGCTCGGGCTCTCGCCGCAGTGGCACCCGGCCGGTGATCTGGACGCCGATGTGCCCCTGGTCGTCGGCGAAGACGACCGTGAAGGTCGGCACGTGCCAGGGCCGGGTCGCCTCGCGGAATCCCGCGGCGTCGTGGGCGCGGTCCATCGCCAGCAGGGCCGTGAGCCAGCCCCCCTGATCCGCCCCCAGCCATTTCAACGAGACCGGGCCGGTCCCGCGGGCCGGCGCGGGCAAGACGGCGTCGACGATCGGCCCGTTTCGCGAGTGCACGACCGCGAGCCGCAGCGGCTCCTGGCCCTTGACCTGGATCACCTCCTCGGCCGTCCGCGCCGGCTCCCAGCGGCCATCATGGAGGAAGCAGCCGGGATGCGCCGGGTCGGTCCGCTCCTGGTAGAGGTCGCGCAGCGAGCAGATGTTATTGGTGCATCCCCAGGCGACGTGCCGGTTGCGCCCGAACAACACGGCCGGCATCCCAACATAAGTCATGCCCGCGACCTGAAACGAGCCGCCGTCGAGCCGGACCGGGTACCAGCACGAGACCGCCTCGAAGGCAATGTGGGGATCGCTGGCGACGATCGGGTGGCCGGTCCGGGTGCGCGACCCTGCGAGCACCCAGTTGTTGCTCCCCTGGGCCGCATCGGGATCGCCCGCCGCCGTGCCGGCGCCGATCGGCCCGCACGGTGCCGCGGCCGTCGCGGTCGAATCCCAGTCCGGCGGGACGATGCTCTCCGCGTCGGACTCGCGGTGCAGGAAGGCCCGGTAGAGCGGGCCATCTCCCAGGGCGCGCCGGGCGAGCTCGGGCATGACGATGACCGGGAACCGCCCGGTCAAGTACCAGCGGAACTCACACTCGATCACCAGGCAATCGACCGGCGACCACGGCTCGGGACGAAAGCCGAGCAGGTCGAACTCGATCGGTGGATGCTCGCGAGTCTGCTCCCTCAGCGCATTGACTCCGGCCGCAAAGGCGTCCACGAGCCGCCTGGTCTCCTCATCCAGTCTCATCCACTCGGCCTCGGCGATCGAGCCGAGACCAACGGTGCGGGCCAGGCGGTCGAGCTCCAGCGCCTCGGGGCCGAGGACCTCGGCCAGGCGTCCACGACCCTTGCGCCGGAGATAGTCCATCTGGAAGAGCCGGTCGGCCGCCATCGCGTAACCAAAGCCGAAGAACAGGTCGACATCATTCGCGGCCCGGATGTGAGGGATCCCCACGGCATCGCGGTCGATCCGGACCGGGCCGCGCACCGCCGCGGTGCGCACTCCCTCCATGGCCGGGACCCGCCGCGCAATCTCGGCCTGCCACCAGGCGTCGAATGCCTGGCGAGACAGCCCCGCCCAGGCGCACACCGCCGCGATCGATTCACCCCGGCCCAGGCGAGCCAGGATTTCCTGGGAGGCCGCATTCTTGTTCATGGGTCGGTTTGTCCTGGTACGCCACCTGCCCGGCGCACTGGAGAGCGAGTATACTCCACCATCCCGGAGTCGGAAACGACCCAATCCCAGCCCGGTTCGATCAGGGTCTGCCGACTCCGCCGCGCCGACCAGCCGACCGCGGGTCACCAGCCGATCAAGCCGTCGCCACGACCTCGAGAAGCCGGCCCGTCTTCCCAGTCGTCACGACCGGTCGGGCACCCCTGCGGCACGACGCAAAAATCGCCATGCGACGACCGGCGCCCGAAAAGCGCGGTTAGATTACTCCTGAGCCTCGTGGCCCCGCCGCACCTCGCCTCGATCGCGCTCCGCCCCCCAGGCCACTGTCGTCTTGTCCCGGACCCTTTCGAGAAAAGAATATCGGGATGAGGTTGACTTTGGCGCCAGGCATGCACACAATGATGTTAGGAGTCGCGGTCCCTCCGACCCCGGGCTTGGGGTCACCCGTTCCTCCCGGTGGGACAGGGAGGGCCAGTGCCGGCTCAGGGCGCACCCTCGAGTCGCGATCATCAAAGTAAGGACGTCGTCGTCGCTTTGGCCTTAGCCTGCGGGCACTACGCTTTCCATGGCGGGAAAGCCGAGGCCGGCCTGGGTCTGCGCGCGGTCCTGGATGGAGATACGAACCGGTTTTGGATCGGTTGAGGGGCGCTGCCATGAACCGGTCGGTTCCAGCCCTCGGTGTCAGGTATCCAGCCAAGGAGAACCGTTCATGTTCCGTCTTTTCGCCTGTGAGCCGATGGACCGGCAGCTTGATCGTGGGTCCCGGCGCCGGCGAGGTCCGATCCGCCGCCGGGGTCGTCTCCCGCTGCTGGAATGTCTGGAGACGAGGATCACACCCTCGACCACGACCGCGACCTGGACCGGAAGGGGCTCGGACAGCAACTGGACGACCGCGGTGAACTGGTCGGGAAACACCGCGCCGCAGTCAGGGGATGACCTGGTCTTCCCCAGCAACGCGGCCAGCTTCGATGCGGTCGACAACTTTCCGGCGGGGACGAGCTTCAATTCGCTGACGATCAGCGGGTCGGGATATTCGCTCTCGGAGGCCGCCGGCGATTCGCTCAGTTTGACCAACGGCATCAGCGCCACCTACACCTCGGGCGCATCGACCGACACGATCGATACGGACCTCGGGGGGGGCACGGTCGCGGTCGGCGCGGGCGGGGAGCTCGTCCTGGGCGGGGTGATCTCCGGGACGGCCGGCTTGAGCCTCTCGGGCGGCGGCAAGCTGGATCTCACGGGGACCAACACCTACACCGGCGCGACGAGCGTCACGGGGTCGGGGACGACGCTGCTGGTCGACGGCACCGCCGGGGCGGTGCAGGTCAACTCGGGTGCCGTGCTCGGCGGCAGCGGCACGGTGGGCGCCGTGACCAGCACCGGCGGCACCGTCAGCCCCGGCGACGGCCCGGGCGTCCTGAAGACCGGCAGCCTGACCCTTGACGGCAATTCGACATTCACGGCCGCACTCGATGGAAATACGCCGGGCAATGGGACGACCGGCTACGACCAGGCGATCGCCGGTGGCGCGGTCAATCTCGGCGGCGCGACGCTGAACCTCTCGATCGGCGGCGGCTACACTCCGGCGCTGGGCGACCAGTTGACGATCCTCAAGAACAACAGCGGTTCGGGGGTCACCGGCACCTTCGCCGGCCTCCCGGAGGGATCGATCGTCACCACGGCGTCCGGTCTCTTCCGGATCACCTACCTGGGGGGCACCACCTTTCATGATGTCGTTCTGACCGCCGTGGCCAGTTCCACGACCACGATCGCGCCATCCTCTCAGACCTCGACCTACGGCAGCGCGGCCACCTTCATCGCTCATGTGGCGGGCCAGTCCGCGGAGCCGACTCCGTCGGGAACGGTGACCTTCTACGACGGCAACCCCAATTCCGGCGGGACTGAGGTTGCCATCGCACCGGTGGACCCCCAGGGCGATGCCACCGGCGTGATCAGTACCCTGCACGTCACCAGCTCGCCCCACCAGATCTACGCCGTGTACACTCCCGATGTCTCGAGCCTTTACGCCGGCAGCAGCTCCGCGCAGCCGGCCTCCTTCACGGTCGACCCGGCCACCTTGACGATCACGGCGAGGAATGCCAGCAAGGTCTACGGCGCGGCTCTGCCGGCGTTCACGTTCAGTTACAGCGGCTTCGAGAACGGCGATAATGCCGCCAGCCTCACGACCGGTCCCTCGATCAGCACGACCGCGACCCAGTTCAGTCCCGTGATCGCAGGGGGCTACACCATCACGCCCCAGGGCGCCGTCGACCCCGACTATAGCTTCCACTACGTATCCGGCACGCTGACCGTCACCCCGGCCACGCTGACCGCCGCGCTGACCGGGACGGTGGAGAAGACCTACGACGGCACGACCAGCGCCACGCTCACATCCGGCAACTACCAGCTCTCGGGCGTGCTCAACAACGACTCTGTCAGCATCAATCACCCCGACGGCACTTATGACACCAAGGACGTGGGCACGGGCAAGACCGTCACTGTCACCGGCCTGGCACTCACCGGCACGGCTGCGGGCAACTATCAACTGGCCTCGACGACGATCTCGGGACCCGTCGGCCAGATCGACGCCAAGGCGCTGACGGTGACCGGGCTGTCGGTCAACAACAAGGTCTACGATGGGACAACGGCCGACACGCTCAATACGGCCTCGGCAGCGCTGTCGGGGGTCGTTGGCGGCGACGTGGTGAGCTTGAATACGAGCGGAGCCACGGCCTCCTTCGCCAACAAGAATGTCGGGACCGCCAAGCCGGTGACCGTGAGCGGGCTGTCGCTCACCGGCCCGGATGCCGGCAATTACACGCTGACCCAGCCCACCGGGCTGACCGCTGACATCACGCCGGCCGCACTCACCGTCCTGGACTTGAACGCCAACACCAAGGTCTACGATGGCACGACGGCGGCGAGCTTGAACCTGGGCACGGCGCGGCTCAGCGGCATCGTGGACCACGACCAGGTCAGTCTCTCGCCCACGGGTTACACGGCCACGTTCAGCACCAAGAATGTGGGGGCGCCGATCCCGGTGACGGTGAGCGGGCTGTCGCTGACGGGGGCCGACGCGGGCAACTACACCCTCAATCCGCTGGGCGCCGTCTCCGGGGCCATCACCCCGGCCCCGCTGACGATCACGGCCAACCCCGCGTCCAAGGTCTATGGCGCGGCGCTGCCGGCCTTCTCGGTCAGTTACAATGGGTTCGTCCCCGGCGACTCGCCGGCCAGCTTGACCACTCTGCCCGCCGTGACCACAACGGCCACGACGGCCAGCCCCGCGGGATCCTACAGTCTCAACGTCGGGGGCGCCAGCGCGATCGATTATGCGATCACGTATGTGCCCGGTACGCTGGTCATCACCAGGGCGAGCACCTCGGCGTCCTTGAGCAGCTCGGTGAGCACCGCCGTGGTCGGCCAGGACGACAGTTTCACCGTGCAGGTCGCACCGATCAGCCCGGGAGCGGGCAATCCGACGGGGCAGGTCACCTTCCTGGTCGACGGCAGTCCGATCGGCACCGCCGTGGTCGATCCCGCGACCGGCCGGGCGACGTTCAGCACGACGGCGATCGGTCGCGGTACGCACACGGTCACGGCGTCCTACTCGGGCGATGCCAACTTCCAGCCCATGGGAACCTCATCCAATTCGCTGGTCGTCACGACCGCGAGCACGCAGCCGGTCCTGACCGCCCAGGCCGTCCGGAACAAGCATGGCAAGATCCTGTCGGTGCACCTCACCGCCCGGGTCCTGGTCGTCGCGCCCGGCAGCGGCGTGCCGACGGGAACCGTCACCTTCTTCCGCAAGGGTCACCGGCTCAAGGCGACCGTGCTGAGCAACGGCACGGCCGTGGTGAATCTCAAGCTGAATCAGGCGTTGAAGAAGTCGTTCACGGTCCAGTACGGCGGCGACGCCAATTTCCGCGCGGGCACGTCGGCGCCCTTGGTCGTCACCAGGGCGTCCCTGACCCCGGCGACCCGGCCGCTGACGGCCTTCTTCAATCGGCAGAACCGGGTTCTGACGTGAATGGCACTCAGATATCCGGGTCACGCATGGCCAACACAGGTGATTATCGCTGTCAGCCGGGTCCGGCGGCGGACCTACGGCCCCCTCGAGGGCAAACGTCCGGTCACCGCGTCTTGATAACTGCGCCGGATGAGCGCAGGCGGGCGCAGCGCGAACCGGCGGGTGGCCGGGTACCCAGGCCGGATCCGAGAGGGGGATGCGACCGGAGCGAAGGGCCGCTGACGGCGAACGCACCGTCTTCCAGGCCAGCCGGGAAGGCTTCGCGACCCAGGAATCGACCTGCCGGCCCCGGCTACTCCGGCGCCCCATCCCGCTTGACCACGACGACCTCCAGCCGTTCGGCCCCGACCCGACGCGCCGTCGCCTCCAGCTCCGCCTTGCGGGCCGCGTACGCTTCGGCCGATTCGCCGTCGAGCCGGACCACGTCGAGGAAGACGTCCTCGTTTCCGCACGCTGGGCAGCGGTAGTCGAAGAAGTGCACGCCTTGGAGCCGTGCCGCCTTGCGGTCCGCCTCCAGGTTCCTGGATTCCTCCGAGAGGAAGTCCTCTCGGGTGAAGGTCCGTTGGCAGCGAGAGCATTGGCGGTTCATGATGATGGCCCTCCGTTCGGCATCGCCCAGCCACCACCTTCAAATGGCGTGCCAGGCACCCATCGCTGAACCAAGGGACATCCGGTCGCGTGCTTGGTTGCAAGCCAGCGGAAAAGGCTCCCCTGTGTCACCGCCAAGGGATGGCCCGGCAAGGAGTTGGGGACATCCACCACCTCCTGAGCCCGAGCAGTTCACCACCAGATCCCGGGTGGCAGCCCACGGCGCGCCTGGGCCGAAGTCCTGGCCGGCCGCTGGACAACCGATCTCTTTGGGAGATGGATCTTGGGCCGGGACTTGTCCCGAAGCACAGGGTGGCGCAGCCGTCTACTGGCCTCTTGACCAGGTTGTCATGCTCTGATAGAGATGGAAGCTTCCGGGGAAGCAAGCAACCATGACCCGCCTTGAAGACGTCACCCGGGGTAGCTCGGTTCGCGGCATCCTGCCCGAAGGACTCGTGACGGTCCTCGACGTGAAATGGATCGGCACCGTCGCCATCGAGGTCACCTACAAAGACTCGGCCGGGCGGCTCGGGAATGAGCTGCTCGACCGCGACCGGGAGCCGACCCTGGAGATCGCCCGGGCCGGCCAGCCCTGGAGCTTCGACGGGGACGGCGCCCAGTTCCGGCTGGTGTCGGAGGCGCACCGCATCCGGCTGGCTTACCTCTTTGATCCGCTCCTGGCCGTCCACACCTCCCTGGTCGATCCGCTCCCCCATCAGATCACGGCCGTCTACGACGCGATGCTGCCCCGGCAGCCGCTCCGCTTCTTGCTGGCGGACGACCCGGGCGCGGGCAAGACCATCATGACGGGCCTGTTCCTCAAGGAGCTGATGGCCCGCGGCGACCTGAACCGTTGCCTGATCGTGAGCCCGGGGAACCTGGTGGAGCAGTGGCAGGACGAGCTCGACCGGCGGTTCCACCTGCCGTTCGAGATCATGACCAATGACAAGCTGGAGGCGGCCCGCACCGGCAACTGGTTCCAGGAAAACCCGCTCGTCATCGCCCGGCTGGACAAGCTGAGCCGGGATGAGAGCGTGCAGGCGAAGCTCGAACAGACCGACTGGGACCTGATCGTCTGCGACGAGGCCACAAGCTCAGCGCCACCTATTTCGGCAACGAGGTCAAGTACACCCAGCGCTACCGCCTGGGACAGCTCCTCGGCACCCTGACCCGGCATTTCGTGCTGCTGACGGCCACCCCGCACAACGGTAAGGAGGCGGATTTTCAGCTCTTCCTGGCCCTGCTCGACGGAGACCGGTTCGAGGGCAAGTTCCGCGACGGCGTCCATCTCGCCGACACCTCGGACATGATGCGCCGGCTGGTCAAGGAGCGACTGCTCAAGTTCGATGGCACGCCGCTGTTCCCCGAGCGGATCGCCTACGCCGTGTCGTATGCCCTGTCCGATCCCGAGGCCGATCTCTATCGGCGCGTGACCAATTACGTCCGCGAGGAATTCAACCGGGCCGAGGCCCTCGAAAGCGAAGGCCGCAAGGGGACCGTCGGCTTCGCCCTGACGATCCTCCAGCGCCGGCTGGCTTCCTCACCCGAGGCGATTTTTCAGTCACTTCGCCGCCGCCGCGAGCGGCTGGAGAAGCGGCTGCGGGAAGAGCAGCTCCTCAAGCGCGGCGAGGAGGTCCGCAAGCTCGTCATCTTCACCGAGCACCGCGACACCCTGAATTACCTGGCCGAACGGATTCGGGCGCTGCTCGGGCGTCCCGAAGCCGTGGTGATCATCCACGGCGCCATCGGCCGGGAAGACCGGCGCCAGGCTCAGGAATCTTTCACCCACGACAAGGAAGTGGAAATCCTGGTGGCGACGGACGCGGCGGGGGAGGGGATCAACCTGCAGCGCGCCCACCTGATGGTCAATTAGAAACTCTAACAAAAATGCCCCCAACCCCTGGATTTCAAGGGGGTTTTCAAGCCGGGGGCCTATTTCTGATAGAGTTTCTTACGACCGGCCCTGGAACCCGAACCGCCTGGAGCAGCGCTTCGGCCGCATCCATCGCATCGGCCAGACCGAGGTCTGCCACCTCTGGAACCTCGTCGCCAAGGACACGCGCGAAGGCGAAGTCTATCAGCGGCTGCTCGAAAAGATCGCGGAGGAGCGCGAGGCCCTGGGGGGACAGGTCTTCGACGTCCTCGGCTCCCTGCGGTTCGAGGACCGGGCGCTGCGCGAGCTGCTGCTGGAGGCGATCCGATACGGCGACCAGCCCGAGGTCAAGGCCCGGCTGTTCCAGAAGGTGGACAACGCCCTCGATCGGGAGCATATCTGCGAGCTCCTCGAAGGGCGGGCGCTGAGCGACGATTCCATGGACGTCACCCACGTCCGCAAGATCCGGGAGGACATGGAACGGGCTGAAGCGCGGCGGCTCCAGCCGCATTTCATCGCGGCGTTCTTCCTGGAAGCGTTCCGCGGTCTCGGGGGCACGATCCACGAGCGCGAGCCGAAACGCTACGAGATCAAGCATGTCCCGGCCCTGGTTCGCAGCCGTGACCGCCAGATCGGCCGCGGGCTTCCGGTGCTCCAGCGCTACGAGCGGATCACCTTCGAGAAGGAGCTGATCAGCCTCCCCGGCAAACCGCCCGCAGCGTTCGTCTGTCCGGGCCAGCCGCTGCTCGATGCCACGCTCGATCTGGTCCTCGAGCGGCATCGCGACCTGCTCAAGCGCGGCGCCATGCTGGTCGATGAGAGCGAAGGCCGTCGATCTCATGGAGTTCCTAGACTTTCCGCCCAGGCTCTCTGAGGTTAACCTTAGCGAGGGATTTCCCGAAAGCTCGTGGCGCGAGGAGCTCACCCAACATGAAGAAGGCATCCCCTTCCTCCAGGCAGGCCGGCGGCCGGCCAACGCGAGCCCGTTCCAGGGCGAAGCAGCAGGCGGACATCGCGGCGCGGCTCGAACGACTGGATGAACTCAGACCGGAATCGGCCCGGGCTGCCAGCGTGATCCGTCTTCTCACCACGCAGAGGTAGGCATTGCCATGAGTTATCGCAAAAAGCTGATCGAGGTCTCCCTGCCGCTGAAAGCCATCAACGAGGCGTCGGCCAAGGAGAAGTCGATCCGCCATGGGCACCCGAGCACGCTCCATCTCTGGTGGGCGCGGCGGCCGCTGGCGGCGTGCCGGGCGGTGCTGTTCGCCTCGCTGGTTGATGATCCGAGCAGTGACCCGGATGCGAACAAGCTCTCCGGCGAAACGCGCGAGCACTGGATCGGCGAGGAGCGGCAAAGGCTACACTCCCTGATCGAAGAGCTGGTCAAGTGGGAGAACTCGAACGCCCCCGAAGTCATTCAGGCCGCCCGTTCCGAGATCGCGCGCTGCGTGGCCTCGCGCAAGGTGGAAACCGGCGAGCTGGCCCTGGACTTGAAGCTTCCGGGCGGGTCCACGGTGGGCGACCTGATCCGGCAGGGGCGGGCAGACCTGCGCCCCGAAAAGCGGCAGCGATGGCTGGATCGCCAGCCCAAGCCCGAATCGGTCAATGCCTTCCGGGCCGAACACGCCCCGCCGGTCTATGACCCCTTCTGCGGCGGCGGCTCGATCCCGCTGGAAGCCCAGCGGCTCGGGCTGCGGCGGATCGTGAAAGCGACGAGATCGAAGGTGCCCGTACCTCCACAGGTTGGGAAACATTCTTGCAAGGTTTGGCAGACGCGGGATGGCAAATCGACGGGACATGGCCACTGCGCACGGAGGGAACAACGCGAATGCGCAGCATGTCAAGCAATGCACTCGCATCCTCCATCGTCCTCGTCTGCCGCCCGCGTCCTGCCGATGCCCGTCTGGCCACGCGCAAGGAGTTCATGAACGCCCTGCGGCAGGAGTTGCCCGAGGCGCTGCGAAATCTCCAATACGGCAATATCGCGCCGGTGGATCTGGCCCAGGCGGCGATCGGGCCGGGGATGGCGGTGTTCACGCGTTATGCGAAGGTGATCGAGTCGGACGGGTCGGCGATGAGCGTCCGGACGGCGCTGGGGATCATCAACCAGGTGCTGGACGAGGTGCTCGCCGAGCAGGAAGGGGACTTCGACCCCGATACGCGCTGGGC
Organism: Isosphaeraceae bacterium; assembly: GCA_021324445.1. Lineage (GTDB taxonomy): Bacteria > Planctomycetota > Planctomycetia > Isosphaerales > Isosphaeraceae > JAJPJC01. Next base: position 13,675 of record JAJPJC010000251.1, read on the forward strand.
GCTGGCCTGGTTCGAGCAGTTCGGCACGCAGGAGGGGCCGTTCGGCGTCGCCGAGACCTTGAGCAAGGCCAAGAACACGGCCGTGGGCGGGCTGGTCGAAGCGGGGATCGTCAAGGCCCGCGGCGGCAAGGTCCAGCTCCTCGGCCGGTCCGACCTGCCCAGGAACTGGGACCCGGCGGCCGACAAACGCCTCACGGTCTGGGAGACCACCCAGCACCTCATCCGCAGGCTGGACCAGGACGGCGAGTCCGGCGCCGCGGCGCTGCTCAACAAGCTGGGCGGGATCGGCGAGACGGCGCGCGAGCTGGCCTATCGGCTCTACGCCATCTGCGAACGCAAGAAATGGGCCGAGGAAGCCCTGGCCTACAACGGCCTGGTCATCGCCTGGCCCGAGCTGACCAAGCTGGCCCTGGCGGCTCGGTCGCGCGGCGAAACCTCGATGCAGCAGGAGATGTTCTGATGAGACGAGGCAAAGGTGCCGACCAGGGACACCAGCCGGCGAGGAACCACACTAGCCCGACGCGCCAGCGAGGGTCCGACGGCCAATCTCTCCTCACGGGCGCGTGGCGCTGGTGTGGCGCAATACCATCCGGGTCCGGCGGCCAATCTCCCATACGGGCGCGCCGGGCTGGTATGGCGCAATACCGCCTGGGTCCGGCGGCCTATTCCCTCGCTGGCGCGTCGGGCTAGTGTGGCGCGGTCCCGCCCGAGCGCGGAGCGCTGGAATGCGCCAGTCCGGCGGCCCTTTCCCTCGCTGGCGCGTCGGGCTAGT
>JAJPJC010000246.1 GCA_021324445.1 Isosphaeraceae bacterium
ACTTGGCGTTGAGGGTCTGGAACAAGGCGCTGGGGGTGCCGCCGATGCTGGTGCCGTCGGGCATGAAGCTGTAAGTGATCCGGCTGCCGTAGGTCCACTGGCCGCCCTCCGTGGCGTAGAGCAGGATCCGGTCCTCCAGGCCCTCCAGGCTGGGTCGCATCGAACGCTCACGGGCCGTGAGGGAAGCCGAGCGAAGGAACGGAAGGCGAAGTCTACGCATGGTCTGTCTGGCTCCGTTGCAGCTTCAAGAAAGTGAGCCGAGATCCGCGAGGTGCTGGGCCACGTCCAGCGGGTCGGTCGAGCCTCGACGAGAACTCTCTGAGGACCCGTCAGCCGTCGGGATCGCCGCCACGGTGCGGGCCGCGAAGAGGGCCGGACCCCGCGCGCAGACCCTCCACGGATCGGCCTCCTTGCTGTTGGCAAGGAGGTCGTCAGGGAGAATCCAGCCTGGGGTGGGGACGCTCTTTTTCTTGGGCCCACACCCGCATGGCGACCCACCAGCACCACTCGGGGGACCCCCAACATCGAGGGTCCGAAGCACCGACTCTGTGCATTGGGAGCCTGCGTCTCCGCAGGTTCGGGGGAGGTTAGCTTATCACGACGTCAAGATCAAGCCATCTCTGCAAGAATCCGATAGTCCCGGCTGTCTCTGATGCTTTTTTGCATCATGTGTTGCAATTCGGCAACACAGATCGCGAAACGTAGTCTGGAAGCAACAGATTGAGGTCAAGGGTCGGCGGCCGGGGGGACCGTTTCGATCTCGACTTCGACGCGCTGGCCGAGGCGCAGGGGGTTGGGCTCGCGGAAGGCGACTTTGACGAGCAGGACGCGGGTCTCGGCGGGGCGGCCGGGATCCTCGGGGCGGGTCAGGCGGGGGACGACGGCGTCGGCGATCTCCTCGACCTCGCCGCGCCAGCGGTGGCCGCGGTAGCCTTCGGCGGTGAGCGTCGCCCGGGCGTGGAGGGTGACCCGGGGGATGTCGAACTCGTCGACCTCGGCCTCAACCCGCAGGCGCTTCAGATCGACGATCGTTAAGAGGGGTGAGGCGGGGCCGACGGTTTCACCGGGGTCGGCCTTGCGGTCGATGACCACGCCGTCGATCGGGGCGAGGATGCGGTACTTGGCGGACTCGGCCTCGAGCTGGTCGACGGTGGCGCGCGCGGCGTCGCGGCGGGCGAGCACCGAGGCGAGGTTGTCCGGACGCGGCTCGGCCGCCCGGGGCTCCCGGCCCGAGAGGGCGGGGAGGATCCGGTCGATTCCGGTGCGCACCCCCTCGATCCGCAGGGCGACCTCGGCTTCGGTCAGCCGCGCCCGCGCTGCACGGAGCGCGGCCTGCACCTCGTCGGCGCGGAGCTCGACCAGCAGGTCGCCTTTGTGCACGGCCGCCTTTTCGTGTACGGCCATGCGGACGATCGTCGCCAGGACTTCCGTACCGACGGTGACCTCCGCGCCGGGATAGGCCACCACCCGGCCTTCGGCGGTGACTCGCTCCGGCGCGGCGGTCGCGACCGGGGTGGCATCCGTGCGCGACGCGGCCAGCATCCCGGCTGGCCCGGTCCCGTACCGCACCGCCAGGCTCCGCAGCGAGTGCCAGACCAGGGCAAGTGCCAGCAGGACGGCCGCCGCCGGGAGCACGACCCGGCCCAGGAACATCGAGGTGGACATCCTTCAAGACTCCCCGTGAAGGAGCTGGCCATCGCGGATGGTCACGACTCGATCAGCGATCGTGCGGACGCGCGGGTCATGGGTGACGATCACCAGCGCCCGGCCCTCGGACCGGGCCAGGTCGCGGAACAGGCCGAGCACGCGGTCGCCGCTGACGGAGTCCAGGTTGCCGGTGGGCTCGTCGGCCAGGAGCACGCGCGCCGGGCCGGCCAGCGCCCGCGCCACGGCGACCCGCTGCCGCTGGCCGCCGGAAAGGTCCCGGGGCAGAAAGTCCTTGCGATCCTCCAGCCCGACCGCCTCGAGCACCCGGTCGGCCTCCTGAACGGCCCTGGGCCCACTCCAACCCTTGAGGTTCAAGCCGTACTGGACGTTCTCGGCCGCCGTCAGCGATTCAAAGAGGTTGAATTGCTGGAACACAAAGCCGATCGAGCGCCGGCGCAAGTCGCGCAGGAGCCGGGGACGGTGCGCGTCGACTTCCCGGCCGTCGATCACAATGCGGCCGCTGGTGGGGGTCAGCAGGCAGCCCAGGATGCACAAGAGCGTCGTCTTGCCCGAGCCCGAGGGCCCCTCGATCGCCAGGACTTCGCCCCGCGCCACCGTCAGCGACACGCCGCGGAGCGCGTGCACGACGTGCCCGCCGTCGCGGTAGGTCTTCGTCACGTCGCGGGCCTCGAGAACCGTCATGACCCCTGGACGGAGAGATCGGCCTCTCATTCGCTCTCCAATGGCGGTTCAACTTCGGCAAGGTTGCGGAATCACGGGTATTCTCCCGTTTTTTCCCGGCTCGAGGAGCAATCGCAACTGATCCCGCTTCCCCAGGGCATCGGCCAGCCGCCTCAGGTCCAACTTCCGGAGTAAATCCACCGTGATGGGTCGCTTGGCATCCCAGAATAGGAATGACTCGTAGAAATCAGAGGCCATGCTTGAACTCAACAGGTGTTCGATACAATCCGCTTCGCGCTCGGAATGGCACGAGACGAAATAGCAGGAGTCGTCGAAAACAATCGGCTTCCCCAGGTGCGGCCCGAGCTTTCGAAACCGGAGCCGCTTGGAGAGCCCGGAGATCGCCACTTTCCATGGCGAGAAGGAATAGTCGCCGACCCCGAAGATCGAAAACTGTGGCCGCCTCCGATAAATGCGACTCTTCCGCCCGCTCAACATCTCCGCATAACTCTGGAGATATTTCCATGTCTTTGGGGCACGCTTCGCGATCTTGCCGGTGTCCTCGCCCACGAACCGCTGCGGGACCACCATCCATCTCCTCGGCACAACCACCCGCCCGCTCGCGATGTCCGAGCTTTTTAGCATTGGATAAATGTATTCATCTTCCAACTGAACGAAGGCCCCCAGGCCGTTCCGGTAACGATCCCCCTCCTTTCTCAGCTCCATGATGGAAGAGCAATCATGCTTGATTCCAGATCTCCACTTATAGATTTCATCACCTTTGAGATGTTTCAATTCTTCATATTTCTTGATGCTTGCAATAACCATCCCATCTTGATAGCCGATCACCTCGGCCGGTTCCCTCATTTCCAAGCCGGTGTAGACCGGGCAGGTGCGATTGCCGCCCGAGCGGGAACCCTGACACGCCAGAAGACATGCGGAAACCGTCGCGCCGAAGTGAGCGGGCGCATCGATCGCATACAGAGAGGCATTCAACAGGGAAATCTCCGATTTCCACGCATGGGCGAGCACCTTGCGTGCGACGGAGGTCTTGCAGAGCATGGCGACGACCGCATCCCGGCCGTTAAGTAATTCTAAGATCTTCATTAGAATCCACTCAGAAATGTCGAAATTGCTTTTTCCCGTGAGGGCGTCGATGCCGTCGTGGTTCTGGAAATTGGTCTTCTCGGGCAGATTGGAGCTGCCGAGCACGCCGAGATCGGCATTGGTCACCCACGGGGGATTCCCGATGATGAGGATCGGCTCCGGGAGCCCGGCAAGGATGGTCCGCCAATCGGTGTCGAAGAAGTTGCCCTGCAGAATCTCAAATGCGGTCCCATGCGAGTAATTGTTGAGAGAGGACCGAACTTGCGCGATGTGTTCGGGATTGATATCGAGCGCGACGGCTTTCTGGATGCCCGGGAATTGGGCGAGCGCGGCGAAGAGAAAGTGACCCTTACCGCACGTCGGTTCGATGACCGAGCGGGCTGTGAGACCGCGTTTCGCGAGGAGACGGCAGACCGATCCCGCCAAGCTTGCCGGAGTTTGAAAGTCCCCGAATTCGATCGTTTTCCGAGTTTTCATGACGTCCCCCTCCCCCCGGTGATTATAACCCATCCGAGCCTCGTTCTCAGCGCCGAAAGACGATCGCCGGGTCGAGGGAGGCCACCTTGCGGAACGACAAGGACGCCGCCCCGAGGCAAAGCGCCTGCGTGCCCACGTAGACCAGCCCGGCCAGCATGGGCGAGACGATCAGCTTCATGTCGAGCCGGGCCAGGACCGGCGCCAGCGCGCAGGCCAGGGCCAGGGCCAGGCCGTAGCCCAGGGCTGCCGCATACGAGGCCTGCTCGGCGATGATCCCGTAGACCGTGATGTTCCCCCCGCCGAGTGCCTTCACCGTGCCGAAGTCGGTCAGGTGTTCGGTGGTCGAGGCGTACAGCGTCTGGGCCACGATCACCACGCCGACCAGGGCGCCGAGGGCGACGGTCAGGAAGAGGGTCAGTCCCAGCCCGGTGCTCTCGATCCAGTAGCCGCGCGACCGTGCCGCCCACTCGTCCCGCGTGTAGACGTCGTTATAGGGGAGGCGGTCGCGAATCGCGCGCCGGACGGCGACCGCATCCGCGCCGGGCTGAAGGCGCACGACGATGAATGTCGTCCGACCGGCGAGGTCGTAGGGGGCCAGCGACTGCGCCAGATCGTAGTTCAGGAATGCGATCGGGCTGGTCGTGAACGACAAGGCCCCTCGGGTGCGGCCGATGATCTTGAGCCGTTGTCCGGAGAACTCGCGGTAGTCGCCGGCGCGGAACGGGCCGAACCGGCGCTCGGCCGAGGTATCGAGCATCACGTAACGGCCGCGGCGGAGGTCGGCCGGGTTGCCCGATTCGAGGTCCCAGGGGAAGCGCCAGGCGGGGAAGTCCTCTAGCCCGTAGTACACGACGGACTCCTTCGCCCCGGTCGGCAGGGCGACGATCGCATACCAGACGATCAGGTTGTCGGCGCGGGCCACGCCCGGGATGGAGCGGACCCGCTGTACGTAGCTCTCGGGGAACGGGTTGCCGAAATCGACGTTGGGCGTGTTCCGCGCCGTGATCCAGAGGTCGGCGTCGAGCCGCTCGATCGTGATGCTGGCGTTCTCCAGCAGGCCGAAGAACAAGCCCACCTGGATGAGGACCAGCGCGGCGGCGAAGCCGACGCCGAGCACAGTGGCCGCGAACCGCGCCTTCTCGTCGAGGAGCATCTTGAGGGCCAGGTCGATCATCGGGGGCGCTCCGCCTCGGCCGGGTGGGGGTCCGATTCGACCCGGACGAGCCGGGCGACGATCGCGTCGGGGAGCCGGGCGATCAGGGACATCAGCAGGGCCATCCTCCAGGGGAAACGGACGACGCCGCCCCGGCGGCGAGCGATCAGCCGGGCGATCCGGCGCGCGGCCGCATCGGCCGACATCACAAAAGGTGTCGCGGCCGCGTCCATCGGTGCCATCGGCGTCTGGACGAAGCCCGGACAGACGGTCGTCACCACCACGCCGCGGGATCGCAAGGCGATCCGCAGGCCCTCCAGGTAGACATTCACGGCGGCCTTGCTGGCGCAGTAGGCCGACTCACCGGGCAGGCCCTTGTCGGCCGCCAGGCTGGAGACACCCAGCACGTGCCCGCGCCGACGCTTCAGCATGCCCGGCAAGACGGCCTCGATGGAATAGATCACCCCCAGGAGGTTCACCCGGAAGGTCTCCTCGACCTCGGCCGTATTGAGCGGATTCAGCCGCGTCGGCGCGCCGTAACCGGCATTGGCCACCAGGACCTCGACCGGACCGAGCCAGGCTTCCAGCTCGGCGATGGCCGCGTGCAGCGCCGCGCGGTCGCCGACGTCGGAGACCGCCGCGGCCGCCGTGCCACCGCCGCTGATGATCGCACCGGCCACGGCCTCGAGCAAGTCCCGGCGGCGAGCAATCAACCCCACGCGATAACCCTCGTCCCCCAGCCGCAGGGCCAGCGCGCGGCCGATCCCGCTGGACGCACCGGTCACGATCGCAACTTGTCCCTCACGACGAGTCGACGCCTCCAAGGCCGGTGTCTCCTGACGTGTCGCGGAGCCGCTCGCGAGCATCCCCGGCCCGGAATTTGGGATTCCTCCGGCCCGAGCCGAGCGACTCGGCGAGGTTTGCTCGGACCTCGCGTGCGATGTGCTGGGCCGACATGAGCTCAGCCGTCGAGCCAATCATCCCACATGGGGTGGGACTTGGGATGGGTACTCCCCGGTTGCCCGGGCCGGGGTCTCCCTTCGGGCCGCGTCCGGGCCGAGGGCCGTCCGTGCGGCTCCCTCGAGCTGGCGTCACGCGGTGGCATTCCCGCCAGGATGATGCGCACGCCGATCTTTTGACGTTCCTCGACCCAGGCGCGGAATCGCCGGACCTCGGCGAGGACCTGGCTCGGAGGCCGCCGGCTCGAATCCGGGTCGCGCAGCTCCGCCAGGAGCCGGCGGGCGTACCCATCGGTCGGCTCGGGATCGTGCCAGCCTTCCGGGTCCGGGTCATAGTGCGTCGGCAGCTTGTCGAGCAGGCCCGATTCGATGGCCCACTTCAGCCAAACACGCAACTGGCTGCGGTTTGCGCCGGACTCGGGTTTGGGCATTGTCTTGATCCTCGCGCACGAGGCCATGCGATGAGGGACCATTTTTCATTGAAGCAGCGCCGCCGTCGGTGTGCAATGTTCGAGTGCCCTGATCTGAGAGAACCTCCTCGTTGCCTCCATCAATCCTTCCTGCTGTCTTCATCTACACCGCGCGGAGGACCAGGCTGGTATTACTGCCGCCGAAGCCGAAGGAGTTGGACACGGCGACGCGCACCGGGTGGGGCCGGGCCTGGTGGGCGACCAGGCAGAGGTCGACGTCGGGCTCGTCGAGGTTGATGGTCGGCGGGATGATCTGGTGGCGCAAGGCGGTGAGGCAGGCCAGGGCCTCGAAGGCACCGGCGGCGGTGAGCAGGTGGCCGGTGAGGCTCTTGGTCGAGCAGATGGGAATCCGATCGGCCTGATCGCCGAAGACCAGGCGGAGCACGGTCGCCTCGGCGGCGTCACCGACGGGGGTCCCCGTGGCGTGGGCGTTGACGTGGTCGACCTGGTCGGGCTCGAGGCGGGCGTCGCGGAGAGCGCGGCGGACGGCGGCAACCGCCGGGGCCGGGTCGGGGCTGGGGATGACATGGTGGTGGGCGTCGCTGCTGGAGCCGCAGCCGACGACCTCGGCGTAGGCCGGGGCCGATCGCCGGCGGGCATCGCCGGCGCGCTCCAGGACGAACGCCACGCCCCCCTCCCCCAGGACGAAGCCGTCGCGGCCGCGGTCGAACGGGCGAGATGCGGCGGCCGGGTCGTCGTTGCGCCGCGACAGCGCGCGGAGGTTGCCGAAGGTCGCCAGGCCGATCGGCGTGACCGCCAGGTCGCAGGCCCCCGCCAGGCAGACGTCGACCAGCCCCAGCCGCAGCCATTGCCGCGCGACCTCCAGCGCGTGGTTGCCGCTGGCACAGGCCGCCGAGAGTCCCAGGACCGGACCCGAGAGCTCCAGCGCGCGGCGCGTCCGCTCGATCGTCGAGTCCCGGTCCTGGTCCGGGTCGTAGAGCCGTGTCCCGCCCGCGAGCTGGTCGGTCTCCCAGAGGAACATCCACTCGGCCCCCAGGCCGAGCACCAGCCCGACCCGCGCCGTGCGGTGCGGGCCCCACCAGCCCGCGTCGTGCAGGGCCGACCCGGCGCACCACTGCGCGAGCTGGTCCAGCGGGTTGCCACGGGCGAAGGCTCGAGGATCGCAGCCGGGAGGGCACGGGACCTGCCCGACCTGCGCCGCGATCTGGCTGGGATAGTCGGCGGTCGGGAACCGGGTCACTCGGGAGACGCCCGACCGCCCGGCCAGCAAGTTCGACTCGATCTCGGTCAGCCCACAGCCCAGCGGGGTCGCGGCCCCGACACCTGTGATCCAGATCGGTTCATGCGGATTCATCGTCGATCACCCCGATCCTTCGGACCGCTCGAGGAGCTCGACGCGGAGCCGGCCGCCCACATCCGTCGCGATCATCCGCGGCCAGGGACCACCCGGGGTGGCCAGGCTCTCGGCCAGGCCGATCAGGTCGATCGGGGCCGGCGCCATCGCGGGCTGCGCACCCGGGTCAACCACGATCCGGACCGCAGGGCGTCGCCGCGCGCCTTCCTCATCCACGGCGACCAGCGCCAGGGCGAGGGCCCGGCATTCTCCGGTCGCCACCGTGCGGCCGGCCGGGTCCGGGACCAACTCCGGCGACCAGCCGCTGAGGACCAGCCAGACGCCGGGCACCACCCCGGCGGCCAGCCAGGTCAAGGCCGCCAGGAACCCCTCGGCGGCCGCGTGCAGCCCGCCGCCGACACCCAGGTTCGGTCCATGCAGCCCCAGCGCCAAACTGATCGTCCCGGACGGCGAATGCAGCGCGAAGTGCGGGATCAAATGCGGGGACGTGCCCCAGACACCCTCGGCCAGGAAGCTCCGCAGGGCCGCGGCCAGACTCGTGCGACCGAGGTACCGCGAGGCGGCCACCACACCCCAGCCCGCGAACTCCTCCGGCACGCGACCCATGGTCTCCATCGCCGCGAAGACCGCCGCGGTCCCGGCCACGGTCTGCTCGTCCGAGTAACGCAGCAACGACGCCGGCGTCCGTGTCCAACCCTCCGGGATCGGCCCCGGCTTGCGGCGCAGAGCCGGCACCTCGCTGGCTGAGACTCGAACCAAACCAGATCCCTGGACGTTCCCGGCAAGGATCCGTCCGCCCTCGGACCAGACCCTCGGCGAAAGTCGCTCCCTCATGTGATCCATCGCGTTGTGGGGCCTTCCTTCACTTCGGGCCAGAGTCCTGAGTCGTGTCGTCGGCGATGGGGCGCGATCGTCCCATGAGGTCGCGCACGGCCGGCAGACCCCGGGAACTGCCCCACCGGATCGATGGGATTGAGCTAGCTCGGAGTTCGCGTCTATCTTTACAATCGCTCCGACTTCAATCAATTGCACTCTCGGGACTTCGGTGAGACCATTCGCCGAATTCCTTTCCCGTTTTGCCCAGGCTACCGACGCCAGCCCGAAACGGGCCGCGAACGGCGCCGGGAGATGTTCATGACCGCGACTTCCCCGATCGAGAAACTGGGGCAGGCCCTGCGCCAGCAGACGCTGGTCCGGATCATCGAGCAGTTCGGGGCGGAGCACCCGGATTCGCACTTGAAGGATCTGGTGATCGATGAGGCGGGTCCAGGGCGCGCGATCGTGGTCAACGGCCGGCGGGTCATCAACTTCGGCTCGGACAGCTTCCTCGGTCTGGACCAGGATCCCAGGGTTCAGGAGGCCGTTCGCCGGGGCCTCCAGCGGTGGGGGACGCACAACGGCTCCTCGCGCGCCTTTGCCAGCGTGCGGGCCAATATCGAGGCGGAGCGGAAGCTGGCGGAGTGGCTGGGCGTGGAGTCGGTGTTGATCCTCCCCTCGGTGATGCTGGCGAACCTGGGTGCGATCCCCGGGTTGGTCGGCCGCCAGGACGCGATCGCGCTGGATGAGCAGGCGCACAGCTCGATGCAGGAGGCGGCCAAGATCGCCAGGGCCAATGGCACGAAGGTGGCGACCTTCGCGCACAGCGATCCGGGTGCGTTGGAGCGGACCCTCGCGGGTCTGCGGCCCTACCGCTGCGGCCTGGTCTGTCTCGACGGCGTCTACAGCATGAGCGGGCGGATCCCGCCGATGGTCGAGCTCAATACGGTGGCCCGGGCCGGCGATGCGGTGCTCTACATCGACGACGCCCATGGGACCGGCGTGCTGGGGAATCAGGGCCGGGGGACCGTGCTCGAGGCCCTGGGCAGCTACGACAACACGTTCGTCGTCGGCTCGCTCTCCAAGGCGTTCTCCTGCGCCGGGGGCTTCATCGGCTGCCCCGAACCGTTCCACCGGCTGCTCAAGATCCGCTGCGCCCCGTATGTCTTCGGCGGGCCGGTGGTCCCCTCCTACCTCGAGGCGGTTGGCACGGTCATCGACATCCTCCGCTCGGACGAATACCCGGCGCTCCGCGCGCGACTCGACGCCGCCATCGGCCGCCTGACCCGCGGCCTGACCGAGCTGGGCTTGGTCGTCATGGGAGGCGCGACGCCGATCGTCTCGGTCCTGGTCGGCGATGAGTCGAAGACCCTCGACGCCGGCAAGTTCCTCTTCGATCGGGGCTATTACGTCCAGTCGGTCCTTTTCCCGGCCGTCCCTTATCATGCCGGGGTGCTCCGCATCCAGTGCAACGCGAACCACGACGCCGCGGCGATCGAGGGCCTGGTGCATGCGTTCTCGGCCCTGGCGCGAACCCTGGCTCTCCCCGGCCCAGCCGGGTCGTCGCCAGCGGCCGCCCTCGACCGGAGGTGAACCGTGATGGGCCACTGCCGTGTCCAGGTTCTGGTGATCATGCTGGCGGCGGTGGTCGCGCTGGCCCTGGGAGAGACCGCACTGGCCAAGGGGATGAAGCAAACCGTCCGCGTCGAAGGGTCCTGGGCCGAATTGGCCCTCGCCATCCTCGGCAACGGCTGGGTCCTGGCGGGGTCAACCCTCCTGGTCGTCCACCTGGGACTCTACCTGCTGGCCTTGCGCCGCGCCGACCTGAGCTTCGCCCTGCCGCTGACCGCGGCGTCGTATCCGCTCTCGGCACTCCTGGCCCGGTTCTACCTCCGCGAGGACGTGGGTACCGCGCGTTGGCTCGGGACACTCCTCATCACTGCGGGTGTGGCGATCGTGGTACTCGGCGACGCCACCGGCGAACCTTAGGATCCCGCAGGTCAGGCTTGAGCCTGACGATCCGATCCTGTCAGGCTCAAGCCTGACCGACGTTCTTGCCGGCGTAATACAATAGAGCGCGCGCTGGGTCCCCAGCGTCGGCGGCGGTGGTCCCGGGAGGAAGGAGACGACTCTTGACGACGGACATCGAATCCTCGATCGAATCGCTCGATCACCCGGTGGACAACGCTCCGGTACGCACGCTCCAGCACCAGAACCTGACCATCGAGGGCTACTCGCGGGCGGCGGTGCAGTCGTACTGGCGGGTGCCGGAGCTGAAGCTGGGGTTCGACCTGGGGGCTCAGCCCTGGTCGTTCATGACCACGCCCACCTGGTTCGTCACCCATACGCACCTGGACCACATCGCGGCGTTGCCGGTGCTGGTCGCCCGGCGGCGGATGATGAAGATGGAGCCGCCGACCATCTATCTGCCGGCCGAGGCCGTCGAGGGGGTCGAGCTCTTGTTGCGTGCCATGCAGCGCCTCGACCGGGGGCGACTGCCGGCGAAGCTGATCGGGCTGGCTCCCGGCGCGGAGGTCGAACTCTCGCGGGAGCTGGTCGTGACGGCGTTCGCCACCAAGCACACGCTCCCCTCGCTGGGGTATCTCGTCTGGGAGCGCCGCAAGAAGCTCAAGCCGGAGTACCAGAGCCTCACCGGCGAGCAGATCCGCGACCTGAGACTCTCGGGAGTCGAGGTCTCGGCCGAGCTCCGCCTGCCCAAGATCGCCTACCTGGGTGATACGGCCCCGCCGGGCCTCGACGCGTTCCCCGAGACTTATCGCGCCCAGATCCTGATCGTCGAGATGACGTTCGTCGCGCCCAACGAGCGCGCGGCCTTGATTCATAAGTTTGGCCACACTCATCTCGACGACCTGCTGGCCCGGGCTGACCGGTTTGAAAACGAGGTCATCATCGCCTCGCACTTCAGCACCCGGCTGCACCCCGACCAGATCCAGCGCATCGTCGAGAAGCGGCTCCCCGAGTCGCTCAAGGGGCGGCTGAAGATCTGGCTCTGAACCGGTTCTCTCCACGATCGGTCTGGTGCGATGATCGTCGAGGTTCCTATCGAGGAAGGGAGATCGACATGCCCTCAGAGGACGCCTTGAGAGAACGAATTACCCTCGATCCCGCCGTGCTTGCCGGGAAACCCGTGATTGGCGGCTTGCGGATCAGTGTCGAGCAAATCCTGCGCGCTCGCCGCGGAGATCCCGCCTGACGAGATCTTGCGGGATTATCCCGAATTGCAGCGCGAAGACCTGCGGGCGTGCCTGGTGTATGCCGCGGAGACGATCGCCGCGGAGCGGGTTTACCCGGTCGGCACGGGAGTCTGATCTGCGAGTCAAGGCTTGTCAGTCTGAACCATCGGTGGGTTTCACCCACCCTACCAAGACTCAAGATCTGGCTGTAATGAAACGGAGGCGACGGATGTCTGCTCGAGCATCCGCGATGCGTGTCATCCGCAAACCGCTGCTCTGGACGATCGTGTGCTGGCAATCGATCTGTCTTGCATTGACGGTGGTTTACCCATCAACGATTCAACAGGCGGTCACAGCGAGCTACTCGGCGAGGTTCGGCGACATCCAATCCAGCTACGGAACCTTTGAGCGGATGTCCGTCTATCTCTATCTGCTGATCATCACGACTCTTGCAACCTTGGTGAGCCTTCGAGTGTATGACCTCTCCGGCCGAAGATCGTGGTCCCGGAGGGCGTGGTCTCTGGTGGCCGTCGCCTGGCAGATCCTGGTCCTGGCGATGCTCATCGAATCGTACGAGACAGGTCTTGCGTACAAGATCCACCGATTGGACTGGGCGATCTTCGGGCCGCCCGACGACCTCTATAGCTTCCGCAATCTCGTTCTGCCCCAACTCGTCGCCTGGCTGGTGTGCACGATCCCCGCCTCCTTAGCTGCACTCTGGATGTATTCGCGAGTCGGGAGGAAGAGGGACACCGAGAACCCAGGGGGAATCTAACGTCGGGGGGATCTTCCCAACCTCCTCCCGCTCACTCCGCCTCAGTGGTTCGGAACCCCGAACGGTCGTCGCCCAAAGCGATCGGCTTGCGTTCGACCGGGGATCCATCGCCCCCGGAAGCGATCCGACGGGCGGAGAACCAGATGATATCCGCCCGCGGCCAGGGCCGCCGCGCCGAAGATCGTCGAGAGGCCGCAGGACAGACGGACCTCCGCCGGACGATCCGCCTCTTGCCACGAGTCCGCGAGGGACCCGCCGAAGAGATCCGCGACGGAGAGATCCAGCACAGCCTTGAGACCTTGCCCGGAAAGGTCCGGCACCGCCCGGCTCCGCGCGGCGCGCTGCGGTGCCGCCGGCTGACCAGCCTCCGGTACTTCCGGCGCGACCGGCTGGAACGGCTCGATCACGTCGATGGTCGTGGGCCACGTGGCCGGCCGCGCGACCGGCTGCACCAGGTTCGAGTCATCCGGTTGGTTGGTCGCAGGTTGCCCGAAGTGGGTCGCGATCGTGGGCTGCTCCTCGTTGGTCACGACCGACAGGATCGCTTGCGTCGTGACCGGCGCCGAACTCGGCCCTAACGGCACGACGAGGGGCTGGGGCACCACGATCACAATGATGGGCGACCGGTTGTTGGAGCCCGCCAGAATGACCGGGGTCAGCGGGGCAATCGCGGTGCTCGAGCTCGAGCTCGAGCCGGTCGAGGATGTGCCCCCACTGCCGCTACCACTGCTGCTGCCGCTGCCGCTTCCACTGCCACTTCCCCCGGTCGGGAACGTTGGGGGTGCCGTGATGATGACGACGATGTCGGAGGGCGAGAGCGAAATTGAGATGCTGGAGTGCTGGTTCGGAGTCGCGATGAGGGCGGAGCTGCCGCCATTGGCCGCCACCAGGGCGGGGACCAAGAGATTGGCCTTGGGACTGCCCAGGCCGGTGACCAGGTCATAACCGGGCCCGGCGCTATGATAGGGGGTCGACCCCGAGGTGATGTCGTTGAAGTCGGCACTCGGCAATTTGTAGAGGCTCGTCTGGGCGTTGGACAGCGTGCCCTGGTGGGCCAGGGCCAGGCCCTGGTCGGCGATCGCGATCAGGCCGGCCCAGGAGGGCGCCCCGACGCTGGTGCCGCCGACTTCCACCCAGCCATAACGACCGACCGAACTATAAACCGCCACCCCCGTGCTGGGATTGGCGTCCCAGGCGACGTCCGGCGTGGTGCGCGCGGTGGTGCTCAGCCCGCTGGCCTGGAGTGCCGCGGTTTGCCAGGATTGTCCCGGCTCGTCAGCGCTGTAGCCGCCGCCGCTGTCGCTCCATCCCGTCTCGGAGCCATATGTCCCATTGCTGTTCAGATTCAGGGTCGTGCCACCGACGGCCAGCACGTTGGGCGAGGACGAGGGATACTCGACCGTCGCCGAGTCGCCCGAAGCGGCCACGAACGTGATGCCCGTGTGACCCAACGGCGTGGTCAGGACGCTGTCGTACGAGCTCTCTCCCGAGAACTCGCCGGCTCCCCAGCTCATCGACACCACCGAAACCCCCGACAGACTGCTGGCGAAACTGACCGCGCTGAAGAGGTCGCTGAGATCGGGGTAAGCTTCGACCAGGACGATGTTCGCGGCGGGCGCAATCGCGTGCGCCCATTCGACATCCAGCGCGGTCTCCAGGGCCCAGCCCGCGTTGTCGTACCGGAGCCCCGACTCGACGTATTGCGTGAACGACGGCGGGGCGGCCAGACCGTACTGGGAGTCGAACTTGCTCAGGTCCGACTGGATGCTCGGGTCATAATACGCATCAATGATTGCGATCGTTTGACCCGAGCCGTTGCCCACGACGTTCCCCTTGAACGCGATCTGGTTCACACCATAGGCCGTCGCGAGCTGGGCGGGCGAGAGCCCCGTGGGGCTGCCCGATGACATCAACGGAGTGAGGGAGAGACTGGGTTGGATCGTGGCCGGCTGGGTGCCCTCGCCTGAGGCGATGGCCGCCGGAAAGACCGCGGTCGCGAGGAGCTGACGAGTCTCCAGCGGTTCCCAGACCAGGGCGAACCATCGGATTCGTCGCGATCGCCGAAGCGAGCGGGCGCCACGATGCGCCCCATGAGAGCGGCTCCAGGTGCTCATGCTCAACCTCATCGTAGGTGCGGCGTCTACAGAAGAAGGGCGGACAATTGCAAGGACAGTCTATCCGTGCTGGGCGGCTGTCCTCTACAATCCCCGGTCGCAAACCGGTCTTACTCTACGACAACACTTGCAATCAATCAAGCTCGTTTTTCCGGCCGGGGACTGTCCCGGCAGGCTCCGCCCCCTTTCCAGAAACCCGAACTCGAACGAGTGGGAGTCATGATCCACCCTTGGCACGACGTAACCCCTGGTGAGAATTTACCCTCGGAATTCAACGCCCTCGTCGAGATCCCGATGGGATCGAGCGTCAAGTACGAGCTGGACAAGCGCACGGGCCTCTTGAAGCTCGACCGGGTGCTCTATTCCGCGGTGTTTTACCCGGCGAATTACGGGTTCATCCCCCAGACGCTGGCGGAGGACGACGATCCCCTGGACGTGCTGGTCCTCTGCCAGGAGCCGCTGTCTCCCTTGACCTTGGTGTCGGCGCGGGCGATCGGGCTGATGACGATGATCGACGCCGGCAAGCGCGACCATAAGATCCTGGCGGTGGCGGTCAACGACCCCGAGTTCAATAGCTTTCAGGAGGCGTCGGAGCTGCCCCCCCATCGCCTGATGATGCTGCGCCGCTTCTTCCAGGACTATAAGCTGCTGGAAGGCAAGTCGGTCGAGGTCGACGAGATCCAGGCCGCCGCCCTGGCCCTGCCGATCATCGAAGACGCGCTCCAGCACTACAGCCAGCACCGGCGGCGGGGGTTCCATTGATTGTCGTAGGTCAGGCGTTAGCCTGACAGAATCGGAATGTCAGGCTAACGCCTGACCTACTGCGGAGCTGGGTTGCGGTCAACGGCTCGTGGCCAGCGCGGCCGCGCGCAGCGGGGTGACCTCGTCTTCCAAGCGGAAGCATCGCCAGCCGTTGGCTTGCTCGATCAGGAGGATGACCGGCTGTCGCCGCTCGGCGATCCGCTGAATCACCTTCCCCTGGCTTTCTTGACCGGTGTTCATGGTGAACGCGACGGTTTCGCCGACGGGAATCGATCGTTTCATCGAGGACACCTTCCCTCCCTAGAAGACTTGCTCCGGCGTGCGAGGCCAGCCACGCCCCGATGGCCTGGAACCTTATAATTCTTACGGAAAAAAGTCAGGGGCAGTTTTCGGGACCGCACGGGACGTGGGGGCCAGCCGCCCTCGGCTGGCCCAGCTTCCCGTTTGCGAGGTGCCCTTGAGAAAATCTCCTTCCCGAGAAGACTCCTGGAGGTTAAACTGATCTGTTCCTCCTGGGAGGCGGTCGGCCGTACCCGGGTGAGACCCTTGAGGGGCCCGGCCCGCATGATCATTGTCCTGAAGCCGCATCCGGCGCCCGAGGTCGTCGAGCACGTTCTGGAACGGATCGCTGCGCTGGGCTTGACGCCCCATCTCAGCCAGGGTGTCTCACGGACGATCATCGGGGTCATCGGCGATGAGGCCAAGCTCCAAGTCCAGCCGTTGCAGGCGATTCCGGGCGTCGAACAGGTCGTGCCGATCCTCAAGCCATTCAAGCTGGCCAGCCGGGAATTTCACCCCGAGGACTCGGTCTTCACCGTCAAAGGGGTCCAGGTCGGCGGCGGCCGCCTCGCGGTGATCGCCGGACCGTGCGCCATCGAGAGCGAGTCCTTGCTCTTCGAAGTCGCGGAGCGCGTGCGCCGGGCGGGGGCGAACCTCCTCCGGGGCGGTGCGTTCAAACCCCGGACCAGCCCCTATAGCTTCCAGGGCCTGGGCCAGGACGGACTGAAGATCCTCCGGGCGGCCGGGGACCACTTCGGCATGGCCGTCGTGACCGAAGTCATGGACCCGCGTCAGGTTGAGGTCGTCGACCGCTATGCCGACATCCTCCAGGTCGGGGCGCGGAACATGCAGAACTTCGACCTATTGAAGGAGTGCGGCCGGACGCGGATGCCCGTGCTGCTGAAGCGTGGTCTCAGCGCCACGGTCCGGGACCTGCTCATGTCGGCCGAGTACATCCTCTCGGAAGGGAACCGGCAGGTCATCCTGTGCGAGCGCGGGATTCGCACGTTCGAAGACTCGACGCGGAACACGCTCGACTTGTCGGTCGTGCCCAACATTCAGGGTCAGAGTCATTTGCCGATCGTGGTGGATCCCAGCCATGCGACGGGCCGGCCCGACCTGATCCCGGCGATGGCGCGGGCGGCCATCGCCGCGGGCGCCGACGGCATCCATGTCGAGGTCCATAGCTGCCCCGAGAAGGCCCTCTCCGACGGCCCCCAGGCCCTGGTCCCCGACCAGTTCGACCGGCTCATGGATGAGATCCGCCCGCTCGCCGAGCTGCTGGGGAGGTCCATCGACGTCTGTGCAGGAGAGCCGGCCGCATGCGCACCTTGCTGATCGCGGGCAACTGGAAGATGAACCCGTCCACCCGGTCGGAGGCCGTGGCCCTGGCCGAGGCCGTCAAAGCGGGGGTCGGTCCGGCCGCCGACGTCCACGTCGTGCTCTGTCCGCCCGCCGTCTTTCTCGGGGCGGTCGACTCCGTCCTCGAGGGCTCGCCCATCGGACTGGGCGGTCAGAACATGCACTGGGAGCCAGCAGGCGCCTATACCGGGGAGCTCTCCGGCGCCATGCTCGTCGACGTGGGGTGCACCCACACGATCCTGGGACACAGCGAACGGCGGCACGGGCTGGGTGAGACCGACTCTCAGGTCAACGCCAAGCTGAAGGCGGCCCTGGCCGCCCGGCTGATCCCGATCGTCTGCCTGGGCGAGACCCAGGAACAACGGCTGCGCGAGCAGACCGAAGCTGTCCTCACCACCCAGTTGTCCGGCTCGCTCGCCGGGATCACCCCCGAGGAAATGGCCGGCACCGTCCTGGCCTACGAGCCGGTCTGGGCCATCGGCACCGGCCTGACCGCGACCCCGGACCAGGCCCAGTCGGCCCAGGCGTTCATCCGCGGTTGGCTGGCCCAGCAGTTCGGTGAAGCGACCGCGGCCCGCGTCGTTGTCCAGTACGGAGGGAGCGTCAAGCCGGAGAACGCCGCCGAGTTGCTGGCCTGCCCCGACATCGATGGCGCGCTCGTGGGGGGCGCCAGCCTCAAGGCCAACGACTTCCTGGCTATCGTCGGCGCGGCGCGGGACGTGACTACTCGTGGTGGCTAATGGCCGGTGGCTCGTGGCTGACGAAGACCGGTCGTTTTTTCGGCACTACCCACCAGTTAGTAGCCATCAGCCACTCCATAGGGGGGACATTCTCGTGGGTTTCCTCATCGGCATCCTCAATGCCCTGATCGTCCTGGGCTCGCTGTTCATGATCTGCATCATCCTGATCCAGCGCGGCAAGGGGGGTGGGCTCGCCGGCGCCTTCGGCGGGGTCGGCGGCTCCAGTGCCTTCGGCACCAAGGCCGGCGACGTCTTCACCAAGATCACCATCGGGGTCGCCATTGGATGGATCCTGTCGTTGATGCTGCTGGTCGTCCTGACCAATCGCCGGAACGAATCGGCATGGGGAAATGACGCGACCTCCTTCACCAAGGAACTGGCGCCGTCGTCGGGCCCGTCGAAATCCAAGTCGCCACTCGGTGGGACGGGGACGGGGACGGGAACCGGCGCGGTCCCGCCGCCGCTGCCGACACCGGCGGCGGGCTCGTCGAAACCCGCGCCGGCCTCGACTCCGGCTCCGCAACCCTCCTCGCTGCCGGGCAGCCCACCGAGTCCGCCCAGCAACTCGCCACCTCGGTAGGCGCGCGTTGCGAGTGGCCGGGTGTGCCCCGCAACGGACTGGTTCGGGCAGCCCGAGGGTCGCGCCCATCACAAGGCGCCACGGCCCGAGCCGAAAACCCATCCCCCACGAACCAGCGAGGCTGTCTTGCTCCTGAGCATGACTGGATTTGGAGAGGCCCGGCAACAGGACCAGCGCTGGGCGATCCGCGTCGAGATCCGGACGGTCAACAACCGGCATTTCAAGCTCAGCGCCAAGATCAGCGACGAGTTTGCGGCGATGGAGACCGCGCTGGAGCAATTGATCCGGGAGCGGGTGAGGCGCGGGACGGTCCAGGTCCTCTTGAGAATTCAACGGCCGCGGCGGCCGGAGGATTACCGGCTGAACCTGGTGGCGCTGGCCAGTTATCGCGATCAGGTGCAGAGTTTGCAAGAATCCGGCGCGGGCGTGCCGCCGCTGGACGTGTCTCAGCTCCTGCTGCTGCCGGGTGTGGTGGAGGAGGTGCGGGCGCCCGATCTGGCGCCCCAGGAGGATTGGCCCGAGATCGCCCAGGTGGTCCGCCGGGCCCTGGATGCTCTCGAGGCCGCGCGGGCCCAGGAGGGTCGGGCGATGGCCCAGGAGCTGGTGGCGTTGGGCCAATCGATCGGCGATCACCTGGGACGGATCGCCGATCGCGCGCCGATGGTCGTTCAGGAGTATCACCAGCGGCTCACCGAGCGGATCCAGGCGCTGGTGCTGGAGCAGGGGGTGACGGTCGAGTCCAAGGACCTGATCCGCGAGGTCGCGATCCTCGCCGAGCGCTGCGACATCAGCGAAGAAGTCGTCCGGCTGCGGGCCCACCTGGAGCAGTACGGCTCGATCCTCGAGGAGCCCGAGAGCTCGGGCCGAAAGCTGGAATTCCTCGTGCAGGAGATGGGTCGGGAGATCAACACGATCGGCGCGAAGGCCGGTGACATCGCGATCAGCCGGTCGGTGGTGGAGGTCAAGGCGATCCTCGAAAAGATCCGCGAGCTGGTCCAAAATGTGGAATGAGCGGGACGAGGCGCAGGCCGGGACTGCGGCAACCGCCGGCCGGCTGGTCGTCATCAGCGGGCCATCGGGTTCCGGGAAGAGCACCTTGGTGCGGCGGCTGCTGGCGCGCCCCGAGCTGCGGCTGACCGTCTCGGTCTCCGCCACCACCCGCAGCCCCCGGCCCGGTGAGGTGCCCGGCCGCGATTACCTCTTCCTCACCCAGGAAGAGTTCGCACGCATCCGGCAGGACCTGCTCGAGTCGGCGGTCGTTCACGGCGCGCTGTACGGCACGCCGGCCGAACCGGTCCGCCGGGCGTTGGCTCAGGGTTTGTGTGTGGTCCTGGTCATCGATGTCCAGGGAGGCTTCCAGGTCCGTGAGCAGGTCCCCGACGCCTTGCTGGTCTTCATCCAGGTTCCCAGCCTCGAGGTCCTGGAGACCCGCCTGCGGGTGCGAGGGACCGACGATGAGGCCACGATCGCCAGGCGACTGACCGCCGCCCGCCGCGAGATCGCCCTGGCCGACCATTATGATATACAAGTGATCAATGACAACCTGGATCGGGCCGTCGAGGAACTCGCCTCGATCCTGATCCAGAACGGCTGTGGAGCGAGCAAGAGCCATGATTGATGAGCTGAAGGAAGAGGAGATCGTCAACAAGGTCGGGGGCCGCTTCAAGCTCTCGACCCTGATCCAGAAGCGGATGATCGCGCTGAACCAGGGGGCGCGGCCGCTGGTGGACATGCGTGGCAGTGACAAGATGTCGATCGTGATCCAGGAGATCATGAACGACAAGATCTACCTGGACATGTCGGGCAAGCTCCAGACGGTCGAGCCGACCGAGGAGCTGGAGATGGGAGGTGAGACGATCGATCTTACGCAACCGCGAGAATGACTAGGTCCCGCCGCGCGCGCGGATGACTCGCCGGGGGAATTCGCAAGCCCTCGAACGTCCGGGCCGATCTTCGTGGTGCGTGGTGCGTGGTGCGTGGGGAGATCGGATCCGGTCGGATCACCTGGCACCAGGGGGTCCGCGCCCAACGCACCACGATCTTCGAATGGATGTGTGGCGCAGCATGCGTGAGGCTTCTTCGTCCTTCGCACCACGCACCACGCACCCCGAAGGAGGCCACGCACCACGAGATCGGCTCCGCGCTGCGAGGGGGATTCATGTCGTTGCGCCAGCGAGCGTTGCGCTCCGCTCCGCTGATCGCCTTTGGTCTGGCGATTGTGTTCCTGGGATTGAGTCTGCTCGGCTATGACCCGGCGGACCCGCCCGGCCGGGCCGCCGAGCCGGTCAACCAGCCTCCGTCCAATCCCTGCGGGCCGGTGGGTGCCGCGTTGGCCTTCGGGCTGTTCACGACGCTGGGTTGGTCCTGCTGGCTGCTGCCGCCTGCGCTTGTGGTGCTCCTCCT
Source organism: Isosphaeraceae bacterium (assembly GCA_021324445.1). GTDB lineage: Bacteria > Planctomycetota > Planctomycetia > Isosphaerales > Isosphaeraceae > JAJPJC01. The sequence continues at coordinate 20,835 of JAJPJC010000246.1, forward strand.
GCTGCGGATCCGCCGCCGACCGGTCCCCGACCGGCTCGGGCCGACGGTGGGATTGGGCCTGGTCGTGGTTGTGGTCGCGGCGTTCCTCCACAAGCTGGCGCCGACCCTCGAGCCCAGCGCTCCCGTCGGCAGCGGTGGTTATCTCGGCGCCCTCGTGACGATCGTTGTGGAGCGGCATTTCGGTCCCGTCGGACTGATCCTCATCCTGGCCGCGACGGGTCTCTTCGGACTGGCGCTGTGCCATGAGGTCTTGATCGGCTGGCCGGTCCAGGAGGCGCGCGCCTGGGTGCGGGGCCGGCTGGGCCGCGGCCGCCTGGGCCGGCTCCGCGGGGTTCCCGACGGCGCGGCCATGATGGCTCGGCCCCCGGGAGGCGACTGGGATCATCCCCTGCTCCTGCCCGAGGCGGTGGCTCCCGCACGGGTGCAAGTCCATCCCCCGATCCCGGTGACCGGGGCCGCGAGCTCCCCGGCGCCGGTGGCCACCCCGGCGCCGGTGACGGGGTTGGCCGGTCCAGGCGCCGCCGCCGCGACCCGCGACCTGGTCCCGGCGGCTCCGGTCCCGGCCGGGGCGCTCTTCCAACTGCCCCCTCTGGAGCTGCTCGAGCCGCCGGCCGAGTTCCCCGTCCAGGAGCACGAGGCCAAGATCCACGCGCGGGCCATGCTGCTGGAGCGGACCCTCCTGGATTTCGGCTACCAGGTCCGGGTCGTGCAGATCGATACCGGCCCGGTCATCACCCAGTTCGAGATCGAGCTCGAGGCGGGGTTGCGCGTCTCGCGGATCATCAGTCTAGCCGACGACCTGGCGATTGCTCTGGCCGTCCCGAGCGTGCGGGTCGTCGCGCCGATCCCCGGCAGGACGACGGTTGGCATCGAGGTACCCAACGACCACCGTCACATGGTCCGCCTGATCGACGTGATGACCGGCGTGGGGGGGCGATTCCAGGAATGCCGCGTTCCGCTCTTCCTGGGCAAGGATGCCAAGGGCGTTCCGCTGGTCTTCGACCTCGCCGACATGCCGCACCTCTTGATGGCCGGCCGCACCGGCACCGGCAAGTCGGTTTGCATCAACGCCATGATCCTCTCGATCCTCATGACTCGGCGGCCCGACGAGGTCAAGATGATCTTGATCGATCCCAAGAAGGTGGAGCTCACTCTGTACAAGCGGATCCCCCACCTGATGCATCCGGTGGTCCTCGACATGAAGAAGGCGGAATCCCTCCTGGCCTGGGCTTGCGAGAAGATGGACGAGCGCTACGAGTTCCTGCGTCGGGCCGAGGTCCGGAACATCCAGGATTACAACCGGCTGGGCGCGGAGGAGATCTATGCGCGGCTGGCCCCCGAGGATGACCTGGAGCGTCAGCGGATCCCGACTCACATGCCGTATATCGTGATCGTGATCGACGAGCTGGCCGACATGCTGATGACCGCCGAGAACAGCAAGGAGCTCGAGCAGCACATCGTGCGGTTGGCCCAGCTTGCGCGTGCGGTCGGCATGCATTTGATCCTGGCCACGCAGCGACCCACCGTGGATGTGGTCACGGGGTTGATCAAGGCCAATCTGCCGGCGCGGATCGCCTTCCAGGTGACCAACCGGGGCGATTCCCGCGTCGTACTCGACGAAATGGGCGCGGAGCGACTGCTGGGCAACGGCGACATGCTGTTCTTGATCCCGGGAACTTCCCAGATCATTCGCGCCCAGGGAACGTATGTCTCCGAAAACGAGGTCAAGGGGCTTTGCAAATACCTGGAGCGCTACCCGGTCGAGTTCAGTCGGGAGCTGCTCCAGCTCCAGGTCAGCGGCGGCCCTGGGGGCAAGGATCGGGGCGCCGCCTTGAAGCAGCGCGACGAGCTGTACGAGCCGGCCATCGAGATCGTGGTCCGCGAGGGCCGCGGCTCCTGCTCGCTGCTCCAGCGCGCCCTGGGGATCGGCTACGGCCGCGCCGCGCGCCTGATCGACTTCATGGCCGAAGATGGCATCGTCGGCGAATTCAAGAAGGGCGAGCCGCGTGAAGTGCTCTACACCTGGGAAGAGTGGGAAGCCCTCAAGAACGGCGGCACGGCCAACGACGATGCAGCCGCGTGAGCGGCCGGCCCGGCTGCGACCAGCCGGGCCGAACCTCACGCCACCGGGCGGGAGTCCGACGCGGCGACGACTTGGTTGAGCGCGCGGGCCATCCAGGAGTTGCCCTCGAACCACAGGTCGTTGACCGAGGCGAAGTCGATTGCGATCCGATCGAAGTCGGCCGGCGTGAATTCCTTCAGCAAGCTGGTCAGCGCCACGCGGATCACCACGCCGTGGGCCACAACAAGGATCGTTTCCCCGCGATGGCGCCGGGCGAGCTCCTCGAAGACGGGGCAGACCCGGCGGCGGATGTCGGCGAACGACTCGCCACCCGGGTGGGAGAATTCCAGGTCGCCCGCGATCCAGTGCGCCTTGGATTCGGCATAGGTCGCCCAGCCGTCTTCGCGCGACATCCCGCTCAAGGGGCCGATGCGCCGCTCGTGCAGGGCTTCGATGATGACGGGCTCCAACCCGCAGGCGCGCCCGAGGGGAATCGCGGTCTCCACGGCCCGGCGGAGGGCCGAACAGTACAGCGCGGCCGCACTCGCATCCCGCAGCGCCTGGCCCAGCCGCTCGGCCTGGAGGGTTCCCCAGGCGCTCAGGCCGACGTCGGACTCGGCTCCGTGGAACCGATCCGGCGCGGACGTCTCGGCGTGGCGTGCCAGCAGCAGCCGTGTTCCCGGCTCGGTCGCGCTCATCGGGTGATCCTCGTCCCAGGGAGCCGCCAGGGCCGCCGCCCGGATCGGAGAACAGCCCTGAGACTCAGGGCTGTTGTCTCCGTGATCCTCTTGCAATGCCGCGCCCCGGCCGGGTATTGTATTTCCACAATGTGTCGACGGCATGGCTGATTCCTATCGGCATTTCAGGACACCGGGTTCGAGACCGGCGTTCGCGAGCAGGGGATCTCCCACTCGGCGACGGCGAGGTTGCGATGAGGTTCATTCGCTGCGAGCGACTGAAGCGGTGGGGGATCGGGGCGCTCGTGCTGCTCCTGCTCCACGGCTTAGGAGCGGCTCGCTCCGCATGGGCTGGGTGCAACCATCTCGTCGTCTCGAAGTCCGACCGCCTGGTCGATTTCCACGGGCTCGATGCACTGGTCGCTGGCGATGCATCCTCGTTCGTTCCCGACAACCCGGCTCGGGACCAGATTCCCCACCGCCCCACGCCCTGCTCGGGCCCGGGTTGCTCGAGCCGAGTCCCCATGCCCTCTCCGACAGCCGTCCCCGACTCCGACCGCTCCGATCAATGGGTCGTTCTGAACGCCCTCGCGCGCCTGCCACTGCCGTCACCACCCCATCGTGTCATCGATGAACCGGCCGCGCGCCCGACCGGAGAAACACCTTCGATTTTCCACCCTCCCCCCGCCTGAGTCCACACCCGTGCGGGCGTCCCGCGCCCGCCTTCGCTCCAAAGAGAGCGAGCCGGCTCCATCCCGCGCTGACGGAGTGGAACCGCGCCGTACGCATGCGCCAAGTGACGCGTGCCGTCGCGGGCGCCGTGATGCCGTGACCATCTGCGGGCTCCAGGCTGATCGGGCCGCTCCAGGACCACTGGGGCCGAAACGAAAGCGCGCGGGCGGAGCCAGGCCCGTGCGGTTCATCGGTCATTCGATCCATTTCTTCTCAAGCCTTCGCCTCTTGAGCATGGGAGGACGTTCCATGAGCCGTCGTCACTCAGGATTCACCCTGATCGAGCTGCTGGTCGTCATCGCGATTATCTCCGTGTTGATCGCCTTGCTCTTGCCCGCCGTGCAGTCGGCGCGGGAGGCGGCTCGGCGGATGCAGTGCGTCAATAATCTCAAGCAGTTCGGGCTGGCCTTGCACAACTACGTCGAGGCGCTTCAGTCTCTCCCCTTCGGCAAGGGGGACAACTACGAGGATGAGCTCCCCATGGCCCCGGTCTACGCCCGCTGGTCGACCCACAGCCAGATCCTCGGGTTCTTCGAGCAGTTGCCGCTGTTCAACGCCATCAACTTCAACCTGCCGCCGGAGACGCCGTTCCTGGACTCGTACAATATGGGGTTCTATCCGGCCTATCAGGATCCCAACCGGGAGAACGCCACGGTCTGCCGGATCGCGATCGCGGCGTTCTTGTGCCCGTCGGACACGGCGGGGGCGGGCGGGCCGCCGGGCTGGGACGGCGGCAACAACTACTTCGGCAACGAGGGCTCGTGGCTCTGCGACGCCTGCCAGCAGACCCCCAGCACGATCGCGCCGGGGTATCTCCCCCAGGGGCCGCTCTACAATCGAAGCTGCGTCAACCTGGCGAGCATGACCGATGGGACCAGCAACACCGCCTTCTTCAGCGAGCGGCGGCGCGGGCAGGGAACGCCCGACCTCAAGAATGATATGTACATGATGAACAATGCCCTGACGATCGATCAGACCTGGCAGATGTGCAACACCCTGGACATGACCATGGCCATGCCCCTGACGAGCTGGATGGGGGCCACCTGGGCCATCGGCGACATGACCTGCTCGACCTACAACCATGTCTCCACGCCGAATACCCGCACCTGCGCCGGCATGCCCGGTGGTATGATCATGATGCCGACCAGCTCGATGGCGAACATGACCGTGCAGCTCCCGCCGTCGAGCTACCACCCCGGCGGCGTCAACCTGCTGCTGGGCGATGGTTCGGTGCGGTTCATCAAGGAGAGCGTCGCCTTGACCGTCTGGCGCGCCTTGAGTACCCGCAACGGCGGCGAGGTCATCAGCAGTTCGGATTATTGAGACAAGGGTCCATCCTCCAGAGGCGAAGACGATGATCCATCCTCAACGGACGACCGGCATGACGGGCTCCTTCTGCTCCCGGCCTGGGCGAGTCCTGCTCGCCGTCGCGATCCTCACCCTCGCGCCGGCCGGAGCGGTCCGGGCGAAGAAGGCCGGGCCGGGTGCGGGCGACGGTCCGCCACCGGCCCGGGCCAAGAGCCTGAGCGAGCGCGTGGCCGACCAATTCGTGCAGGAGTTCCAGGCTGTCTGGCCCCATCATCCGGAATGGGTAGCGATGCTCGTGGACATCCTTCAGGGGCGTCAGCTCGGCCCGGGCGATGGCTGGTTCCGGACGGCCCTGGGAAAGACGCGATACGACTGGAACGCGACGCGACAACGACTCGATCGCGACGGCGACGGCCGGATCGCCCGCGCGGAGTTCGCCGGCTCGGATGCCGACTTCGCCCGGCTTGACCGCGACCACGACGGCTCGCTGGGCGCGCCCGACTTCGACCTCTCGGCGCACGCGCTGACCCCGTCCCCAGGCGCCATGGTCTTCTACGCCGTCGACCGCGACGGCAACGGCAAGCTGACCCGTGAGGAGCTCGACGCCTTCTTCCGATCGGCGGATTCCGGCGGCACCGGGTTCCTCGCGCTGGCCGACCTCCAGGAGGCGCTGACGCCGCCACCGCGCGGCAAGGGCTCCTCGGGTGGCCCGCAGGGACCGAGCCGGCTCACCCTGGTCAGGGGATTGTTCCGCCAGGAGATCGGCTCACTCCAGCCCGGCCCGGCCCTGGGTGCACCCGCGCCCGACTTCACCCTCAAGACGGTCGACGGCAAGCGCGAAATCACGCTCTCGAAGCAGGTCGGCCCCAAGCCGGTCGTCCTGGTCTTCGGCAACTTCACCTGCGGCCCATTCCGCAGCCAGGCCGGTAATCTCGAGAAGCTGTACCGCCGATACCAGGACCGCGCCACGTTCCTCATGGTGTATGTCCGCGAAGCCCACCCGACCGATGGCTGGCGCATGGAGAGCAACGACCGGGTCGAGGTCTCGCTCCCTCAGCCTCAGAGCGACGCCGAGCGGATCCAGGTCGCCCAGGCGTGCAGCCGTCGACTCGAGCTGGGCATGCCCATGCTGGTCGACACCATCCACGACGTCGTCGGCGCCCGCTACAGCGGCATGCCCAGCCGCCTCTATCTCCTCGACCATCGCGGCCGGATCGCCTACAAGAGCGGACGCGGCCCGTTCGGATTCAAGCCGGCGGAGCTGGAGCATTCGCTGATCCTCCTGTTGCAGGATGAGTTTGCCGATTTGAAGGGGAAGGACACATCGGCGGCGTCCGCTCAGAAACCCCAGGGTCGGCTCTCGGCGCAATCGGATCGGCCTGCCTCGGCGGTCCGGTCGGCTCGAGCGGAGAGCCTGCCCTGATCGGCCTGATTAACTTTGAGGATCCAAGAGCAACGTGCTGGGCGACACGAACCAGGCGAACGAACCCGGCCTCGCGCGCCGGCTGGGGCTGGCGACGGCCACGGCGCTGGTCGTCGGCGAAGTGATCGGGGTGGGCATCTTCCTCACCCCGGCCGAAATGGCGCGGACGCTGGGCTCACCCTTCTGGCTGCTCGCCGTCTGGCTGACGATGGGCGCCAGCGCGATCGGCGGGGCCCTCTGCTTCGGCGCGCTGGCGGCCCGGTATCCGGAAGCTGGGGGGCTCTACGTCTACCTGAGGGAGGCTTATGGGCCGCGGGCCGCCTTCCTTTATGGCTGGCTCTCGCTGCTGGTGACCGACCCGGGCCTCACGGCGATGCTCGCGGTCGGCCTGGCCAATTACGCGGCGCACCTGGCACCGCTGTCCGTCTGGCAGATGAGAGGGGTCGCCGTCGCGGCCATCGTTGCCCTGGCCGCGGTGAACATGGTGGGCATAGCGATCGGCGCGGGGGTGCTCCGCGTGCTGGCCGCCCTGAAGCTGGGCCTGCTGGGCTTCCTCGTCGTCTGGGGCTTCGCCATGGGTCGCGGCGACTGGTCGAACCTCACGCCGTTCTGGGCGCAGCGGCCGGGTTCCGAGCCGCTGGCGAAGGCCCTGGCTGGCGGCCTGATCATGGCGTTTGTCTCGTTCGGGGGTTGGTGGGACGCCAGCAAGATCGCGGGGGAAGTCCGGGACCCGCGGCGCACGTTGCCGCGCGCGCTGATGCTGGGCGTGTCGATCGTCACGGTGGTTTACATCGCCGTCAGCCTGGTGTTCCTCTACCTGGTGCCGGCGGAGCGGATCGCCTCGGACAAGGCGTTCGCGGCGCTGGCGGGCCAGGCCCTCTTTGGACGGACCGGGGAGGTCGTCTTCGCGTCGCTCGTCATCCTGTCGGTGGCGGGGAGCTTGGCGGCGGTGTTCCTGGCCTTCCCACGCGTGTATTACGCCATGGCGCGGGATGGGTTGTTCTTCGCCAGCATCGCGGCGGTCACCCCGCGCCGGGGCACGCCCACCCGCGCGATCGCGATCCAGGCACTCCTCGCCGCCTCCCTGGCGATGACCGGCACGTTCGAGGAGATCCTCTCCTATTTCATGGCCCCGACCCTGGTCTTCCTGGCACTGACCCTCACCGCGGTCTTCCCGCTCCGCAGCCGCTGGCGCCGGGGGGCCGAGCCCACGGACTGGGAGATCCCGGGATATCCGATCTCTCCCTGGCTGTTCCTGGTCCCGGTCCTGGCGGTGATCGCCTTGCAGATCCTGCGCAATCCCGTGCGCGCCTCGATCGGCCTGTCCGTCGTCGCGCTGGGAGTGCCGGTCTCCGCCTGGGTGCTGGCGCACCGACACACGGCCGAGACTGCTCCGCCGCTGGATCTCGCCGATCGCGAATCCGTCTCGACGATCGGCACGAACTCATGAACTCGAAACAAGGAGCCCTCCATGGCCTGGATTCGAACGACTCCTCTCGAAGGCGAGGCTGATGCGGTACACAAGGCGATGACCGACCAGAAAAAGCTGTATCCTCGGGAATACGAGCAGCCGGTCCAGGAGCTCGATCACGGCGTGCCCGGGATCGTCGCCTCCCACGCGCTGATCCCCCAGGCGCTCTATCATGCGTTCGGCACCTTCGGTTCCTTGATGCAACCCGAGTTGCCGCTGGAGCGCCGCCAGCACGAGATGATCGCCTTGATGGTCTCGCACACCAACCGGTGCCATTACTGAATTGTCTCGCACGCAGAGTTTCTGCGTCGGGTCACCCTGGATGAGGCCCTCATCCAGGCGTTGCGTGAAGATTACACGACGGCTCCGATCAGCAATCAGGACCGGGTGATGATCGATTACGTGATCAAGCTCACCAAGGACGCCACCAAGGTCTCGCCCGCCGACCACGAGCGGCTGCGCGGCGCCGGCTTCGACGACCGCGCCATCCTCCAGATCACCCTGATCGCAGCCTGGTTCAATTACATCAACCGCGTCGCCGACGCGCTGGGCGTCGGGCGGTCATGAGCCGTGGGGCGCCCGCTGCGCGGGCTCCAGTGGTCAGTGGTCAGGAAGGCTCAGAGGAACCCGACTGCTTGACCCCTTCAAACGAAACTGCGGAATATGACGGCCATGACGGTTGGCGGTTCCGTCCCCGGCTTCCGATCAGCGAAAAGCCTTCGGTCAGCGCGGCCGAATGGACGATCAAAGAAAACCGATTGACTGCCTGCCTCCCGTGGTGATACTATACTGGTATTCACATTGTCGGTGGGATTGCGTACGGCCTTTTCGGGAGGAGCAGGCGATGGATGAAGTCACCTACTATCCTGAGGTTCGCTGTGAAGTCCAAGAGGTCGTGCCTCCCCTGGACCGGATCGCAGAACTCAGAGACGTCGATGGTCGTTTGCATCAGATCAATGTTCCCAGGAGCATGATCCGGCGGCATGGGTCTGAGCCTTATCTTCCCGTGGGAATCGTCAAGATCGATCGGCGCAAGCGGCTCGCGCTCATCGAGTTCCCCGTCGAGTCCGGTCAAGGCACCAACCGGGCTTGGGTGGGATTCGGCGCGCTCTGGCATGAGATCGAACCGGTGACGGCATGATCCTCAGCGACCGAGAAATCAGGGCTGCGATCGAGCAGGGCCAGATCGTGATCCGGCCCAATCCAGACCCGCGACACTGGACATCGACAGCCATTGATTTAACCTTGGATAGTAACATCAGAAAATAGAAATTCTTAAGGAGCTTGCCGACCGGTCAACCCGGGTCGATCCGCCCGCACGCCGACGGGTTCGACATCAAGGAGCTGATTTATAGCGATAACTACACGGAGAGGGTGCTGATCGGCCCGCAGGGCTACGACCTACCACCGAAGTCCTTCATCCTAGGCTTCACGGAGCAGCGCGTCTATTTGCCCCTGCGCTCTCGGGTTGCGGCGCGAGTCGAGGGAAAGAGCAGCCTGGCACGACTGGGAATAGGCATCCATGTGACGGCGCCCACGATCCATGCCGGGTTCGGCCGGATCGGCGAGAACGAGGCAGAGGAGCAAGGCTCTCCGATCCAGCTCGAGATCTTCAATCTTGGCGATCTGACGGTGACTCTTGACCAAGGGATGGCGATCTGTCAGTTGATTCTCGAGGAGGTTCGCGAGACGCCTGACAAAGGTTATATTGGTAAATTCTCAGATCAACTTAAATTTGCATCTTGAGAATCATTCGGAATGTTCCCGGCGGTCCCGTCGCTCCGAGCCTTGAAACCGCGCCGGGCAAGAGAAACCCCAGCCCAGTGGCCGGGGTTTGGTGGAACCCATTGAAGGGTTCATTTCCTAGGGCTTTTTCACGCCTCTGGAAATGCCGCAACGGGCAAAGCCCGCTTCAGGGGCCGCCGGACTTACACCGGGTTCTAGCCCGGCCGCCGAGTATCCCCGACGCTTCTGCCGCCGAAACGGCGCGACGTTCCGCGAAAGTGAACGTGTGCTCTGACGTCGTTCCTGGCTCGCGCTAGGCCCGACGGGAGCCTATGCAACTACCTTAAGAAGCTGCCAGAGCAGCTTCATCGGACACCTCCTTTCACCGGGCCGGACACAATCGCCCGACAGGATGCATTCGTCGTACCCGGCACTTTATTGAGAAAGAACGCGAACATAACGACCGGAGGAACCGAGTCGCTTGACCGTCGTTGATCTGCGCAGGAGACTGACCACTAACCACTGGATCTAGGAGCCCACCCATGACGATCAAGTTGAAGAGCCTGCTGGCATCGCTGGTACTTGTCGCCGGCTGCGGCACGGAGGAATTGGCACCGACCTCGGCCCCGACGAGCCCGTTGCCCAACGCCGGACCCTCCCGGCCGGCGCCGCCGCCACCGCAGCCAAACAAGGAGGAAACCGGGACGACCTCCCAGGTCGAGACGGACCTGAAGAAGGACCTGGGCTCCCCGGTCATCAAGCCAGATGCGGTCTCCCCACCTGCCGCCGAACCGAAGAAACAACCGTAGCGGCTGGGTCTACGGACGCCTCAGGCGTCGGTCCTCGGCTCGTGATGGTCGTCTTCGACGACTTCGAAGACGTATCCGTTGGGATCGCGGAAGAAGAACCGCTGGAACGGCGTGTCGCGCAGGGGGTCGATGAGCGTGGCGCCCCGGGCCTGCAACCGGGTCTTGAGCCCGGGGAACTCGGCGCGGGGGAACGTGACGGCGATATGCCGGCCGAACTCCTGTTCGAACGGCGAGGGCTCGAACTCGGGATCCTCGACCAGGTGCAGCTCGACCCCCGGCGCGATCGTCAGCCAGGCCGCCGGCCGGCCGATGTTGCCGGGCCGGGCCACCGGGAGCCAGCCCATCGCCTCCTCGAAGAACGCCGATGACCGCCGCACGTCGCGGGTCGCCAGCGTGATGTGTGCCAGTGCCATCGAACCGACCCTCACCCCTGGACCACTCGGGTTGTGAACTCGCCCGGAATCCCCCCATAATATCCGAGAGATGCGATGAGATGGCAGCGCGTCGCGGGGAGTGATCACCATCATGATCCGGATCCTGGTGAGCGTCGGAGGGAAGCAGGGACTCGGTCCGACCCTGGCGGCCGCGGTCCTGCTGGTGGCCAGCCTGGCGGCGACCGTCCGGGCGCGCGATGCGGAGCCCGATCCGGCTCAGCCGACCCTGGAGCGCGACGTCCTGCCGCTGCTGAAGGCGCGGTGTGTCAAGTGTCATGGGCCGATCAAGCCCAAGGGGAAGCTCAACCTGAGCAACGCGCGGTCGATGGCGCGGGGCGGGTCGAGCGGGCCAATCCTCGAACCGGGCAAGCCCGAGGAGTCCACGCTCTGGGACCTGGTCTCCAGCGATGAGATGCCGCCGAAGCCGGAGGATCCGCTCTCGGCCGGTGAGAAACAGACCCTGCGCCGATGGATCGAGCAGGGGGCCGCGGGCTTGCCCAGTCCCGCTCAGGTTGCGAGCAATCGGCCCGAGGCCGACCACTGGGCATTCGCGCCGTCGGCTCGCCCGGCGCCTCCCCCGGTGCGCGACGCGCGACCGATTCGCACACCCGTCGATCGCTTCATCCAGCAGGCACTCGAAGGCCGGGGGTTGACTCTCGGCCCCGTCGCCGATCGCGCGACCCTGATCCGCCGTCTCAGCTTCGACCTCACCGGCCTTCCCCCGACACCTGGCGAGATCGTGGCCTTCCTCGACGATGACCGCCCGGATGCCTATGTCCACCTGGTCGATCGCCTGCTGGCCTCGCCCCGGTATGGCGAGCGTTGGGGGAAGCACTGGCTCGACGCCTCGGGATACGCCGACTCCAACGGATACTTCAGCGCGGATACCGACCGTCCGCTGGCTTATCGCTATCGCGACTACGTCATCCGGGCGTTCAACCTCGACCGGCCGCTGGACCAGATCGTCCGCGAGCAGCTCGCTGGCGATGAGCTGGCCGGACCTCGTCGCGGACCGGGCACGCCGCCGGCGGTGATCGAGCAACTGGTCGCGACCCACTTCTTGCGCAACAGCCAGGACGGCACGGGTGAAAGCGACGGCAACCCGGATGAGGTCCGCGCCGACAAGTACGCCGTCCTCGAGGGGACGATCCAGATCATCGGCTCGTCGCTGCTGGGGCTGACGCTCCAGTGTGCCAGGTGCCATGACCACAAGTTCGAGCCGATCACGCAGAAAGAATACTACCAGCTTCAGGCGATCCTCTATCCGGCGTTCAACCTGGAGCACTGGCTCAAGCCGAACGACCGGTTCGTGGTCGCCGGGCCGCGCGACGAGCTGTTGCGCTGGGAAGCGCACGACAAGGCGATCGACGCGGAGATCGCGGCGCTGAAGCGGACATTCGCCTCTGGTCCGGAGGCGGTGAGGAAGCAGAAGGAAGCGGCGCTCGAGCCGGTGATCAAAGCCATCGAAGGCCCGCGGCGGCCGAACCCGGGGCGGATCGCGTGGGTCGGCGACGTGTCGGGGGAGCCGGCGGAGGTCCCCCTGTTGCTCCGGGGCAACCCCGCGACCCCCGGGCCGAAGATCGGGCCGGGCGTGCCGGCGTTCTTGACCGACCCGGACAACCGCTACCAGCCGGAGCCGCCCTGGGCCGGCTCGAGCTCGACCGGGCGGCGCCTGGCCCTGGCACGCTGGTTGACCCGGCCGGGCTCGCGGCCGGCGGCCCTGCTGGCGCGGGTGCTGGCCAACCGGATCTGGCAGCACCATTTCGGCACGGGCCTGGCGGCCACCTCCGACAACCTGGGCTATACCGGCACGCCGCCGACGCACCCCGGGCTCCTCGAGTTCCTGGCCGACGAGCTGGTCCGATCGGGCTGGAGCGCCAAGGCGCTGCACCGCCTGATCGTCACATCGACGGTTTATTGCCAGTCGAGCGCACCGCGCCCAGAGGCCGCGCGCCTGGATCCCGACAACCGGCTGCTGGCCCGCTACCCGCTCCGCCGGCTCGACGCCGAATCGATCCGCGATGCGATGCTCGCCGCTGCCGGCGAGCTGGAGGACCGTCCGGGCGGGCCGTACATTCCGACCGAGCACGCCGATTCGGGCGAGGTCGTCGTCCCGGAATCGACCCCCGGCGCGCACCGACGCTCGGTCTATCTCCAGCAGCGCCGCACTCAAATCGCCAGCCTCCTCGATGTCTTCGACGCGCCCTCGATCGTCACCACCTGCACGCGGCGGCTCCCCTCCACCATCCCTCTCCAGTCGCTGAGCCTGCTCAACTCCGACTTCGTCGTGGCCCGCGCCCGGATGCTCGCCCAGCGGATCGAGCGCGATTGCCAGGGCCCGGGGACCGCCGAGTGCTGCACCGGCGGTCAAACGGACGACGGCGACGCCCGCGTCGCGCGGGCCTTCCTCCTGGTCACCGGGCGCGCGCCCAGCCGGGAAGAGCGCGACGCGACCCGGCGTTTCCTCGAGACCCAGCCCAGCCGATACCCCACCCTGCCCTACGCCGAATCCCGCCGCCGCGCCTGGGCCGACTTCTGCCAGATGCTGCTGGCCAGCGATGCCTTCCTCTATGTCGAGTAACGTAGGTCAGGCTTTAGCCTGACGGTTCTCTCTATGTCGAGTAACGTAGGTCAGGCTTTAGCCTGACGGTTCTTATGTCTGACGCAAACTCGAACAAAAGCGAGTGGTTCATGACCATCAGGCCGAGTTACACGCGACATCTTCCCCACCAGATCCCGGAGGGTTTTCCCCTCTTCCTGACCTGGAATCTCAAGGGGGCGATGCCTCGGGCGGTGATCGCGCAATTGGTGCAGGAGCGGCAACGCCTGGAGAAGCAAGCACCTCGCCCGGGAGAGACGATCGCGCAACGGCGAGCTCGCGAGTACAAGATCGTCTTTGCGATGGCCGACCGATTCCTCGACCAAGCGACTGATGGGCCCATGCACCTGAAGGATCCGGGGGCGGCCAGGATCGTCGAGAACGCGATACTCTCAGGGGCTGGAGCCAAGTATGATTTGTTCGCCTGGTGTGTCATGCCCAGCCACGTGCATGTCTTGCTCACGCCCCACGGGGAGCTATCGAAGGTGACTCAGCAAATCAAAGGTTCGACCGCCTACCAGATCAATGCGCTCCAGCATGCCCGGGGCCGAGTCTTCTGGCCGGATGAATCGTATGACCACTGGTCCCGCGACGAGACGGAGATGCACCGCATCATCGACGACATCGAGAACAACCCGGTTGCTGCTGAACTCTGCCAACGCCCCGAGGAGTGGCCGTGGTCGTCGGCGCGCTACCGATTCGACTGGCCACTCGGAGAAGCGTATAAGCCCGTAGGTCAGGCTTCAGCCTGACGTTCCTTGTCACATGACCGTCAGGCTGAAGCCTGACCTACGAACCGTCAGGCTGAAGCCCGACCTACTTGAGCGACTCCAATGACGATCCCCATTCGACCAAACGATCCCTCGCTCTTCGCATCCAACCGCCGCGCGTTCCTGGGACGGTATGCCGGGGCGATCGGCACGCTGGCCCTGTCCTGCCTGCTCGAGCAAGAGCAGGCCCGCGCCGGAGGGCTCGGGGGACCGACCGGGGCGGGCCTCGTCCCGTCGCGCGCTGAGCCGACTCGGACGCGCCTGGCGAAGCCGCGTGCCAGGTCGGTGATCTGCCTGTTCCAGCATGGCGGCCCGAGCCAGATGGACCTGTTCGACCCCAAGCCGGTGCTGACCAAGTACCACGGCAAGCCGTATCCCGGCGCCAAGCTCGAGATCCATTTCGACAAGCAGGCGGGCAACTTGCTGGCCTCGCCGTTCCGGTTCCACCCCCACGGCCAGTCCGGGATGGTCCTCAGCGAGCTGGTCCCGCATCTCTCGGAGATCGTCGACGACTTGACCCTGGTGCGGTCGATGGCGACCGACTCGGTGGATCACGAGACCGCCTTGCGGTTGATCCACACGGGGAAGATCCTGGCGGGCCGGCCGACGTGGGGCTCCTGGGTCGTCTACGCGCTGGGGACGGAGAACCAGAACCTGCCGGCCTACGTGGTGCTCTCGGACCCCGGCGGCCTGCCGGTCGACGGCATCCGCAACTGGTCCAGCGGCTGGCTGCCGGCGATCTACCAGGGGACGCCGTTCCGCTCGGGCGACGCGCCGGTGCTCAACCTGAAGACGCCGCGGGGCGTGACGCCGCAGGCCCGCGCCGGCCAGCTCCACTTCCTCGACGAGTTGAACCGCGCGCACCTGAAGCGGCACCCGGGCGAGGGCGAGCTGGAGGCGCGGATCGCCAACTTCGAGATCGCCGCGGCGATGCAGACGGCCGTCCCCGAGGCGCTCGACCTGTCGCGGGAGTCGGCGGCCACGCGGCGGATGTACGGCCTGGACAACCCGGTCACGCGCGAGTACGGCACCCGCTGCTTGCTCGCCCGCCGCCTGGTCGAGCGGGGCGTCCGCTTCGTCCAACTGTTCCTGAGCCACCAGCCCTGGGACACGCACAGCAAGAACGCCGAGACGCTCAAGTCGCTCTGTGCGCGCACCGACCAGCCCAGCGCCGCGCTGGTCCGCGACCTGAAGCAGCGCGGGCTCCTGGACGAGACGATCGTGCTCTGGACGGGCGAGTTCGGCCGGCTGCCGGTCTCCCAGGGGACCGACGGCCGCGACCACAACCGCCATGGCTTCTCCCTCTGGCTGGCCGGCGGCGGGTTCAAGCCCGGTTATACCCACGGCGCCACCGACGACTTCGGCTACAAGTCGGTCGACCGGGTCGTGACCGTCTACGACCTCCAGGCCACGCTCCTCCAGGCTCTGGGACTCGACCACCGCAAGCTGACCTACCCCCACGAAGGCCGGCTGGATAGCTTGACCGATGCCGAGGTCACCAAGGCGCGGGTTGTCCCGGAGCTACTGGCCTGAGGGGCCCGATGGGCAGCGATCGGGAGTCCGAAAAAGGACGGCATCGGTCTCCCAGATCTCCAGTGTCCAACGATGTCGCGACGGCTGTTCCCCACGTACAGGGAGCGGGTCATGTATTCGAGAATTTGCATCAAGAACTTTCGCGGGATCGAGTCGCTTGACGCCGACAAACTGCGCCCCATCAACTTGATCATGGGCCGTAACAACTCTGGCAAGACGACTTTTCTCGAGGCCTTGTTACTTCTCGGCGGGGCGACGAATCCCCAGTTTGCGACGACCCTCGGGCTCTTGCGCGGCCAGCGATTGGTCGGAGGTTATCCCGATCCGGTCTGGAGACCCCTGTTCCACAATCTCAATCCGGGAACCCCCGTGGAGATCCGAGGGTACTGGTCGGAACAACGGCGTGAGAGAGAATTGCAGATCTTTGGACAGGAAGCCTCGGCCTACGCGGATTCGCCGGGATCGTCGCCGGCAGGTGAGGAGGGAGTTGCCGCCACGGCCCAAGACCTCGTTATCGGCGGACTGCAACTTCGCTCCAAGGACGCTGCGGGGAATCCGATTAGCGCGAATGCGACTTTCAATCCCGGCTCCGGAAATATCGAGATAAGAGGCGTTTTCAGGCCCGACGTCGTTGGAACGAGGCTCTTATCGGCCCGAGCCACTCCCACTCCGGCTCATGACGCTCAGCACTTCAGCTCTCTACTCAAGAAGAAACAGGATAGGGATGTCATCGAAGCTCTGCGGATCATCGAGCCAAGCGTGCAGAGAATCGAGGTTCTATCTGAATCGAGCGGCCCATCGATCTACCTGGACATCGGGCTAGACGCCCTCGTGCCCCTCGCCGTTTGCGGCGAGGGTATGGTCCGCTTGTTCTCGATCATCCTGGAGCTGATCGCGTCGAGGGGCGGCGTGCTCCTCGTCGACGAGATCGAGAACGGTCTCCACTACACGGTAATGCCAGACCTGTGGAAACTCTTGAGTGGACTCGTCGATAGGCACGAGGTCCAGGTGTTCGCAACCACGCACAACGATGACATCATTCGATCCGCGCTCGAGTTGTTCGCTGGCAGGGAGGGCGTTTTCGGACTGTTCCGAATCGACAAACGCGGCGATCGTCACGTCATGGTCGGCTATAGCGAGGAGGCGATGGAGGGTGTCCGCGAGGTCCACTTCGAGGTGCGCGGATGAACCCCAAGATCAACAAACCGAAGCTGCTGATCGTCGAGGGACGTGACGAGGAGTTGTTTTTCGACGCCGCGCTGTCCAATCACCTCGGGCTCACGGACATCCAGGTGATGCCTATCGGCGGCAAGACATTGTTGACCAACAGTCTCGCGGCCCTGGTGACTCTTGCTCAGTTTCCGATCGTGCAGACCATCGGAGTCCTCCGGGACGCCGACTCACCGATCGGCGGCGGTCCGATCACCGGTGCTGTGATCTCCGAGGCTGCAAAAGCGTTTCAATCTGTTTGTACCTCCCTGAGACATGTCGGCCTTTCCTGTCCGGCCGCGCATGGCCAGTTCGCCGTCGGCCCGCCGCGCGTCGGCGTCTTCATCGTCCCGAATGGCATCGATGACGGAATGCTCGAAACGCTCTGCGTGCTGTCCGTCTCGGCGTTGCCTGAGTTCCCATGCGTTGACGCCTACTTCCAATGCCTCCAGGGGCACCAGATCGTCCCGAACAATCTGCAAAAGGCGCGCGCCCATGCCTGGCTCGCGTCACGTCTGGAGCCCGACAAGCGCGTCGGCGAAGCCGCGCAAGCCGGGTACTGGCCCTGGGATGCCGATGCGTTCCAAGATCTTTGGTCGTTCATCCGGTCCTTGTAGCCGCGATCACGGAGGTTACGGCAGGATCGCGCCGGAGAGCCAGGGATGGAATTCGGTGCCGGCCGATCCAAGATGGGCTCGGGTCGAACCACGACGGCAGCCTCCCGGTGCCGGGAATCTCGGAAAATCGTGCAATAACACGGCGTCCTCGTGGCACTACAAGAAACGGCATCGCGAAGGGAGCCTGATGGATGGCACGCAGGTCGGTTGACGCCGTCGGCTCGAGGCACTTCCGCACCCTGTATGGTCTGGGGGTGGTCGGGGACCTGACGGACGGGCAGCTCCTGGAACGGTTCGTCGCCGGGCGCGACGAGGCGGCCGAGGCCGGGTTTGCAGCCCTGGTCGAGCGGCACGGGCCGATGGTGCTCCGCGTCTGCCGGCAGATCCTCCGCGACGCGCACGATGCCGAGGATGCGTTCCAGGCCACGTTCCTGGTCCTGGCCCGCCGGGCCGGGTCGGTCCGCCAGCGCGACTCGGTGGCCAGTTGGCTGTACGGGATCGCCCAACGCCTGGCCATGCGGTCCAGGGCCGACACTGCCAGGAGGCGGGCGCACGAACGACGGCGGGCGGAGCGGATGGCCATGACAGCCGGATACTCGGCCAGCCACGACGGCGGCGAAGCGGAGTGCTGGCCGGAACTCCACGAGGAGGTCGCCCGGCTGCCGGAGAAGTACCGGGAGTCGGTCGTGCTCTGCTACCTCGAGGGCTTGACCACAGAGGCGGCGGCCCGCCGGCTCGGGTGCGCCCATGGGACTGTCCTCTCCAGGCTGTCGCGGGCGCGAGCACGTCTGCGCCGGCAGCTCACCCGCCGCGGGCTGCCCCTGCCGGCCGGACTGCTGGCCGCTGGCCTGTCTCCGGAGGCGGCCAAGGCCGTGGTGCCGGGTGCGCTGGCTCATTCCGTGGTTCAGGCGGCGATGCGGATCGCGGCAGGCATGACGGTGGCCGGGGTGGTCTCGGCCTCGGTCGCCGCCCTCACCCAAGGAGTGCTGACGATGATGTTCCTGGCCAGGCTGAGAGGATTCGTGGGGGCCGTCCTGGTGGTCGGGATCCTCACCGTTGGCCTGGCGGTGCTGGTCCATCGCACGGCCGGGGCCCGGCCACAAGATCCACCCGCGAGCAAGTCCGTCACGGCGGCGTCCTCCGTGCCGCGAGCCGATGACCCGGCGCGCACCCAGGACGGACGAGCCGCGGAGATCATCGTCCAGGCCGCCGATCTGTCGCGCAGGGGCGAGGACGATCAGTTCATCGGCATGGCGGCGATCGACCCGGTGACCGCGAAATGGCGGACGATCTCCAAGGGATCCGACGTCGGCCCGGGGCAGGTCTCCCCTGATGGCCGCTTCATCGTGTATTCGAGTTTCGGAAGGAACCTCGACCCGGAGCAGGTCGGCATCTGGGTCTACGACATGACGGGTGAAGCGCGTCCGCGGCGCATCTTCGAGCGGAAGGGAGAACCCTTCTGGGTGAACGACGGCCGCCAGGTCATCATCGGCACGCCGGTCGGCGAGGGCTGGAAGACATTCGAGACCTGGCGCGTCAACGCCGACGGCACGGGTCGGACCAAGCTGCCGATCCCCGAAACCGACCTCGTCCTCGACTGCTCTCGTGATGGGACGTGGCTGGCGACGCGGACCATCGTCGGGGGCGAACCCGCCCATAAAGGGCGGCTCACCCTGGTCCACCCGGACGGGACCGGCGCCCGGTACCTGACCGCAGGATCGGCGAACGACGACCTCTTCTCCACCTTCAAGATCTCCCCGGATGGCCGGAGTATTGCCTACATCGAGATCAAGATCGGGGACGACGACGAGGTCCGGAGCTCCCGGCTCTTCGTCGTGGACATCGAGGGTCGTCACCGGCGCGAGATCCCGATCCCGTTCGAGCCCGGCACGGTGGCCAGCGTCTCCTGGTCGCCCGACGGTTCGCGGCTGGCACTGAACCCGTTGAGCGGCCGAACCAAGGAGGGATCGATCTTCCTGGTCGATCTCGACGGCTCGAACTTCCGGAAGCTTCCTCTGCCCCCCGGCCGCTGGAATCTCCACGTCTGCGCCTGGACAGCGATCACGCCGCGGCTCCGGGTCGGAGCCTCCGACGAGACCCCCGACGTGAGCACGCCTCGGGGCCGCTACCAGGCGCTGCTCCAGGAGTACAAGACGGCGTTCCGGGACTACGACGAGGCGCGCAAGAAGGCCAAGACCGATGAGGAGCGGAAACGGGTCGCCGCGGAGAAATACCCCCAGCCTCGGTCGTACCTCGGCCGTTTCCTCCAGCTCGCCGAGTCGGCCCCCAACGACCCGGCGGCCATCGACGCGCTGTTCTGGATCGTCCAGCGCGGATTCGACGGGCCCGAGTTCTCCCGCGCCATCGACCGGCTCGCCGACCACGCCGAGAGCCGATATGTGGGTCGCGATGCCCTGAGCCTGGCCAATTCGGTCTCACCGTCCGTGGAGAAGCTCCTCCGGGCGGTCATCGAGAAGGCCCCCGACCAATACACCAAGGGGCTCGCCTGCCTGGCGCTGGGCCGGTACTTCAAGCACTCGTCCGAGCGGGTCCGTGAGATCCGCGAGGATCCCCGATCGGCCAGGTGGTGGGAGACGATGTTCGTCGAGGAAGGCGCCGGCAAGGAGCGCTTCGCGCGATTCCACAGCCGGGACCCCAACGCCCTGATGAAGCAGGCCGAATTGGTGCTCGACCGGGCCGCCGGCGAGTTCGGCAAACTGTCGGGCGCCGAGGACCGCCTGACCAGGAAAGCCCTCACCAAGCTGGCCGAGGACGCCCGCGCCGAGCTGGACGAGATCCGCAACCTCTGCCCGGGCAAGGCGGCGCCCGAGATCGCCGGCGCGGATGTCGACGACCGGCCGTTCACGCTGAGCGAATACCGCGGTAAGGTGGTCCTCATCTCCTTCTGGGCGGATTGGTGCGGGTCCTGCCGCGACCTGTACGCGCTCGAGCGGTCGCTGGTGGACCGGATGCGCGGCCGACCGTTCGTCCTGCTGGGCGTCAACAGCGACGGTGACAGGGACAAGCTCAAGGAGCGGATGAAGGTCGAGCACATCACTTCGCGGTCGTGGTGGGACGGCGGCGGCAGCGCCAACACTCCCGGGCCGATCGCTCGCCGGTTCAACATCCACGGCTGGCCGACGCTCTACCTCCTCGATCACCGCGGCGTCATCCGCCACAAGTTCCCCGGCACCCCCAGCACTCCACGGTTGATCACGGCGATTGACGCGCTGGTCAAGGCCGCCGAGGAGGCCGACGCCCCAAGGAAATAGCGGCAGGCAGGCGGGGGCGGCTGGCTCATATCCCCCAGGGAGAGCTGCGATTTTCGCGCACCTCAGGCGCGGCCGTGGGAGAGAGGTCCCACACCCGCGCGACGCCACTTCAGCCGATGTACCCCAGCCCGCTGAGGCGGTCGCGGATGATCGTCTCGTCGTCCGGGTCATAGCCGGCATCATCCGGCGATGCCCCGCGCGCGCCGGCGGCCAGCGACCGGCCTTGCATCGTCTCGGGGACTTCGTAGCCTGCCAGGTCCATCAGGGTCGGCGCGATGTCCAGGAGATGGGCCCCGGTCACCTCGCCGTGGAGCGGGCTCTGCGACGCCGCCAGGATGAATGCGCCGAACTGCGCGTGGTTGCAGTCGTCCGGGCCGGTGTCGTTCTCCAGCACGTGGATGGTCGGATAGCCCACGCCGCCGATCGATCGCCAGTACAGCCCGCCGAAGTGGACGATCAGGTCGGGGGCCACGTTCTTGACCCGGTGATAGACCTCCTCGGGTTTGAAGACCAGGGTCCCCATCGGCTTGCCATCGCGGTCGGTCGTCGCCTCGAACTTCGCCTGGATCTCGTCGCGGAACCGCGCATACTCGGCCGGATCAATCGTTCCCTGCGGCTCCCGTCCCTTGACGTTGAAGAACACCCGGGCGTAATAGCCCCCCTCGCTCCAGACCCGGGTCTTCGCCCAGTCGACGTCGAGCTGGGCGAACGGGGTCACGGCCTTCGGGTAACATTTCAGGACTAGCAGGCCCTCGCGGACCAGCCACTCGTTGACGCAGAAGCCCCCGTCCAGCCGCTGCGCGCCGTGGTCCGAGACCAGGAGGACAATCGTGTCGTCGGCCAGCAGCTCCAGCACCCGGCCGATCTCCTCGTCGAGGTGGCGATAGTAGTCGTGAACCGTCTCGGCGAACGGGGAACCCGGCTCATGCAGGACGTGCTGGGGATCGTGGTACTTCCAGAAGCCGTGGTGGACCCGGTCCAGCCCGATATCGACGAAGTGGAAGTAGTCCCACTCCCTGGTCTGGAGCAGGTGGCGCACCACCTGGAACTGGGTGCGGCTCATGGCGAAGATCGCATCGCGGAGCCAGGCCTTGTCCTCGGTGCGGAAGCCCTGAACGTCGACCGGGTAGTGGCCCACCAGCCGGCGGATCTCCTCCGACAGCTCGGGCGGGTGGGTGAAGACGTTCTTATCGGTATCCGGCGTGAGGAAGCAGCTCACGGCCAGGCCATTGATCCGGCGCGGGGGATAACCCGGCGGGACCCCGACGATGATCGACCGCTTCCCTTCGCGGGCGAGGTGGTCCCAGATGGCTGGCTCGGTGATCGACCGTGAGGAGGCGATCCCCAGCCCGCTGTAGGAGTGGTCGGTCCGGTTCCGGAACCCATAGACGCCCAGCGAGCCGGGGTCCTGGCTGGTCGCCAGGCACATCCAGGCGGGGACCGTGATCGGCGGAATCACGCTCTCCAGCCGCCCGTAGCAGCCCACGTCCATCAGCCGGCGAATGTGGGGCAGGTCCTCATAGCCGAGGAGCAGTTCCGGAGCGGCACAGTCGAGGCCCAGGACGAGGATCTTCATGACATTCCCTCGACTACCAAGATTCTCACCGCGCCGACGGATCAAGGGTAAAGAGGGAACCACGGAAGGCGCGGAAAAACACGGAAGGGAAACCGAGACAGTCTCGATTCGTTCTGGTCCTTCTTCCGTGTCCTTCCGTGTCTTCCGTGGTTCAAGATTCTCTCCGTGCTCGCTGCGGAATCGCTCCGGAAGCCGGAGTGAGCGACCGCGAAGACGGTTCTTGTGTGGGGATGCCTCTTGCCAGAGTCATAGGAGCGATTCCCCCTCCATGACCGCTCCCTTGGGGACGCCCAGTGCGGCCAGGATCGTCGGGGCGAGGTCCATCAGCCGCGCGGCCGCGCCGCGGAACGGCCGGTTCAGGAACAGGACGCCGGGGACCCGATCCGGGTCGATGATATGATCGCCGCTCCACTTCTTGACGTTATCCTCGAACTGGCCCTCGGCGACGCCGCCCATCGAGGAGGACCAACTGACGCGATACCCTTCGGCGAAGTCGACCAGGAGGTCGGGCGCCTCGGCCAGGTAGGGGCCGTGGTAGACCTCCTCGCGGGGCAGGACGCGGCGGATGGCCAGGGCACCCTGCCGCTGCGGGTCGGCCAGGCCGGTCAGACCGCGGGCCAGGGCGGCTTTCATCGCCTCGGCCTCCTCGGGCGGGACGATCCCCTGTTCCTCCCGGCCCTGGAGGTTGAGATACAGCCCGCTGAGGCCCACGGCGTAGGCCCGGGTCCGGCTCCAGTCCACCTGCCGCAGCAGGTCGCCGGCCTCCTCGCCCGGCCGGATCCCCGGCTGGAGCGCCAGCAAGCCCTGGTCGAGCAGCCAGGAGTTGAGATGGACGCCGCGCCGGAAGCTGTTGAACCCGTGGTCGGACATCGCGATGACGAGCGTCTGGTCGTCGGCGTACTCCAGTGCCCCGCCGACGATCGCGTCGCAGCGGCGATACGTCTCCGCGATGACGGAGACGAACTCGGGGTCCGGGGCCTGGCCGCGGTTGGCCGGATGATCGACCTCGCGGAACCGCCAGAAGAGGTGCTGGATCCGGTCGGGCGTGTCGAACAGGCAGTAGAACAGTCCGTCGTGGAACGACTCCAGCTCGTGGTGCATCATGGCCTCGCGCTCGCGCCAGGCGATCTCGCACTGGTCGAGGAAGGCCGCCTCGGAGATCCGTTCGTTGTTCAACCCCGTATGATCTTCGACCATGCCGGTCGTGTAGTACAGGCCGATCTCCCGGGCGAGGTCGGCGGCATACTCGGGCGGCTCGCTGATCGGGAAGAAGGGGGAATCGGGATCGAAGTTGATCGGCGAGGCATAAAGGGCCAGCTCCGGCTCGCAGGCGATCAGGTAGAACCGCACCATGCCCCGGACCGACTGGAGCAGCCCGAGCTTGAACTTGACCCGCAGCCAGTCGCTCCAGGCTCCCTGGCGGACTTCCAGCTCCCTGGGAGTGCCGTCGGACCGGAGCAGCACCCGGCGCCCCGGTCGATCGACCCGGATCGTGACCTCGACGCGGAGGTCGCCGCCGGCCCGGGGATTGCGGGGGCCGATCAGGTGGGTGGCGAAGACACCGTCACTGCCGGCGACCGGCTGGGGCCGGAGCACCTGCTCGCTCTCGCGGGGCCTTGCCGATTCCTCGGTGGTGTAGAACGTGGCGGTCCCCAGCCCGCCGCGCAGGTCGGGGACGCCCATGCCCGAGAGCATGCGGCCCCGGACCGGGTCGGGCGGATACGTGCAGGGGCAGCGCAGAACGGTCGCGCCGCGGCCGGCGGCCTTGAGCAGGTCCCAGACGGGCGTCCCGCGCCGGAGGTTGACGGCCTTCGGCGGCAGGAACGCGTTCTTCTGCTCATAACGGTTCAAAGCCAGGTCGGGCAGGTACGTCCTGGGACTGCGGCGGAGGAAGTCGAAGATCCCGTGTCCGCCCGGGTTGGTCCCCGTGGCGAAGCTGGACCAGGCAACTGGCGTCTGGGCCGGGCGCGTGGTGGCGACCCGCGCGAAGCCGCCTTGCTCCCGCAGCCGGGCCAGGTTGGGAAGCCGCCCCGCCTCGAGCAACCCCGCCGTGATGCCGGGGTCCAGACCGTCCAGACCGATGACGATGACCTTCTTGATGGCTCCGTCCTCGTTTCTATCCAGCACTCTCACAGATCCTTGTCCAGGACCTTCGGCTTGGACTTGGGCCAGATGCCTCGGAACACATTGCGGCCGACCTGGACCACGCTGCGACCGAACATCAGCACGACGCCTGTCACCGCGGCGATCACCGAGGCCACCGGCATCATCGTCTCGGGGCCGATATACGCGAAGAGCATGCGAAGAACCTCTGGTTGAATCAGCCTACCGGGATCTCATGAAGACGATCCGCGCCAGGGCGGATCGTCCCGTATTTTGCCACAAGACGGCGATCGAGTACACTGCACCTCGCCTCGGAACCTCGCAATCGCGGCGCCGGCGGGGATGGGCTGGTGCCTTGGGAATGCCGGATGGCCGGCAGGGACGGGCTTTGTCTGGCATGACCCGTAGTCCGGCCCGGCTGGGTTTCGGGGTCAGCGGAGCACAAAGCCAGCGGGTACCGATGGACCCGCAACGAGATCGAGCTGAAGGTCCGGCTCATCCTCGCCGAGAGCCTGGGGCTTTCTCTCGAGGGCGTCCGCCCCGAGTGCAGCCTGAATGAGCTGGACGCGATGGGCCAGGCATGGCCATTCGGCGGGCCGGCCTCGAGCGCCGGTCGACCCGTTCGGCCTGCGGCGCGAGCCAGATGAGCGCGGCCGGCCAGGCGGTGCTTGAAATCCACATCGAAGACCCGTACTGGTGATTTAGGGCGACTCGGGTCTTGACACACAGCCTGGCGATTCCTATCGTGCAGGCAAGCTACCTGATCGAGGCGAGCAGGTAGAGATCGGCCCGCGTGGGTCCTCCGTGCGCATCGTCGCGTGGCCAAACCCCGTTTGCGGTGAGGATTGCCGCGCCCACGGCCGAGCGTCCGTGCGGCCCCTCGGCCGCGGGACAACTTTGGGGGATTGCTGTGCGTACGGACGGCAATGCGTTGCCCGAGCATGCCAGGAGTCGCGATGGGAGAGCCGCCATGCCGCTCTTGACGTCGTTGAAATGTCCCGACTGTGGGGAGATCACGCAGACGCCCAGGGCCGTCCGGCCGGGTGAGACGATCCCCTGCGACCACTGCGGAGGCGACATCCCCATCCGTCCTGCCCGGAAGGGGTCGGTCGAGGACGCCCCCGTCGGCGCGTCCCTGGAACCCGACCTGCTGCGCGAGCTGCTGGATGGGGAAGACGCCCCACCGCTTGCGCGGACGGGTAAACCCCCGAAGACCTCCTATCACAGCGTGACCAATGAGCGCCTTCCTGCGGCTGCGGGGACCGATCAGCCGTTCGTGCGCAATCCCCTGGCCCCGGCGGCAGCGAGTTCGAAGGAGCGGCTGATCGGCGGCAAGGGAGTCCGGTTCGTCGGCCCGCGCGAATTCATGGCGGCCGTCCTGATCGCGGCCGTCGCGGGGGTGGTCTACTTCTGCTTCTGGGGACTCCATGATGTGGTCAAGGAGACCGAGAAGGCCGGCGACCGCTTCGCCAAGCAGAAGGAGGAGGCGATTCACTCCGGATCCGGCTCCCCCGGCAAGAAGTCGGCGAAAGGCAAGGCCTCGGCCCCGGCCCCGATCGTGAGCCAGTCCCGCGCCGAGGCCGGGACGCCGGTACGCATCGGCGTCACCGAGGTAACCATCGTCCGTGCGACGCGCCCGGGACTGACTGCGCTCCCCGGATCGGGAGGCCTCACCATCACGCTGCGAATCCAGAATTACGACGCCAAACCCATCACCTATTACAAGAAGCAACTGGTCCTCCGCGATCGCTCGGACCCCACCAAGGCTCACCCCTTGCTCGGACCTCCGGCGGAGAACCTGACGCTGGCCGGAAAGCAAATCTATGACGACGTACTGGAGTTCGGACCGACGTCGATGATGTCGACCCTGGAACTGGATCTGCCTGCCTCGGGGAGCGACGAGAAGTTCCAGTTCTCCATCCCGAACAAGTTCATCCAGACAAGCCAATGAGGGGCCGGCTGCCCCATCGTCCGTCCCCAACAACTCCCTCCGAGGTTATCACAAAGAGACTGCCCGGACGAAGGTCCCTCGGCGGGACCTCTCCGGGCGGTGTCGGAACCAGGGCATTCGGCTCGTGGTCGTGCCGGCTCGACCCCATCGGCCGAAGCCGGCGCGGACGGCCGGAACCCGTCAGCTCACTCTCAACAGAAAGGAATGCGCGAAAACCCCACGAGTTCGGCGCGGGTCTCCTCTCCTGACCCCGCCGCGGGGGCGACCGAAGGTCTCCCGGGATCGCGTGCCTGAACTTCCGGAGAAGCTCGAGCCGCCAGCCACTCGGATGGCTGGACAGCCCGACTGACTCGAGAGACCGCACCGACCGGGACCCGGTGTCGGATCCCGGCCGGGTCACGGCGATCAGCCACCGGTGAAGGCATCCTGGTTGACCGGGAGCTGCTTGTAGGGCACGGGCAGCTTGCTGCCGGCCGGCGTGATGATCTTGGAATACACGGCCCCGTCGATCGTGTTGGTGAGGAAGCGGACCGCGCCGTCGCAGAAGCCGAAGTTGCAGCCGCCCGGATGGCCGCTGGTCACGTAGGGGAAGGTCCCCTTGAGCGTGAGGTTCTGGCCATAGCTGATATTCGCAAAGGTCCCAATCTTGTTGGTATAGGACCAGGCCGGCAGGTCGTTGATGCCGCCGCCGGTGTTGGTCGAATAGTTCGCCGCTCCCCCGAACGCCGTGTTGCAGTTGCCCGCACCGCCGTTGGCGGTGCAGATGGCATCCGCGCCGGTGAACATGCAGAAGTTGGGCAGCGGGGTGGCCCAGTTGGTGGCGATGCCACCGGACCAGTTCGACCCCGTTGAGTAGCCCACCAGGGTGTTCTCACCCAGCAGGAGGGTCGCGCTGGAGCCATCGACGATCCCGGCCAGGGTCATCTTGACGCCGCCCCACGGCGGCGAGGTGTTGTTCAGCGAGGTCGGGACCGTGTTCCCCGTGCCGGCGGCGGTCTCATAGTCCTGGCTGTAAATAGAGTTGGTGAACATCACGCCCAGCCGCGAGCCGACGGACTGGGCGAAGGTCGAGGTGAACGTCCCGCTGAGGTCCCAGATCAGCGGCGAGGTCTGCGGGCCCCCCGTCCCGCTCGGCGTGACGCCATCGAACTGGAACGGGTTCCACCAGAGGGGATAGGCGGGGAAGCGCGTGAACCCGCCGTTGACGACGTAGCTCAAGTTGCCCTCGTTGACCGTGTAGTTGTTGTCGTCGGGGCAGCGGAGGATCCCCAGCGAGGTCGAGGACAGCTTGATGTTCGGCGGCTGGGTGGGGTCGAGCGAGCCGGTGGCCCAGTAGGTGAACGGGATCGTCCAGGCATTATAGAGGTCCTGCTGATCCAGCTCGGGGAGGATGTCGTAGACCCAGCTATGGCCGGCCCGGTTCAGGGCGGTCGCGGCAATCCCGGTCGACGTGCCCAGGGCCTGGGCCAGGATGGACGTCTGCGGGGTGGTGGCGGCCGGATTCTCGAAGAAGACCCCGGCGGGCGGGAAGGCGTTCCTCTTGTTGGCGTAGCCGAGCAGGCCCAGGACGACGTTGCGCATGTTGTTCTGGCACTGGGCGCGGCGGCCCGCCTCGCGGGCCTGGTTGACGGCGGGCAAGAGCAGCCCGACCAGAATGCCGATGATGCTGATCACCACCAGCAGCTCGATCAGCGTGAAACCTCGACGACGGCGGCGGGAGTTCATGAGCGGTCCTTTCCGAAGTATGAGAGTGAGCCTAGTCTGAATTCTATCCCCGCCGGCCAGCCCTCGACAAGGTGAACCGGCCGGCGCGGTGGTCGTTGCTATCGATCGGGCTGTCCAGCCTGACACCGTGTTCACGGCGCCTGCCAAGTCAGGCGAGAACGCCCGACCGATGATCAGACCGGTTGACAGTTCATGGGCGCGGGGCCGGACCGGCCGGCCCGCGGCGACGGTGCTTGCATTCAGGATACGATCCGATCAGGCCTCCTCGCCGAAGCAATCTGAATGATTACTGGATGACCTTGCGGTACACGACCGCTGCACGGAAGCTGGCGATGTTCCCGGGGTCGAACCCGGTGACCTTGAGCCGATCCACCAGGAAGAAGCCGCGGAACCGCGTGTTCTTGCCGCTGAGCGCGCCGACCTCCGGCCCCATGACGTCGAAGGCCAACTGCGGGTTGCCCTGAGCCAGCATGGCGATGTCACCCTGCCGCTTGATCTCGAAGAAGCCGATCGTGATCCAGACCGCGTACTGGTGGGTCCGGACCGTGGTCAGGTTCATCGCCTTCTGCATCAGCTCCGACCGCCAGAACGGATGCTGCCGGTCGTCGGTGTTGCCGCCCGAACTATTCGCGCCGAGGTACTCGCCGCTCGCGGCAGTGGGGAAAAACGCCGAGGCGTTGGTCGCCGTCGTCGGCGGCACAGGACCGTTCGCCCCCAAGGGTAGGACCGTCGTCGGCGGCAGCGCACCGGGTGCGGGGATCGGCGCATACCCGGGGGTCGCGCCGCCCAGATACTCGACCCCACCCGACCAGGCGAGGCTGTTGAACCCATTGTTCAGCGAGTAGACTCCGTTGAAGGCCGTGTTCACTGGCTGCGTCGGGGTCGGCGCTGGGGTCGGTAGGTTCGTGTTGTAGATGTAAGGGATCTGGCTGTTGATGTAGGGGTCGCCCGTATCGCCGGCATTGCTCATCGACGGGGGGATGTTGTTCTCCGAGTAGCCAGCGGCCAAGGTCGAACCCTGGCCGTAAGCATCGGGGACCTGGAACAACCGCAGGCTCGGGATGGGCGGGGGCAGGACCACTAGATCTGGTGTGGGTGTGTTAGGGGCAGGGAACTCGACGCCGATCGGTGCGGGATACGCCGAGCCGGTCACATAGCCTTGACTCAGCAACGGGTTGCGGACGCCGGGGTCGCCCGTGTAAACGACCGGAACGGTCTGGGCATTGCCGGGACCGGGGGTGAAGGGAGCATTGTTGTTGGGCGTGACGTAGGGCGCGTAACACTGGTAGGTCGCGCCGTTGATGGTCCCCGGCATCGTGATGCTGGCGGCATTCTGGAGGACCGGCGGATTGGTGTACTGGGATGGCGGCAAAGCCGCCGGGCGCATGATCGTGAAATCGATGTCCGGGTAGGACAGCGAGTGGAAGGGCCGCTCGGCGGGGATTGGTTGATTGTTGACCTGGCCGGGTTGCGTCACCACCGCCGTATTCTGGCCGGTATTGCCCTGGCCGAACCCGAACAGATACCCCGATCCGCCGTGGCGCAGCCACAGGAACTGCGCGAAGGCCGCCTTGATCCGGTTGTCGACCGGCGGTTGAATCATCCCACTGGGTGTCGTAGTCGCATTGGCGGCGTAGATCGACGCCAGGATCGGATCGTTGTCGACGATCCCTCCCTGGTAGTTTCCCGGGGTCTGGTCGGTGATCGGGTAGACATAATTCGGGGCCCCGTTGGCCTGGAGCGCGCTGACAACCAGCGGGACCGGCGGGTATTCGTAGGAGATGGGGGGGGCGGGTTGCGCGCCGCCGTTGGTGAACGTCGACAAGGGAAGCGTGTAGGGTAGCGAACTGGTATTCGAGTTCCACAAATACGGAAGCTGGGTGGAATTCAGCCGGGTCTGGTAGGAGGTCGGATACAGGGTCCCGCTGCCCGGCGGGACCTGGACCGTCGGCAGGTTGAAGGACCCACTCTGCTCGCCGAAGACGCTGAAGAAGACCTCCTCGTCGATGATCAGGTTGAGGTTCAACAGGCCGGGCTTGGTATCCTGCCGCGCCCAGTCGAAGTTGGTCCCCGACGCAACCGGACCGATCGCACCGATCGATTGGCTGGGAACCTCGAAGAAGTCGAACATCTTGAACCAGCCGTCGCTGGCCGGCCCGCCCACGATACCCCCCGGGTCGGTACTGCCCTGGGTCGGCGGATAATAGAAATTCGATGCCCCGGTGTAGAAGAACTTATCCACCAGGTAGGGGAAGCTGTGGGGCTGGACCGGCGTCGAGATGCCCGTCGTCGGCTGGGCCAGGGTGAGCGCAGACGTTGTTCCTGTTGAAGTTGTTGGGAAGCCGGGAACCGTCGTCTGGCCCGACGTCATCGCCGCGGTGGCGTTCGAGATCGAGAGGAACGGCAGGGACGCCGTGACGGTCACCGGAGTCGCCGTGTTGAATGGCACAGTCCCTCCCGTGGTCACCGCGACGATGGCAGGAACGAGGGGGGTCTGGCTCGGCAGATTCCCTCCCTGGGCGCCTGGCGCAACGGGATTCGGCGCCGCATTGGAGCCGCCGTTGGTGGATATGGGCGTGATGACCGGCGTGACCGCCGAGAAGATATTGGCCGCGTTGATCATCGAGGGCGCGTACTCGACGAACTGCTTGGTGAACAGCCCCGGCGGGCAGCCCGGCACGAGCATCAGCTCGGCCACGCTGGTGAAGTCGCGGTCGTTGAACACCAGGTAATCCCAGTTCTCGGCCGAGTCATTGGGCAGGCCCAGGGTGTTCATGATGACATTCGTTGCGGGGTTCTTGCCGTTGCCGTTCAGGTAGTAAATCCCGTAATTCATGGTGTTATTGTACGGCGTCGACGGGATAGTCATCCCGGCCAAGGGGGGGCTCTGGGGGACGGCGATCTGCTCGGAGTAGCCGTAGCGGGGGTCGGGCGTGCTCACGGGCGTGGTCGTGGCCGTGGTCGTGATCATGCCGTTGGCGTTGGCCGCGCCCGTCGTCACACCCGCAACGGGGACGGCGTGCCCGCCGCGATACGGCTGGAGCCGCTGGGCGGAGAAGATCGTGTTGTAGGGGCCGGTCGTGGCGGGGTTCCCCGCGCTGTCGGTTACGGTGGTGGTGTAACCCGTCCCGTCAATATAGGGGAACCGCATGGCGTCGACCACGCACATCGGGTTGGACAGCGAGACCGGGGCGAAGGGATTGGCGGGACGCCGCAGGCAGACCCAGTAATACGCGGCCCCCGGATGGCCTCCGACCGGAGGAGTCCCGGTGGCTCCATACACCGTCGGGACGGAGATCTGCGACGCATAGTTGGCCGGTGGATTGGCCGGGGGCGGCACTTGAGCCCCGATCTGAGAGGGCGCGAGGGGA
The DNA here is from genome assembly GCA_021324445.1 of Isosphaeraceae bacterium. GTDB lineage: Bacteria > Planctomycetota > Planctomycetia > Isosphaerales > Isosphaeraceae > JAJPJC01. The sequence goes on from JAJPJC010000246.1 coordinate 52,202, forward strand.
AGGATCCCCGGGCGCCAGGAGGTGAACCCCACGGTGTTCGTGGTGCTCGGGGCGGTCGTGTTCGACAGCGGATTATAGCCCGTCGCCAGGGTCCGAGTCAGGCTGTAATAGTACGTGTTGTTGAGATTACCCGTCTGGCCTGTCGAAGCGGTGCTCGCGGTCGTCGACGGTGGATTGCTCTCGGAATTGGCGACGGTCTGCGGGTTGCCGATGACGTAGTAGTAGCTGGGGGGTATAGTCAGACCACCCGGCAACGTTTGGGGTACAGGCAGCATCGGCGTCGCCGGGGTGTTCCCCGGTGGGTTGGGATTCATGGGGAGGAGGGTCACGTCTCCCTGGTTCGGTGCCGTGGTTGTTGCACCGCCGAAGGCATCCCGAGTCAGCGGGATCAGGCCGTAATAGCTGGTCACGCCCGGGGCGTTGTTGTAGAGCAGCTCGCCACGGTAGGGATCGGGACGGCTCTGGGGGGTATCCGGCGTGAAGACGAGGTCCCAGCATCCGCCCGAGTACGGATCGCCTGTGACGTAGTTGGCGGAATTGAACCCGCCCAGGTTGAGCACGCTGGCGTTGCCGTAGTAATTGTTGACCGGGTTGGTCGCCGGCGGGTTGCCGTAGTCATAATTGGGGTTGTAGGCGGCGGTCAGGGTATTGACCAGCTCGATGAAGAACCGGCTGTTGTAGGCGAGGGTCCCCGAGACCCGGGTCTGGAACGTGTAAGCCAGCACCTCGTTGATCGCGACCGGGTTGTACTCCATGCCGTACTGATCGAGGGGAATACTGGCGTCGATCGTCTGGGTGGCGGGGGTCGCCGAGCCGATGGACAGCGTGGGAGGAGCGTTCACGTTCTGGCTGGGCGTGATAAAGACGTCCGGGTTGACCCAGTGGGTCATCGTGGCATCCGGGTCGCGGAAGTCGATGATGTTGATCAAAAACTGGCTGAGCTGCGCCAGCTCCTCGGGCGTGTCGACCGCCTTGGGCGGAAGGACGACCTTCAGGAGCTGATAGGCGTCGCTGATCCACTTGTGCCGGACCGGCTCATTGGGGTCGTTGGAGACCGGCAGCGGGTAATTCAGGTTGATCTTCTTGTCGCGCTGGGCCAGCGAGGGCGTCACGAACACGGAGTTCGTGTTCAGGCTTGCCTGGACCATGCTGGCATTCTGTCCCACGGCGAAGCGGCTGTTATTCGGGAACACATTGCCGGGGTTGTCATTCGCCCAGACGAAGTTGTTCAACTCCCAGCTATCGATCGCGTAGAGCCGCCGTCGCCGCTGGCCGTCGATCGTGTTGGTGAAGCTGATGGGGGCGAGCTGGGCCAGCCGGCTGGTCAAGGTCGCTCCGTCCACATCCTGCTGGCGGTAGAGCCATTCCAGGTCGCTCGGTCCGAACGGCGAATCGAGCAGCGGATTCTGCACGTAGAGGTTCATCTCGTCGGCGTCATTCATGCCGTCCGAGCGGTCCGTGGAATTGACAGCGACATCGTAGGTCGGGAACGTGGCGGGGACCGCGGGGGAGGCGGGTGGACCCGTGAAACCGGCGGGGACAGTCGGGTTGCCGGCGGTATTGTTCGTGCTCAACGCACCCTGGTCGATCGGCATGCCGCCCATGTTCTGGGGAAAATAGGGCTGTGTCACATAACCTGGGGTATTGCCCGGGTTCTGGAAGAGGTTGGGGATCTTGTACGACTCGAAGCCGTGGAGCGGGTTGTTGGTCAGGTCGGGTAAGTAGTTCGTGGCAGTCGTCGCCGGCGGGCTCGGGGTGCCGGAAGCCCCAACGATCGGATTGATGGGGTTGGGTACAGCGCCGGAGTAGTATGGAGCGTCCGAAGGGTAGTAGATCTGCCCGAGATTCGCCTGCGCAGGCACTGGCGAAGCCGTCGGCGGCGTGGTCACCGAGTTACCGTTGTAAACCACGTTGTTGTACTCGATGCTGATCAGCCCCGGGGCGCCGGGCGGGCGGAAATAGCTGGAGAACTGGACCCGGCCGTAGTTGTCGGGGCCCACGTTGTTGCGGTTGGGTCGAGTCATGCCGCCGCCAAAGTTGACGGTGAACTGCGCCACGCGGCCGGTGCCGTTGATGTCGGCCGGCGTCACCCAGCGCCGCATCCGATCGACGGGCAGCAGCAGGCCGCCGGAGGCGTCGTAGTAGTCCTGATCGTTGATCTCACCGATGCGTGTGGGGAGGACGGTGTAGGGGTCGAACGTGTTGAAATTGTCGTCGGCCGCGTCGCGCGCGAAGATCGGGGAACCGCTGTACAACAGGTTCTTGAGGAGGTCGGTGATGTCGAACGAATAGCCGGCTCGAACGGGATTGGTGTAATCGTTGTACTGAAGCCAGTTGAAAGCCGGCGGGGTGGCGCCGGGACCATTGGGGTTGGGAATCGGCGGGCCCGGGATCGACTGGGACTCGCCCCAGCGCCCGGCGACCGGCGTGGTCGTGCGCTGGACGTAGGGATTACCGTTGGCGTCCGTGTAGATGGGGATATCGCTGAAGTCCGCGATCGAGTTGGGCATGAAATAGGGAGGAGCCTGGTTCCCCGTGCCGACGGAGGAGACTCCGGGGAACGCCCCGTAGACGAAATTATCGTCGCCGTTGACCGCCCCCGTGGGATCGGCGTTGGCAGGATACTGCGCAGCCGTGAGGGGAAGCGGGATATTTTGGGGTCGCGTGCCGGCCAGGAGGTTGCGGAGCTGGGTCAGGCGAACGTCAGTCGGCTGATAGGCGGGTCCGTTGGGGGTGATGGACGTGCTGTATACGGTCGTGTTGTCCACCTGGCTGTTGTAGGTACCGCTGCTCGGACCCCAGGTGACTGTGCCTCCGCTTTGGTTGTAGTTGCCTGGGGCGAGGCCGTTGCCAAGCTGGTTGAACGGATCGAAGTCGCCGCGGAAGGCATTCTGCAAGCCGTAGGTCGGATCGACCTCGCTGACCGAGTTCCCCAGGTGCTCGGCCTGCGAGTAGAGGGGGGTTCCGAGGTTGGTCGCGTTGCCGCTCTGGGCCGCGAGGTTGCCGGCGGTGTTGAGCGGGATCCGCCCGTTCAGGCCGATCACCAGGAAGGCGAACAGCGGCTTGTAGAGTTGGCCCCGCGAGTCGCGCCGGGCCGGATAGCCCAGGTCCAGCCAGACGGAGTCGGTGATGCCGTCGCCATCGTTGTCGACGTCGTAGGTGATCTTGCCGTTGGGACCGGGGACCAGGTCGGGGAAGGTCGCAGGGTCATTGCCGTCGAACCTGCGCGGGCGGAGGATCCGGGCCATCGAATCCGGTGTGGCGCTCGTCCAATCGCTGACGTTGTTCGCGGGGTCATACCGGAGGATCCCCGGCCGGTGGAACGAGGGAATGATCACGTTGCCATCGGCACTCTGGATCGCCAGGAACCAGTTCTCCAGGTCGCACGCATCGTAATCCTCGTCCATGCCGACGGCGCCCGGGGCGCCGGGGGTCGCGAAGTTGGGATTCCCCGCGATCAGGCTGCCGTTGAACCGGAAATTCCCCCACACCGCGTTGGCGCCCATCCCGGCCCCGTTGAACGCGCGGAGCCAGCGGCCGTCGAGGGTGAACACCGAGCCGGCGACGCCGGGCTGCACCAGGGGGGTCGACGTTTGCGACCAGTTGTTCAGCGCCGCGGCGGTGAGGTTGGTCAACGTGGTCCCGTTGGGATCAGTGGGCACGACCCGGAAGACGTGGAAACCCTGGCCGCTGAACTGGGTCGCGTTGCTGTTGGGCTGATTGTCGTCGAAGAGGATCTCGAACGTCTGGTCGACCGGGTGGGGCAGGCCCGCGGCCACGTACGTGAGTCGCAGAATCCACCGGGTGAAGTTATAGCCGTAGAACGTGGAATCGTACAACGTGTTGTTGGAACCCGGCGGCCAGGTGAAGGCCGCGCCGGGAATGGGGATGTTGGTCAGGATATCATAGTAGTTGGAATTGCCAGACTCTTGCATGAAGTTCTGGATCAGAAACGTGGGGCCGGTCTTCGAGGGATTGCTGTTGAAAAAACCGTTGAAGTTGGCGTCGTTGCCGTACATGTCGCGCGCCAGGCTGTGGCCGCGGATCACCGAGCGGACGTCCCCCGTGTCCTGGATCAGTTGCGACAGCGCGAAGTCCATCAGCTCGTCATCTTGCGCCTGGATGACCGACAGGTAGGTGTTCCGCGCATTGATCTTCGCCTGTCCGCTGAAGGTGGCGAAGGTGACGCCGATCAGGGCCAGCAGGCCGAGCATCGCGAGGACCAGGACCAGGACGATGCCGCGGCGCACGTGCGTGTGGTGTCGTGAATGGGCCAGCATGGGACAAGTCTCCCTGTATTCCTCGCGGTTGAGGCGATCAACGCGGCCTGAGGCTCGCGCCGGGTCTTGGTCTCGTTCCCCTTGGTGCTCGCAGAGCACCCGATTCAATTGCAAATTCCAGATTTCAAGGTTCAGGCATCCGGGTCTTGGTCTCGTTCCCTTTGACGCTCACGGAGCACTCGACGGTTGACTCCTGGAATTCCAGATTTTCCGCTTGCCATCGCAACCCGGTCTCCTTACTTCGCTTCCCCGCGCCGCCGCGCGGCTCGGGCCAACCGTCTCGCTTTCTTTTTCATCTCTGCCTGCAAGCGCCGGATCCAAGCCGATTCGTCGGTGAAATCCTCCTCCGCAATCCAATGCCAGATTTCCTCGGCCCGGACCGGTAGGAAGCCGCTCGACTCGACCTCAGCATAAGTCCCCGCGGGCGTCAGCCGCTCGATGATGATCCGCTCACGCTCGAAGCGCCAAACTTCAGTGACTTTCAGCGCGGCGTAGATGCTGGCCCGGTCGACCTCCGGCCGGGAGAGATCGACCTCGATCGCCAGGTCAGGGTTGGGATAGTGGGCGACGTCTGGTGAACGACGCAAGCGCGCCACCTCAGCCAGTTTCTCCGACTGGAAGTAATAGCACTGGTCGGCCTCCAGGCCTCTCGCAATCTCTGGCCGTTTCCAGGTCGTCGAGCCCAAACCTCTATGGGGGATCTCCATCACGGCCGCGACCAGACTGACGAACAGGCCCAGGTAATACGTCACATCGTCGTGGTCCGGACCGATCGCCATGACTTCCAAATCCTTCCCATCGTAATCGACGTGAATGTGGCTCGATGCCGGGATGGAATCCACCAATTCCTCGTAGAACGCCCAATCCACGTTGCGATACACGACCCGGCGGTCAGGGATCTCCGTCAGCCGGCGAAGCTCGTCGAGGGAAGGGACGCGCGTCACGGGGCCCGGCACCTCGAACGGGGAAAGGTCTGGCATGGTGATGGGGGTCGTCGCCGTGCTCATCATCCGTCTCCCGGACCTTCTGGCCCGCTCTTCCTACTTCGCTGCCCCGCGCCGCCGCGCGGCTCGGGCCAACCGCCTCGCTTTCTTTTTCATCTCCGCACGCAATCGCTCCATCCAGGCCGTCCGATCACTCGTGGCCAGCTCGATGACCCATCGCCGAACCTCGACTGCCTGAACCGGGAGGAAGCCGCTGGACTCGACGGCGGCATACGTCCCCGCGGGCGTGAGCCGTTCGATGACCACCTGACCGCCTTCGAATCGCCAGATCTCCGTAACCTTGAGGGCGGAATAAATCCCCGCTCGGTCGACCGCGGGGCGGGAGATGTCGACCTCAATCGCCAGGTCCGGATCGGGATAGTCGGCGAGATCATCGGAATCGCGCTCGGAGGCCGCGGCGCTTTGCACCAGCTTCTCGGGCAGGAAATAGAAACAATCGTCGGCCTCCACGCCACGCGCGATTTTGGGCCGTTCCCACGTTGTCCGCGACATTGACTCGCAAGGGATTCCCAACGCGGCCGCGACGACCTTGACGAAGTCGCCGAGCAAACCCTTCAGTCTTTCGTGCCGCGGCCCGTTGGGCATGACCTCCAGATCCTTCCCGTCGTAATCGACGTGGATGTTGCTCCCCTCCGGGATGGAATCCACCAATTGCTCGTAGAAAGCCCAATCCACGTTGCGGTACACGACCCGGCGGTCAGGGATCTCCGTCAGCCGGCGAAGTTCGTCGAGGGAAGGGACGCGCGTCACGGGGCCCGGCACCTCGAACGGGGTCAGGTCCGCCGGGGTTGTGGGAGTCGTCGCCATGCTCATACGCTGTCCACCTCTTGCCGAACACCGAAAACCGAACACCGAAAACCATTCAAAGCTTATCCGTGAAGTCCTGCCGGATCGTCAGCGACTTGATGCGCTGGCTGGTGGGATCCACGACCCGGAGCTGGATCTGGATGCCCCGCAGCGGCGCCGGGTAAGGGGGCGGATACGACGGATAGATCGGCGGCGAGAACGGCGGACCCCACGGGAAGCCATTCAGGGGATCGGGGGTGTTGCTGCCGGGTGGATTGTTGGGGTTGTTGTAGATCCCCGTGGCCGGCGCGCGGGTGTACTCGGTCGACCACGAGTCCCAGACCCGCCGCAACCGCACGATCCCGGGATTGTCGTCGCCGATGTTGCTCGTGTAGTTTGAGAAATTGAAATTTCCGGCAACCGGGTCTGAGATATTCGCGTACTGCTGTGCCGGCTGGATGTCGTAACGGAGGTAGGAGGGGTTGGGATACTGGGCGTCCAGCCGGTTGTCCTCGACCAGCGGCGGCATCCGCCCTTCGTGCGCGAACGTCTGGTTGATGTAATCCCAGAAGCCGCCCTGGATGGCCACGAGTGGGGGATACACAGGCGTATTATTTCCAGAGTAGTCCGGATTGCCCGCCAGGAAGGGCGTGCCGGTGTAGCCGGATGTCCGCACGTCGTCTCCCCAGCCGAGGTCGGCGTAGCCGGCCAGGGCGTTGTCGTAGGCCTTGACATCGAAGCTCCGCACGCCCGTCATGATCAGGTCGTCTTCCCAGCTCTGGGTCCAGAGCAGGGGATTGGGGGCCCCCGCGGAAGTGAGCAGGAAGGCTGAGCCGGTCCCCGCTCCGTCGCTGAACTGGTTGTCGTTGAACATCGACCCCAGAGCCCGCAACGGGATGACTGTCCCGTTCCCATACGTGAAACTGGAGAGCATGGGGGGAAGCAGGTTGGGATTGGGAGGCGCGGTCTCCATGCTGCCGTTGGTGAGTAGTGCCGCAGTGGGTGGGACCAGCCCTCTGGGCTGAGCGCCGGCCACGTTGACCGCGATGGTCGGATCCGTCCAGTTGGGGGAAAGCGTCTCGCGCCAGGTGGGGAAGCCCCACCAGGTCTGTTTGCCCGCCGCATTCCCCGTCGACAGGGGCGTTGGCAGGTTGTCTCCCAGGTCCAGGGGATTATGGTTCATGTTCTGGAGGTAACCCAGAGGATTCGTATCGAACTGGTAGACATTCCCGCTGAAGTTCCTGGCCGCCGGCGTGGGCGAATGAATCCAGCCGAGAGCGTAATTGTTCAAGGTTTGTGGCCGGGAGTAGGCGCCGGGGAAGACCCAGGGGAACGCCATGAAGGCATCGCCGGCCTGGTTGGGGAAGATGCTCGGCTCGAAGATGAGCTGCCAGGTGCCAGAGATCGGATTCAGTGGGTTGTAGACCCCCGAATACAGGGATGGATACAGGTCGGGCACGTTATCGCCATTGACGTCATCCGGGAACCCGTCGGGCAGTCCGGCAGGAGGGTAGCCGCTGGCGTTGTTCGTGAAGTCATTGGAGAACCGAGGCGAGAACGCCCGGTTCTCGCGGTTGGTCAGATCGCCCAGACTGTTCAGGACGATGGTCTGCCGGGCCTGGGTCAGCCCCTGTTGCGCGGCAGGTAGCTGGTTGATTGCGACCATGTTCGGCCCGGTGGCCGCTGGCCGAGCCGACAGGTCATTGACGCCCTGCCAGCTCAGGATTGACCCGTTGGCGAGGTACGACGACAGGAAGTTGTAGGTGCCACCAGCGGGGTTATACCCAAGGTTGTTGAGCGCCGGCACGATTGTCGATTGGAGCTGGGGGTTGACCAGCAGCACGCGGCGATAGAGGTTGCCGGATCGGACGAAGTAGATGATCTCGGCATACTCGCTGGTGACCGTGACTGGTTGGACAGTTCCGTTGTAGAAACCCATTGCGGTTCCCGGGGCCGCGATCCACATTCGTCCGGTGAACGACCGGCCCTCGGGAGCCTTGGCGGTGAATCGAATGTAGTCGTCACTGTCTTCACCCTGGCTATCGGCGAACTCATTCTCGCCGTACTCGAAGTAGCCGAGGTTCTGGGACGGGTCCAGGGGCGGAGTCAACTTCGCCGTGACCCCCTCGAGATCGGCGCGGATGATGCCGTCGATGCGGCGGAGCTGATCGTCCAGTTGCTGGTACGCCTGCGCCGCGGAGACCGAGCCGGTCGCCGCCTGGAAGATCTGCACCAGGATCGTCATCAGGATCACCAGCACGGCCACGGTGACCAGCATCTCGACGAGGGTCACGCCGCGCCTCGTCCTCGGTCCTCGATCGCGAATGAACATGGCTCCGCTCCGCCTCTTACGTAGGTCAGGCTTCAGCCTGACATTCAGGTTCTGTCAGGCTGAAGCCTGACCTACGGAGGACTAACGCACAAAGATCGTCTGGGGGATCACGTTGACGACGTTGGGCGCGATCAGGGCCGCGTTCACGACCGCCGGCTGGACCACGCCATTGGCACTCGTCAAGAGGGTCCGCGACTGCAAGGACTGATTGACGTAAACGAACATGTAACGGTAGGTGCCGCCGTCGGTGGAGAATTGCATGCTCGGGTTCCCGGCCGAGCTGGCCACGGGCGTGACCTTCTGGACCTGGTACCAGTAGCAGCGCACCGGCGGCAGGTTGTCCCACTCGAAATTATTGGTTGGGTTGGGGGTCCCGGTGGGCAGCGGATTGCCATTGGCGTCCGTGTTGCCGCCCCACCACCGCGAGTCGATCACCGCCTGGCTCCGCTCGTAGGTGACGTCGGCGATCCAGTCGCCGGCGTGGACGACCGGGTCGGCCATGGTGATCGGCCATCGCAGCAGCACGGTCCGGTCGGCCCCGGCACCGTACCCGGTGGTCGCTCCCGGGACGCCGAAGTTGGTGCTGTAGCCGTAGACCGCCTCGACGACCGTCTCACCCCCGACCTGATACCCCAGGCCGGGGACACCGGGCGGGAACGGCACGTTGGCGGGGATCGCGATCGTGAACTGCCGGTTCTCGAAGATCACGATGTTGCCGTCGTAGGTCGACTTGTTGCTGGCGCTGCTCAACTGGCCGGTGAACATCCACGAGTAGCGCCAATCCGTCATCTGTTGATAAGTGGGCGTTCTGACCCCGTTGGCATTCACGGTGTAACTGAGATTCAAGTCCGGAACAACCGGGCTGGGACTGCCGACCGTGGCCGACGGGTTGAACGCGACGGTATAGTTCTGGTTGTTCGCCTCCTGCCAGACCACGTCCTCGGGCGAGACGAAGATGCTCGGGACGAATTGAGAGGCCGGCATGAGCGGGACCCCCGCGTTGGTCAGCCGGCCATTGAAATTCGTCAGCCGCTGCAAGCCGTGCGCGCTGGGGAGGCCTCCATTGGGGTCGGGGCGGATGAAGCCGATCCCAGAGCCGAAGCGGGCTTCGAGCGTGGTCTGGCCGACCGGATCGACGTAGAGCCCCATCACGTACCGCCAGAGCGGGTCGTACGCGAAGGGTAGCCCCGGGCCGCCGGTGGCGCTGGGCTGCGAGATGGTCACGCCAAAATTTGGATTGGGCTGCACCCCCACTGACGTGACGCCGGGGTTCGCCACGTTGTAGGGGGCGTAGGTCGCCGTATCGTCGGTGATCGGATCGTAGCCGAAGGGAGAGTAGGTCTGCTGGGGACCGACCCCGGTGACCGCCGTCAGGCTCGGGTACCAGACAGTGAACCCGGCCTGAAGGTTGAGGTAATCCGCAAAGGCGAATGACTGGCTGTTGAGCAGCCCGCGCGCCGTCGCATCACCGGCGGCCGACTGGAGCAACAGCGCCGAGCGCGTGTATCGGGTGGCGTCACGGAGCCGGAGCAGCCCGATCGGGAACAAGGTCGCCAGCGAGACCAGGCCCACTCCCAGGATCATGATGGCAATCAGGATCTCGGTCAGCGTGATCCCCGACCGGCGGCGGGATCGGCCGGCAGGCGCGGACGTGGTCATTGGCTCCTCCCTTGCACACCCTGCTGGGCCTGGATGTAGGGATTGTTGGGGTTGTAATTGCCGTAGGAATCCAGGAACGACACATTATCCGTGGTCGCGATTTCTCCGGTGCGCGCGAACAAGGTCACCAGGCGGAATTCCCCCTTGAGCACGGCGCCGTTGGGATACAATGCGGCGCCCCTGTTGGCAGGCCGCAAACCGGCCCAGTTTGCCACCGCCGCCGCGCTGACATCCGAGGTCACGGGGAGCGCGGGCGCGATCGTCCCCGAGGGGGGATAAAGGTCGCCGCGCTCGGCCAGCCAGAAGTGGTAGAACGCTCCCCCCAGCCCGGCCGACGACGGTGACGAATAGATCGTGGTGGGCAACACGGTGCCGTCGGGGTTGATCATGATGTCCACGTAACCCGTGAACGGGTTGAGCGCGCCGGCCGGGATCCGCGACCGCTCCAGGGTCGAGCCCCAGGTCGTCAGGTCGACCACGACGCCCGACGGCAGGGCGATCTCGCGCGCGCCCGCGACCGGCACCGGGCGGCGGCGGATCGTGTAGGGCAGGTTGGTCGGAGGGGTGCTTGTGGCGAACACGGCATTGTTGCTCGTGGCGAGCGTGCCCAACCATTGCTCGGTCTCCTGCCATTCGCCGACGCCGGGGAACAGCGTGCAGTTCTGCTCGTCGATCAGGCCGTCGCCATCGTTGTCCACACCATCCCAGCCCTCATCGACCCAGCCATTCCGGTTGTCGTCCTGCCCATTGACGACGAAGAGGAAGTCGGGCATCGACGTGAAATTGCCGTTGATGCGAACAAGCGGAGAGGTGCCCGTGACACCCGCATTGCCCGCCGTGAAGGTCACCCCCGGCGGCCCGACGTTCACGAACATCTCGGGGTTGGCGTAGAACACTCCGCCCAGCGTGACACCACCCGGCGGAATGGCCATCGGCCCGACCACCGTGTACCAGGGACCGGCATTGTTGATCTGGATCTGGTCGCCGATCCGGATGTTCCAGTACCAGGAGGTGGGGGGGTTGGGCTGCCCGGCCGGACCCGGTACGTAATAGCTCTGCTCCACCATCCGAACGTTGAGGATCGGGTAATTCGGGTAATTCGGGTCCGAGACCCAGGTGGTCCCATTGAAATACCAGTAGGCCAGCGGATTGGGTGAACCCCGGGATGTCCCGCTGAACGCGCCGGCCGCCACCTGGCTATTCACGGTCACGTATCCCTCGGAGTACTCCGGAGCCGGCTCGATCGGGATGAGCCGGTTGGCCGCGAGGATCTGCGTGGCATCGACCTGGCCGAAGACGGCGCTGCCCGTGGTGGCGATGGTGCTGAAGTAGGTCGGGTCGGGAAGTAGCCGGATCCCCGAGGGCACGTTGTTGTGGATGGCCGAGTCTCGGGCGCCGACCAGGGCCCCCTGGAGGATCCGGGCGGCCTCGCTCACCTGGCGGTGGTTGATCGCCGGCAGCACCGTGGGCAGGGCCACCGCCGAGACGATCAGGATGATGGTGATGACCACCAGGAGCTCGATGAGGGTGAATCCTCTCCTGGTCCTACAGCGGTTTCCGAGCGGGTTGCGCCCGCGACGGCCAGCGAAGAACCCTCCCAGGCCCCCCCTGATCAAGGGGGGGAAAGGGAAGGGGCGAGTGGCCCTCGGTTTCCCCCCCTTGATCAGGGGGGGTAGGGGGGGGGTGGATGCGCCAACCCTGCCGGGATCAGCAACCCGGGATGCCATCCGTTCGTAACCCGCTGGAGGCTGTGTGGTGCCGAGCCCTCGGCCCGAACTGCCGCCCCCACGCTGGAAGCGAGCGACAACGGACAACGGACAATTCCTGTTCATGATCCCGAGCCTCCCAGCCCGCCGGTTGGCTGGATGTTCTGGTTGCTGATGTCGTCCTGGGCCGCCTGGATCAGGTCGGAGGTTGATGGATGCGTCGGGTCGGCCGAGGGGTTGAGGGGAATGGTCGTGGTCGAGATCGTGGCGTTCTCCGCGAAGCCACCGACCAGGTTGTGGGCGGAGAAGACGTCGAGAGCAAACGGCATGGCGTTGTTCTCGTTGGCGATCAGGGCCAGGGGCCCATTGGTGGAACCGAAGCCGAGCATGTCGGCGGTCGTGTACTGGAAGATCCCCAGTTGCTGGTCCGGCCCCGCGGACGCGATCAGGAACTTGGAATAAAACGCCCGCCGGGCCCCGTAGGTCGTGCCCCGGTCCCACCAGGTCGGCCCGCCGGCCGTGGGGAGCGGCTCGGTCAGCCGGTGGAAGAAGAATTCGAAGGCCCGGACCCCGCCGCTGACCCCGTTGGGGACAACCGGCGGCGTGGGGGTAAGCGCCAGCGCGAAGGCGTTGTTGTAATTCCCCCACCAGGCCGGCGTGACCAGTTGCTGGTTCTGGTCCAGCGGGTTCTGCTCGCGCTGCTGGAACACGGTCAGATAGGGGGGGGTGAGCGACCACGAGCTGCCGCTCGTGTCCACGATGTTCTGGCCGATCTGGATGTTGGAGTGATACAGCAGGGGCCAGCGATAGAACTGGAGCGGCTGGCCCCAGGCGTCGATGAACTCGGGCAGACCGTCGCCGTCGGTGTCCTGAACCTCCTTGTCGGTGAAATCGTCGCCGTTGAAGACCGAGCCCAGCGGCCCCCGGCCCTCGACCAGCAGCGCGTAGAGCATCTCCGACCGCGCCGTGGCATGCTGGTGCTTGCCCAGCCGGCCCTCGATCAGCGCGCTGAGGTGGATCTGAGTGCCGGGAATGCTCGAGTTGGGGTCGGGGACCAGCGGATCCCCGGCAACCCCCTCCGACCATTCATCGATCAGGCCGTTGGCGTTGTTGTCCACGCCATCGTACCCCTGGGGCAGGTAGCCCAGGTTCTTGTAGACCCCGGCCGCAGCCGTGTAGGACGCGCCGAAGATGCCGGTCCCCGACGGCGAATACGAATAGCCGGAGGGATTGCCGAGGATCGTGTTTCCCAAGGGGAGGACGTATCCGGCAACCCCGTCGAGTTGAGAGTACCCCGTCGTGCCGCCGAGGACGTTGCCCGGGAACAAGTTGCCCGCGAAGTTGAGCGGGTAGACATTCTGAGTCGCCGAGGTCGGGACGGCCTGGACGAAGAACACGTCGGGCATCTCGCTCTTGATGTAGTCGGTCCAGGCGATGGCCGTGGCCCGCTGATAGCCTGGTAGTGCACCATTGTTGCCGGTCGGGTCATTCGGATTCGGGTAGAGGTTGCTGTTGTAGATCGCCGCCAGGAAGAGGTGGGCATTGTTGTAGTCGGGCCGGGTCTGGAGCAGGGCGTCGAGCCGGTCGTTGAGCCCCGTCTCGAGCTTGGCGATCAAGGTCTGGGTCGCCCGCTCCCGGGCGCGGTCCACGGATTCCAGCGCGGCGCTGAAGATGAAGCCGAGGATGATTCCGATGATCACGATCACGACCAGCAGCTCGACCAGGGTGAAGCCGCCAGGGATTGGGGATTTCCGATTTTGGATTTGGGATTGGTTTCGCATCGCGGGTTCCCATCCAGGGCCGGCAATCGGCCCTTCCTCGACTGAGGATTTCAGATTTTTGATTGATCTCACCTTCAATCCAAAATCCAAAATCGAAAATCCAAAATGGGGAGGTTCGTTTCCCGATCGGGGCCATCGCCTGCCACCCTCTCGGGGGATGACGGCCGGCGGGCTGGAGCCAGGTCTGGTTTGTAGGGTCTCGGGATATTACCCCGGCACGAAAAACCAAGTCGTCGGTCAGGCTTGAGCCTGATATTCCGATCCTGTCAGGCTCAAGCCTGACCTAGGTTCTTGCCCGCGGAATCCAGCGCTACTGCTGCAAGGTCCCCGACTTGAAGTTGGTCAGGTTGTCGAGCTCGCGCTGGCGCACGGTTCTGTCACTGTCTGCGGTGTTGCTGCTGCTCCCGATGTCAACGGTGTTATTGGGGTCGAAGGGTAGGGGGACCGTCGCCGTGGACGCCGACGAGGTCGTCAAGAACTGCCCGCCGACGCCATAGAGCCCGTCGACCCCCGGCGAGATGATCTGGTAGGTCTGCGGCTTCTGGTACGTGACGGTGCCGGAGGTCGTCACGGTCAACGTACTGGTATAGGGGTTCGGGGACGGCGAGATCGCAAGGTTAAGGTTCCCGCTGTGAATGACCGGGAAACTCGCCTGGTACTGGAGTGCGATCGGGCCGAGGCCATTGGCGTCCACCTCATAGACGGCCGCCGCCAGGTTGGGAATCACGAGGTTGACGTCGTTGGGGTCATACGAGCTGCTGCCGTAGGCGCTGAAGTAGGCGTAGAAGTTGAGGGTCGTGCCTTGTCCCGGCGCCGGGTTGCCGAGCGAGTCGTAATACCCCGGCATCACGCCGTTGGCGGGAAACGAGGTATTGGCCGGGTCGCCGTAGAGCCGGCCCGGGTCGAACTCGAAGAGCGGCGGCTGCCGGTTGCCACTGTACATCGCACTGGTGGTGATGCTGTTGGTAAAGGGGTTCCTCGGGTCCTTGCCGAAGCCCGTCAAGCCGAACTTTCCCGAGATCGTGTCGTAAAGCGGCACGCCCCCCAGGAAGAAGACCAGGCACTCGTGACCGTGCAGGACGTAGGCACCGTCAAGGACCCCATTCCCATTGAAGTCGTACCATCCGTTGGGATTGCCGGTGGGAGGCCCCGAGGTATTGACCTGGGGGAAGAACTGCCTCAAGGCCGCCGCCGACCGCTGGGCAAGCTGTCCCAGGGTAATGTCGCCGGTCCCCGGCGACGTCGGATCTGTGAAGGTCCCACCATGGAGCGTCGTGGTGTCGCCGAATCTCTGCGAGTACTGCCCGTTCTCCAACGCGAGGAACCGGCTGGGCGGATAGGCGCCGTACTTGGACTTGAACTGCTCCAGGGCCTGGGCGAGCAAGCTGATCTCGGCCTGGACGGCGGCATTCCGCGAGGTGCGGAGGGCCCCGTTGATCACCGGCAACAACAACGCGATCAGGATCCCCAGGACGATGATGACGACCAGGAGCTCGACGAGGGTGAAGCCCCTTCTTGGTCCGTTGTCCGTTGTCCGTTGTCCGTTGTTGGGCTTGTGCAAGTGTCGAACCATGTCATTCCCCTTTAGTCCTTTTGTCCGTGGTCCGTTGGAGGAGCTGCCGCTCCGCTGCGCGGTCGTCGCCCTGCTTCGAGTGCCCCGGTTTTCCCAGGCCTGGCCCGTCAGCCCGCGTCAGCGAACAACGGACAACGGACAACGGACAACGGACCAGGTTTTCAACCCGACAGCTTCGAGATCAGCGTGATGAGCGGCAGGAACAAGGCGATGACGATGAAGCCGATGATGCCGCCCAGGACGACGATCATGATCGGCTCGAGCAGGCTGACGAGGCTCTCGACGGCCGTCTCGACCTCTTCATCGTAGTTGTCGGCGATCTTGTTGAGCATGGTGTCGAGCTCGCCGGTCTCCTCGCCGACGTCGATCATGTTGACCACGATGTCGTCGACGATCCG
>JAJPJC010000421.1 GCA_021324445.1 Isosphaeraceae bacterium
AAACTGTTGGATCGGGCCCGAGGGGTTGGCCCGCCGTTTTCGGAAGAAGAACCCCTGATACGATCAGGAGTTACGTCACAATAACCTTTGCATGTTCACAGGGGTCAGGCTCAAGCCTGACCTACGTCTCACGGATGATACCGCCGCGGGGTGAGTGGCCCAGCCGTGAGTTGGCTCAAGGTCTCGCGCATCTGTTCGAGCCGGGGCAGGAGGGCAGGGTCAGCCGTGAGGTTGTGTGTCTCCCTGGGGTCGTTGTGGAGATGGAACAACTCTTCGCGGACCTCTCCTTCGCGGCGGATGTACGACCAGTCCCCCTCGGTCAGGGCCGCCAGCGGCCAGAGCGGTTCCAGCAGGCGCGAGCGAGCGGGATTGAGCTGCGGATCGTTGGGCACGACCTCGGCGAGGGCCCGGCCCGATGTGCCGGACCCGCCCGGCAACCTGGGAGATTCCGCCGAGTCGCTCCAGAACCGGGCCAGCGACTCCCCGGGGAACGGGGAGCCGGCCTCGAGGCCCACGAGGTCAACAATCGTCGCCGCCAGGTCGCGCAGGCTCACCGTGTCGGGCACGACGCGCGGCGCGGGCGACCCCTTGGGGGGCACGAGGATCAGCGGGACATGGAGTTCCGTCTGGTAGAGGCTCGTGCCGTGGCAGAAGACCCCGGCATGCTCCCCGAAGCTCTCGCCGTGGTCCGAGGCGACGATCAGCCAGGTCCGGTCCCGGACCCCGCGCCGCCCCAGCTCATCGATCAAGCGGCCCAGGTGCTCGTCGAGGTTCGCCACGCAGTCGTCATACGCGTCACGGACGAATCCGATCTCCTGGGCCGAGAGCCCGCGCTTGTCGCGTTGCCACCAGTTCTGGATCAGGTCCGCCTCGCGACGGTCGCGCGGCTCGACCCCGAACCGGCGGATGCTCAGCTCCGGGAGCTGATACGGATAGTGGGCGTCGTAATAATTGAGGAAGGCGAAGAACGGCCGCTCGGGCTGCGGGCGCTGGGCGAGCCAGTCGAGGAACTCGCGATTGACCGCCGCGGCGTCCTTGCGATCGGCGTGGACCAGCCACCAGAGATGTTGCACCGCGGGCCGCAGCCCGTCGAAATCCAGGCGATCCTCCAGGAACTGCTCGAGGGCCTGGAGCCCACCCACGCAGCGCTCGACCAGGACCGCCGGCTTGAAGGGGGTCAGCCGCGGGAAGAGGAAGTCGCAATAGTTTGTAAATCCCCGGCCCAGCCCGGAATCGGCGGCGCAATATAACGTGTTGGCGACGAATCCCGCGGTGGCATAGCCCCGAGCCCCGAGGAACTCGGCGACCGTGGGAGCCGTTGCATCCAGGGGGGTGAGCCAGTTGGCGGAGAGCTCGTGGGGCCATCGGCCCGTGAACAGGCTCGCATGGGACGGCAACGTCCATGTCGAAGCGGCCTGGACTCCGTCGAAGCGGATCCCCTGGACTGCCAGTTCGTCCAGGGTCGGGCTGGTGGGACGCCCGTATCCGTGCAGGTCCAGGTGGTCGGCGGCCACCGTGTCCAGCACGATCAACAGCACATTCGGTGCACCCGGTGGCGGCAGCGGCCGGGCCCGCTCGCGCTCCGTCTTGATCCAGTCCGAGCCCCAGAGGCAGCCCGCCAGGACCGGCACGAGACCCGCGACCACCGGGAAGCTGGCCCGGACCAGCCGGCGGAAGCCGCCGGCATGCCGCTCCAGCACCGGGACGACTTGCGACGCTATCCCCAGGGCCACCACCAGCCAGGCGATCCCATAGACCTGGGGAAAGGCCACCAGGAGGGTCGGAAGGATCGTCAGGGCACAGAGCAGCCGCCGGGCCAGCCAGCTCCCTCGCCGCGGCCAGGCCGGCATCGCCAGGCACAGGAGCACGCCCGAGGCCAGGAACAGACAGAGATTCACCGCCGGGATCAACCACACGAAATGCCGGCTCATGCCATAGAGATGATTCGGATCGTAGGTCCGCTTGCGCAGAACGATCGCCCCGACCTCGAGCAGGCCCGCGACGAGCCCGCACCAGGCCGACAGTGCCAGCAACGCCCGCGGCCCGAGCCCGGTTGCGGCGTGACGCTCGGAGGTCGCACCGGCTTCTTCGATGACACGGGTCGGACTCTTCATCGGCGAGCGGTCCATCGTTCCGGCGCTCTCATCCGGGCAGTCGGCAGTGAAGACCCGATGAGACCGGACCAGGCCCGCCCTCGAGTGCCCCCATCTCCCCAGCCCGGTCGATCACCCCGCGAAGCGACTGGCTCCTGCCTACTCTGAGGTGATTGCATCGTGACAGCGGTTGCGCAAGGTGTCAAGCCGGTATTCTCCCAGCATGCCATTCGGTCTGGCTCTGGCCTGACGCGTCTCTCCTGGGCGATGCTGGCCGCCCTCGCGGCAGGGCTGCTCTGGGGCGGCTGGAGCTGGTGGGGCCTCCGGTGTTATCGGAGGGCCCTGGCAGCCATCCGCACCGAGATGCAGGTGGGTCGTCCCGGCCATGCGGCTCGGAAGCTCAGGGATCTCCTGGCGTGGAAGCCCGGCTCGGATGAAGCCGCCTACCTCCTGGGAATCTGCGAGCAGGCGCGAGGCCGGCCCCAGGAGGCCGCGGCGGCGTGGGCCCAGGTCCCGCCCAGCTCGCCGTTCGCCGCACAGGCGCTTCAGGGCCGCATGGAGCAGGAGGTCCATCGGGGGCGGCTCGCCGTTGCCGAGAAGCTCGTCTGCGACGCGCTGGAGGATCCCCGGATCCGCGGGTCCGGGCTGACCCTGGTGCTCGGGCTGATCTACTCCCAGCAGGGCCGGATCGAGGAAGCCGGCCGGTTGATCGAGGAGACCTGGGAGCGCCTCGGGCGCGCCGGCGAAGCGACCTGGGACCGGGCCATTCCCCTGGTCCGCTTGCACATCCGGCTGCGGCGGGATCCCCCTCCGGTCGCGGCCATCCGCGCGTTCCTCGAACAGGCCGCGCGACGGGCTCCCGACGACGATCGCGTCTGGCTGGGGAAAGCCAACCTGGCGATCCGGGCCGGCTCGTACGACGAGGCGGCGCGGTGGCTCGACGCCTGCCAGCGGTCTCGCCCCGAGGATGTCCCCGTCTGGGAGGCACGGCTGAGCTGGGCGGTCGCGACGAATCAGTTCGAGGCCGTGCGCCAGGCCGCGCAACACCTGTCGGCCGGCTGGGCGACCCCCGCGCGGGTCGCCCGGCTCGCAGCCTGGATGGCCGCGCGGCGCGGCGATGCCGAGGCGGAGCGCCAGGCGCTGGAGCGCCTCGTCGCGGCCGATCCCACCGACCACCACGCCTGGGACCGCCTCGTCGAGCTGGCGGCCAAGCCGGGCCAGACCGGCAGGGCCGCCGACCTGCGCAGCCGGAAGGCCCAGACTGAGCGGCTCCAGGCCCGATACCAGGTCCTCGATCAGCGCAACCAGCCGATCCGCGACGCCGCGGAGATGGCGCGCCTGGCCGAGCAGCTCGGCCATCGGTTCGAGGCCCGAGCCTTCCTGACCGTGGCCGTGGCGGCGGACCCCCAGCGCGACGACCTCCGGAGCGACCTCGCTCGGCTCAACCGCGATGGCCAAACCCGAATCGGCCAGGGGCGAACCCTGGCCGAGATCCTCGCTCACGAGTTCGACGCAACGCCCTGCCAGCCTCGTTAAAACCGTGGCGTTCGCCCAGCCGATGATCCCGGGGCAAGCTCCCGATCAGTCCTTGAGCTCGAACTCGAAATAGTTCGATTTCTCCTCGACTTTGGCCGTGAGCCCGCTCGTCGCGGCGCTCTGGTACTTCGCAGGGATCGAGCCCTTCGCTTTTGCGAAGGATTTGGCCTGAAGTTCCGGGATGGGTTGGGAGAGGACGGCCAGCCCGTGCTTCTTGGCGAGCTTCTCGCCCTCGGCCTTGAGCTGCTCCTCGTCGATCTCCCGCGTGTCGATGGACACTTCATATTCGCCCGGCAACGCCCCGTCGCCGGGATTCAAGGTCGTTACCGACGAGAACGACCCGTCCTGGACCTGTCCATAAGCACCGTGGCCGCCCTGGGCTTTCGGACTGAAGCTGACCCGGGCCTTGGCGACGGGTGCACCGTTGTATTTCACCGTGCCCGACACAGGGTAGCGCTTGCCCAGGCCGTCGTCGTCCGAGCAGCCCCACACGCAAAGGAGGGCGGGGCCGATCAGCAAGGCGAGACAGCGGTGCGCAACCCGAGTTCGATTCCACATGGCAAGCCTCTTCCTGTTTTGGCTGTCGTGGTTGAGTTGGTTGGGAGGATGAATGAAGTGCCTCGGAAGGGCCGCCTCATCGTGTCCGGCGACACGAGGAACGCGGGCGGCTCTTCCGAGGCGGGACGCGAATCCGAGCCGTGACTTCTAGACCCGTGGGCCGCCCTGCGGCTGGGATGGGCTCCGCCTCGTTCCTGGCGGACACGCGGCCAGCCCGCAGCCCGATCGGGTGCGTCTCAATACTGATCGGAACTGACCACCTCCCCGCCAGCCCGGCTCCCGAGGGCATTGTAGGTGAATGGGTTGATCGAGGACTTGAGGAATTGCACGTGCCCATCGGCCAGGAGGAAGTTCGCCCCGCCCGGGTGCGTGCTCTTGAAGCCGCGCGCCGAGTAGCTTTCACGGCACGCGAAGTTGCACGTGCCGAAACCGCCACAGGGCGGGTTGTACTGCCCGGTATAGAAATTGAGCGGGATCGTCGTGCCGGAGCCGATCCCGGTGTGGCCATACATCTCGTTGTTGTTATCTTGCCAGGGGAGGACTTCGCCGACCAGCAGCGTATTGCTCATCCCGTCGGTCACGCTCTGGACGGTCGCCGTCTGCCCGGACCGATAATCCGCAAAGCCCCGCATGCTGCCTCTCTCGCCGCCATAATTGATGACTCCGGTCGTGCCCCAGAAGCCGTTCCACCCGCGCCGCTGGATCACGCCCGCGGAGAGTGGCAGCGTATCCTCCCAGGGACAGGGAGCGCATCCCAGGGGTGTGATCGCGTAGTTGTCCCCGAAGCTCATGTTGTAGTTGGTCGTGGGGACGGCGGTCGCACCGCCGCTGGGATTGGGGGGAGGCCCCATCACGCTATAGGTGCCCGCGTAGCCATAGGGGGTGAACCCCGTGTTCTTGCCGTCCGACGGGCATTGGAAGACCGGGATCAGGGTGTACCACGCAGTCGCCCAGGCAGCGCCGGCGGTATCCTCCGCGAGCATGAGGTTGAAGGAGTTATAAACGGTGGTCTGCTCCAGCTCGGGCAGGATCATCGCGCGCCAACTGACCTTGGCGTCCCAGGCCCAGCCATCGCCGGGCGGCTGGGCCGACATCCCCGGCACGAACAGGTTGACCCGGTCGATGTAGTTGTGGATGGCCAACCCGATCTGCTTCAGGTTGTTGGTGCACTGGGCGCGACGCGCGGCCTCGCGGGCCGATTGAACCGCGGGGAGCAGCAGGGCGATCAGAACTGCGATGATGGCGATGACCACAAGCAGCTCGATCAGCGTGAAGCCACGAGTCGATCTCGCTCTGCGGCACGAACTCATGATGCGACTCCTCAGAATTGGATGTTTCAAATGAGAAAATCCCGACTCGAAGTTCAAAACGACCAGGTGGTCGACCCTCGGGTCAGAACGAGAACGACACGACCTTCTCCGCCTACCTGTACTCTTGCTTAGATGAGCCTTGCGAACCGGAACCAGCCCACGAGCACGAGCCGGCGCGCACCACGACGGCAGCGGGTGGTGGTCAAGTCACCAGGGTTGGTTGATCATGGCAGAACAGGATGAGTCATACCCTCCGCGCCAATCCTTTGAGGCACCCCGACTCTCGAAGGGCCATCGTCGGGGTGGAAGGCCGGCCGAAGGCGTATTTCCACGGGCGGATCGTCATGAGAGTATGCAGGAGACCGTCCATAATCAAGTCCCCACCGACTGGAAATGCGTTTTTTCGTAAAGAACACGGCACGCAATCCCGGCGCGGTTGAAAAACGGGCACATTGGCGAAGCGAAACCCGATCCCGGGATCGAGATCCTGCGAACCGCCATCCGCGACAACGGCGGGGAAAGCGTTACAATCCAGGGAGGCTCGGGGAGCTCGATCCGGGCTCCAGGCCGCTTCACCGGGGGGTCGTCATCGTGGAGACATCGGGCATCGCACCGGCTCAGCGGCTGCCTTCCTGGGCCGTGGTCCTGGCCCTCTCCGGATTGGGGTTGGCCGTCACGGTGGGGCTTGTGCTCTCCGTCGGGAGCGAGCCGGCGCAGCCGAACCGGGCTGCCGCCGTCCCCGCCCCGCCACCGGCCCTGCGGGCCAAACGGAACCCGGACCCGGTCCTGCCGCCGATCGAGTCCGTCTTCAATCTAGAACACTTGACGGTCCCACGCGCGACGATTCTGCGCGGCCATCAGCCCAAGGATGGCATCAAGGCGCTGACGAATCCGCCGGCATCCCCGGTCGCCGGCGCCTTGTGGGACCCATCTAGCCGGGTGGTGGGCGTCACGGTGGATGGGGTGTCGCGGGCCTATCCGATCCCGGTGCTCAACGGGCACGAGGTCATCAACGACCACCTGGGCAAGACTGACCTGGCCATCACCTATTGCTCCTTGTGCGACTCGGTGACCGTCGTCGATCGCCGCCTCGACGGGAAGACCTATGAGTTCGGCGTCTCCTGCCTGATCTACCAGTCGAACATGCTCCTCTACGACCGGACCGACCAGGCCCTCTGGTCTCAGCTCACGTCCACGGCGATCAGCGGCCCGCACGCCGGTCGGACCCTGCGCCAGCTCGACGGCTGGGAGTTGACCACCTTCGGGGCCTGGCGCGGATCGCATCCCGACTCCACCGTGGTCGACCTCCCGACCGGTTCCGACTACCCTTACCACCTCGATCCCCACCGCGCCTACGCCGCAACCGACGCGCTGGACGCCCGGTTCCAGGACGTCCCGCGCGACGCGCGCCTGCGCAACAAGGCCCGGATCATCGGGGTGCGGTACGCAGGCGTGGTCCGGGCCTACCCCGTCGACGTCCTCGAGCAAGCGGGCCAGGCCGCCATCCGGGACCGAATCGGCGGCGATTTCCTCGAGTTCGCCGTCGATCCGACTACCCACACGGTCCGGATTCTTCGCGCACCGGCAGCCGCCCAGGTGATCCATACCTTCTGGTTTGCCTGGGCGGCGCTCTTCCCACAAACCGAGATCTATGAGCCCGGCCAGAAGTAGGTCAGGCTTGAGCCTGACGGCCTGGTTCGGGAACGTCAGGCTCAAGCCTGACCTACATGAGAGGGAACGTCAGGCTCAAGCCTGACCTACATGAGAGGTCATTCGTGCGACATCTCGCCCCGGTCCTGCTGATCCTGGCTTGTTTTGCGACCGTGTTCCTGAGCTGTTACGCACCCATCCTCTTCGGCGACCGCCAGTTCGGCTATCGCGACGGGGCCCATTATTACTATCCGCTCTATCAGCGGGTGCAGCAGGAATGGGCCGCGGGGCGATGGCCGCTCTGGGAGCCCGAGGAGAACGCGGGGATGCCGCTGCTGGGCAACCCGACGGCGGCCGTGCTTTATCCCGGCAAGCTCGTCTTCGCGGTCCTGCCCTACGCCTGGGGGATGCGGGTCTATGTCGTGGCCCATACCGCGCTGGCGTTCGCGACGATGCTCGGCTTGATGAGGTCCTGGCAAGTCAGTGGAGTCGGCGCGGCGCTGGGCGCGCTGGCCTATGCCTTCGGCGCCCCGATTCTGTTCCAGCATTCGAACGTGATCTACCTGGTGGGTGCGGCCTGGCTACCGCTGGGGGTCCGCGCGGTTGATCGCTGGGTTCGTCTGGGCCGGCGGCGGGGTCTGCTCGAGCTGGCGATGGTTCTGGCGATGCAGGTGCTCGGCGGAGACCCCCAGTCGGCCTACCTCCTGGGCTGGTCGGCCCTCGCCTACGCCGCGGGGATCGCCTGGAGTCGCGCCCGCGCGGTCGGGCGCGCCGTGCCGGCGGCCGGCACCGCGCGCTGGGCCCGATCCCGACTGGCGGGGTTGGTCCCGCTCGCCCTGATCGGGCTGCTGATCGCGATCTTGGCGACGGTCGCCCTGGCGCAGTGGCTGCCGCGGAAGCGCCCGCCCGGTATCCCACCGATGCCGCTGCCCTGGATGGCCTGGGTGCCGTCGGGGGTGATGGCGGCCTGGGGATTGGCCGGCCTGGGGTTCGTCGCCTTCTGGACCCGGCGCGGCTGGCGGTTCCCGCTGGGCATCGCCGTGCTCGGCCTGGTCCTCGCGGCCGGGCTGGCGATCCTGCTCAGTGCCGCTCAGCTCGGGCCGGTCTTCGAGTACACGAGGCTGACGGCCCGCGCCGCCGGTGGGGGCGCGCACGACCTCTACCCGTTCAGCATCGAGCCGATCCGCCTGGTCGAGCTGGCCTGGCCCAATGTGCTGGGTGTCGAGTTCGGGGGGAATACCTACTGGCGCGAGGCCGTGCGGCTGCCGTGGCCCCGGCCCGGGGTCTGGGCGCCGTCGCTGTACATGGGGGGGCTGACCCTGGTGCTGGCCGGCGGTGCCCTGGCGAGCCGGCGCGGCCCGCCCTGGCGGGCCTGGCTGGCGACGATCGTGGTGGTGAGCCTGCTGGCCAGCCTGGGTCAATTCACCAGCCCGATCCTCGCCGTGCGGGCCCTGGCCGCGGTCACGCCCTGGCCGGCGCTGCGGGAGCTGGTCCGCGACATCGGGCCGCTCGAGCCGCTCCAGACCCCGCCGATCCGCCGCGATGGTTATCTCCGCGACGGCGATGGCAGCCTGTACTGGTGGCTGGCGACGCTCTTACCGGGGTTCCGGCAGTTCCGCTTCCCGGCCAAGCTCTTCACCTTCACGGCGATGGGACTGGCGGCCCTGGCGGGGCTGGGCTGGGACGCACTCCGCGCCGGACGCTGCCGCCCCATCGCCGCGATGTTCGCGGCGGGCCTGCTCCTGAGCCTGGCCGTCCTTGCCGGGGTCTGGACCCAGCGGCCGGCCATCCTGCATGCGTTTGAACGGCCCCTCGTCCCCTCGATGTTCGGCCCGCTCGATGCCGAGGGCGCCTTCCGGGCGCTCCGCGGCAGCCTGGCCCAGGCCGCACTCGTCGCGGGCCTCGGGCTGGTGGTGGTTGCCCTGGTGCGGACTCATCCCGGGTGGGCCGCCGCCCTCGTCCTGGCGGTGATGACGGCCGACCTCGCCGTGGCCAACGCCCGATACGTGGTGACCGTCCCGCAGGCCGTGCTCGAATCCCAGCCGGAGGTGCTGCGAATGATCGCCGGGCAGGAGCGCGGGAGACCCGCAACGGGTCCGTTCCGCATCCACCGCATGCCGGCCTGGCACCCGTCCGTGTTCACGACCACGCCCGCGGCCGACCGGGCGCGCGAGATCCTCGCCTGGGAACGCGCGACCCTTCAGCCGAAATTCGGGGTCCCGCTCGGCGTGGAGTACACCCATACCTTCGGAGTTGGCCAGCTTTATGACTACGACTGGTTCTTCGACGGGATTCCCCTGCCCATCCGCACCCGCGAGGCCGCCGAGCTCCTGGGTGTTCCCCTCGGGCAGGAGATCCTCTACTTCCCCCGCCGGTCCTTCGACCTGTGGAACACCCGGTACTTCGTCCTCCCCACGTATCCGCACGGGTGGCGCGACCCGTATCGCGCCTATGCCTCGTTCTTGCTGGGGACCGACCCAATCGACCTCAAGCCTGGAGACCCAGACCAGATCCCGCCTGACCTGCAAATCCGGCGCAACCGGAACGCGGCGCCCCGGGCCTGGGTGGTCCACGACGCGCGCTTTGTCGCAACCACGTCCGAGACCTCGAGGGATGCGCGGAATCGCGCCCTGCTGGAGATGATCTATGCCGGCGACCCGATCTGGCACGACCCGAGGAGGCTGGTCTTCGATCCGCGCATCTTCGCCTGGGCCGACCACGACGATGAGAGGGAACTGCGCCCCTATCTCTCGGGCCAACCGCCGCGACCGAGCGAAACCGTCACGGTGAGGTATCCGACCCCCCAGCGCGCCGAACTCGAGGTGACGCTGGAGTCGCCCGGCCTGGTGATCCTGGCGGACCTGTATTATCCCGGCTGGATGTTGACAATCGACGGCCGGCCGGCGCCGATCTACAAGGTCAACCGCCTGATGCGGGGGGCGGCCCTGGCGGCGGGGAGGCATCGGCTCGTCTACACGTATTCGCCCCGATCATTCCAGGTCGGACTGGTGGTGTCAATCCTCGGGATGGTGGTCTTCGTCCTGCTGGCCGTCGCCTGCGTCCTGCGGCCGATCGATCCGGTGGTCGGCGCGCACGATCCGGTCGCCTTGCCAGGTTAGTCCGCCGAGGGCGCGGGCCTCAATCGCTCGGCGGCGGCGGATACTCCATCTGGGGAGTCGGTGCGGCCGCGGGGGCCGAGGCCGTTCCCGCGCTGGAGGCCGTACCGGGGAGCTCGAACTTCGGGACGGAGGCGTCCGAATAGGCCGAGCCGCCCGAGGCGGATTCCTCCGCGCGGTAGGACGAGCCGTAGCTCGAAGAGTGCCGGCTGCTGGTCGACGAATCGAACTCGTCACCGACGCCGTTGAGCCCCTTCTTGAATTCGACGATGCCGCGGCCCAGCGAGCGGCCCACCTCGGGGAGCCGCTTGCCGAAGAGCAGCACCGCGATCCCCATGATGAACATCAGCTCCATCGGGCCCAGGTTGGGAAACATGTCTTCAACTCCGCTCCAGGGAAAGCTTTCGGTGAAAGAACCGAGCTCAGGGATTGGGCCGGTCCGGCGGTGACTTCTTGTCGGCGGTCACCGCCTGGTCCAGGTCGTCCTCGATCCCCGAGACGCCTTTCTTGAACTCGGTGACGCTCTTGCCCAGCGACCGCATGACGCTGGGCAGGCGGTTGCCGAAGAACAGCAGGCAGATGCCGGCCACCACGACCAGCTCCATCGGACCTAAATTGGGCAGGAACGCATACGGCATCATGGGCGGGTTCCTTCTGTCAAAGGGATGACGGTCCAACGCGGGACACGCCAGGCGGAACGTGGCTGGAAACGATCAGAATACTCAGGGAATCGCGGGTGGGCCGTTCGGGTCGCCGTCGTCGCGCATCCCTTTCTTGAACTCGGTGACGCCCTGCCCCAGCGACCGCATGACGCTGGGCAGACGGTTGCCGAAGAACAGCAGGCAAATGCCGGCCACGATGACCAGCTCCATCGGACCGAGATTGGGCAGAAAGAATCCCTGCGGCATCATGGGTGGTCTCCTCGCGTGCAGTCACCGCCCCGAAGGGGAGTCGCTTTGGCTCCAACCCGATTCCCAGGCAGGACGCGGCCGTTCTCAGTGCGTCAGACCAGGCCCCGCGCCGTGGAGGATCAGCAGCCGCGTGACGATCCAGGCGGCCACACCGGTCGCGGCCACGATGGTCAGGAACCAGAAGACGCGGTTGTCCTCCAGGGTGAGCCGCCGGGGGCGTGCCGGCGGGCCGGGAGATGAGGTTGCGGCGGCTGGGTCCACGGCGGCGGCTCGCAGGCCGGCCGGCCGCCGCGACCTGCGCCGCACTGGTGCGATCCAGGGCCAGATGGTCTGAAATTGCCGGCTCTTGATGACCCCCGATCGGCCATACAGCGCCAGCACGACCACCGCCAGGAAGGCGAGCTCCTTCAAGCCGATCATGGACTGCCCTCACCTCGACCGCGATTCCTCGACCGATTCCCCACTGTCGGTCGACGCGCGGCCCGGTTTCGCCGGTTTTCCGGCGCGACCGAGCACGCACCCGAAACCGCCGGATGCGTCCCTGCCATTGTACGCGCGCCCCATGGCCACCGAGTAGAGTGCTCAGCGCGTCCGGCGACGGCCACGAAGCCGGAACGCACGCGCGGCGCACAGGGATCCCGGCGTTCGCATCGCACCAGGGAGCGGACTGTCTCCAGGAAGAAGGAGCGGCACGTGATACCACGGAGGGATTCGTCGAGCGAGGGGAGGGCCGACAGATCGGCACCAACCGCGGCCAGGGCGTCTCGACAGGGACGACGCGGGGCAGGATTTCCAGCTCTATGGTAACGTCCGGTCCGGACGTGTCAAACAAAAACAGATGGCCTCGGGGAGATTCGAACTCCCACGTCCTGTCGGACATCGGCTCCTAAGACCGACGCGTCTGCCATTCCGCCACGAGGCCGGCGGGCGAGTTCCCCTTGGAAGCGATTTCAAAAGGGGGACTGGCTCCGAGTCTTCGAGGTGCCTGTCCCCCTTTTGAAATCGCCTGTTAGATCTTGCGCTGCCGGGCGTTGCAGCTTAAGATCAAGAACGATCCTAAACTCTTGACCCGGTCCTCGCCAAGAGGTTCACTTCGATCATGGACCGTCGCCATTTCCTCGAGGGCTGCGGGGCGGGGCTGGCCGGGCTCCTGTCCGCTGGGGGCGGGCCGTCCCGCGGTGATCCGTTCGAACGGTTTCCGCGCGAGATCGCGCCGGACCTGGCGATCCTCGGCGGCGGGCTGGGCGGCTGCGCCGCGGCGCTGGCGGCCCTGCGTGCCGGCCGCACGGTCGTCCTGACCGAGCCGACCGACTGGATCGGCGGCCAGCTCACGGCGCAGGCGGTGCCCCCCGACGAACACCCCTGGGTCGAGCAGTTCGGCATCAATGCATCTTATCGAGCCCTCCGCGACGGGATTCGCGGCTATTACCGGCGCCACTACCCTCTGACGGCCGCGGCCCGGGCGGTCCGGCGGCTCAACCCCGGGAATGGGGGCGTCTCGCGGCTCTGCCACGAGCCGAGGGCGGCCCTGGCCGTGTTGACGGCCATGATGGCGCAGTATGCATCGAGCGGGCGGCTGCTGGTCTGGCTCGAGCACGAGCCGGTCCGGGCGGAGGTCCAGGGCGATCGGGTGCGCGCGGTGGTGGTCCGCGACCGGCGGACGGGTCAGGAGCGGTCGCTGGTCGCTCCCTATTTCCTCGACGCGACCGAGCTGGGCGACCTGCTGCCGATGGCCGGCGTCGAGTTCATCACCGGCGCCGAGGCTCAGGCCCGTACCGGCGAGCCCCACGCCGCGGCGACGGCTCAGCCCGACAACCAGCAGGCGATCACCTGCTGCTTCGCGGTCGAGTACCGCGACGGCCAGGACCACACCATCGACCAGCCCGCCGAGTACGACTTCTGGCGCGGATTCGTCCCCGCGCTGCGGCCCGCGTGGCCGGGCCGCCTCCTCGACCTGACCTATGCCAATCCGATCACGCTCCAGCCGGTGAACCGCGGCTTCGACCCGCGCGGCCCGGGGCGCGGACTGTGGCTCTACCGCCGCATCCTCGACCCGCGCAACTTCCTCCCCGGGACCTATCCCGGCAGCGCGGGGGTGACCCTGGTCAACTGGCCGCAGAACGACTACTGGCTCGGCCCGATCGTCGGCGCCGCCATCACGCCCGCCGAGGCCCGGCGGCAGGTCGAGCGGGCCAAGCAGCTCAGTCTCGCGCTGCTCTACTGGCTCCAGACCGAATGCCCGCGTCCCGACGGTAAGCTCGGCTGGAAGGGCCTGCGACTGCGGCCCGACCTGGTGGGGACCGAGGACGGCCTGGCCAAGGCGCCCTATATCCGCGAGTCGCGGCGGATCAAGGCCGAGTTCACCGTCCTGGAGCAGCACGTCGGTACGGAGACGCGGCGCAAAGTGCTCAAGGCGCAGGAAGTACAAGCCGAGCCCTTCGCCGACAGCATCGGGGTCGGCAGCTACCGGATCGACCTGCATCCCAGCACTGGCGGCGACAACTACATCGACATCAGCTCGTTACCGTTCCAGGTCCCGCTGGGGGCCTTGATCCCGCGACGGGTCGAGAACCTGCTGCCCGCCTGCAAGAACCTGGGCACGACCCACATCACTAACGGCTGCTATCGCCTCCACCCGGTCGAGTGGGCCATCGGCGAGGCCGCCGGCGCGCTGGCGGCGTTCTGCCTGGAGCAGAAAGAATCGCCCCGCTCGATCCGGAACACGCCCAAACGCCTGGCCGCGTTCCAGGCCCGACTGGTCAGCCAGGGGGTCGAGATCGCCTGGCCGCGTTTGTCGCCACGGTAGGTCGCCCACCAGCAGCGACCGGCGTCGGTTCGGTGGCGTGGCAAGCCCACTCCCGGATACAATCAGAACAACGGTTCATCCGATCTCGCACTATGAGGAGAGGAGCTCCCACATGCCGAGCCCATTTCCCGGAATGGACCCCTACCTGGAGATCTCGGGCGATTGGCTCGATTTCCACTCACGGTTCATTAACGGCTGCGCCGATGCGATCGCGGATCAGCTCCCGGAGAACTACGTCGCACGTATCGATGAGCAGTTCCACATCCTCGAATCACCTCAAGACGTCGAGCGGCAGCGGTTGCCCGATGTCGCCATCGCCCAGACTTATCACTCGTCGGCGAAACCTGAGCGAGGGGGGGCAAGAGCGACACTCCAACCTGAGATCATCCCCCTTGTGACCACAATCCTTGAGGAAGTAAAAGAGCGATGGATCGAGATCCGCCGGAAACCGGACTGGACCCCGGTCACTGTTATCGAGCTTCTCTCCCCCACCAACAAACACGGCCAGGGATATAACGACTATTTTTACAAGCGCGTATCCTTGATTGAACGGAGCATCCATCTTGTGGAACTGGACTTCTTGATCGAAGGCCGCGGACCGGCCATGGAGCGATCCCCACGAGGGCATTATCATGCCTTCGTCTCACGCGCCGAGCGGCGTCCTCTGTCGGAGGTCTACTCCTGGTCGATCCGTGATCCCCTGCCGGTCATCCCGGTCCCCTTGAAGGCCCCGGATCCGGATATTCCTCTCGACCTCGCGGCGACCTTTGCCACGGTCTACAGGCGGGGACGGTACGAGCGATCGATCGACTACCAGGCACCGCTGAGTCTGCCGCTCAGCGCCGAAGACCGCGCCTGGGCCGAGGCCCTGGCCGCCCAGCCCCGCGGGGCGCGGTAAGCCGCTTGGGGATGGATGGTGTCCCCATCCTAAACCCTTTGGAGGACTAGACTTGAGAGTATGGTGCCTCGTTCCATCCGCCGAATGATCACGCGATCCTGTTGTCAAGGTCGCGCCGAGGGCGGAAAATGGTAGATTGAGCGCACGGAACTCTCAGAAGAGGGGTTCGGAGCCGTCCGAGCCCGGTGGGTGCGATTGAGATGATTCGGGAGCCGGCGAGCGAGCCAGGGCGATCTGATGCCCTGATCGGGTCCGGGAATCTGGAATTTGGAATCCCGAGTTCGCAAGGAACGAGGGATGAGGAGGTTGGGCTGTGGCTTCGAGCAATCCCGCATTTTCCCAAGAGATCTTCAAGGGGTACGATCAAGTCTACGGCGTGCCCCGCAGCACGACGATGACCGTGCAGGGGACGGTCGCCAAGACGTTCTTGTTGCTGGCGATCTTGTCCGCGACGGCGCTTTGGGCCTGGAATACCACCGCCAGCGGCGAGTTCCCCATGGCGCTGCTGGGCATCTCGGCCATCGGCGGCTTCATCGTGGCGATGATCACGATCTTCCGGCCCACGGCCGCGCCGTGGACCGCCCCGATCTACGCGGCGCTGGAAGGGACCTTCCTGGGGGCCTTGTCGCAGCTCATCGAGGCGAGCCTGGTGTTCCGCCGCGGCGAGATGTTTCACGGCATCGCCATGCAGGCGGTCATCCTGACTTGCGGCGTGCTCTTCTTCATGCTGTTCGTCTATCAGACGGGCCTGATCCGCGTGACCGAGAAACTCAAGGCGGGGATCGTCATGGCGACCGGCGCGCTCTGCCTGTTCTACCTGGTCACGATGCTGTTGAGCCTCTTCGGGGTGGGCATGCCGCTGGTCTTCAGCTCCAGCCCGTGGGGGATCGGCTTCAGCGTGCTGGTGGTCGGCCTGGCCGCGTTCAACCTGCTGCTGGACTTCGACTTCATCGAGCAGGGAGCGTATTACCAGGCGCCGAAGTCCATGGAGTGGTACGGCGCCTTCGGCCTGATCGTCACCCTGGTGTGGTTGTACCTGGAGATCCTCCGGCTGTTGCGCAAGCTCGCCGATCAGCGGTGAGCCCCTCGGTTCCAGCGATTCACGCTGAGGTTGTGCCTGCGCGCGGAACCCCCCCTGACCCCCCTGAGCCAGGGGGGGAAAGGGAAGGGGATCGCCCTCTCTTTTCCCCCCCTGGCTCAGGGGGGTGGATCAGCGCAGCTCCGCGCCGTCTCACGCCCTGGGAGTGGTACCCCAGCCGCGCTTGCGGTGGTACTGGCGGTAGTGCTCGGCCTTGCGGGCCGAGGCCATCTGACCCAGGGCGAGCATTTCGGCCGTCACGTCCAATTGCTGCGTCTCGCTGGCCACTTCGGCCGTCTGAGGGGCGGTCGCGATCACCTGGCGCATCTTGTCCAGCCAGCCGCGCGCGGTGGTGGCATCGCCCCGATCGATGGCGGCGATGACTTCCTTGCGGGCCCTGGCCGCCATGAGCAGGGCCACCTGCTCGGCGACGGCCGGGTCGACCGGCAGTTCGGACCACTGGGCCGCGGCGACCGGCGAGATCATCAGTGCGGCGCCTTGTGAACGCCGTTGCGGGGCCGAGCCGCCGGGCTCTTCCCAGTCGACGTGGAACCGGCAGAGCTCGGCCCGGTCCGGCTGCGGCGGCACCTGGAGCCGGACGACGATCGAGATCGGCATCCCGATGATCAGGTTGGGGAGCTGATACCGCCCCGAGGGCTCGCGCACCAGCTCCGTCAAGACCTCCGAGACCGTGGCCCCGTGGTCCGTCTCCAACCTCAGCCCCACATTCCTGCCGGTCGTGGCCATCAACCCGTTCAGCTCGGTCTGGAAGATGTCCGGCAACTGAACTGACGTCTCGACGTAGTAGTAATTGCCATCGCCGGCCTGCGCCATCGCTTCCAGCAGGTCCTCGTTGTAATCCTTGCCGAGTCCGATCGCGCTGGTAGTCACCCCGCGGCCGGCCATGGCCCGGACGTCGGCTCGGATCGCGTTGGGGTCGGTCACACCCACGTTGGCCAGTCCGTCACTCAGGAGCAAGGCGCGGTTCAGACCGTCCCAGGCGACGTGCTGGGCCACCTGCTCGGCACCGGCGGTCCAGCCGCCGTGCAGCGCGGTGCTGCCCCGCGGCGTGATCCCACGGATCCGGGCGACCAGGCCCGGCTTGTCGACGACCGGTGCCGACGCGACAAGCGTCTCGATCTGGTCGTCGTAGATCGTGACGCTGACGCGGTCCGCCGGCAACAACTGGCTGATCGCGAAGCAGGCCGCCTCCCGCGCATGGTCCATCTTCGACTCCGCGGCCATCGACCCGGAGCGATCCAGGACGATCCCCAGGTTGATCGGCGGCCGCAGGAAATGGATCTCCGGAACCGGCGGGAGGATCCGGAGCAGGACGTCCAGGACCGTCACGTCATCCCGGCAGACGGCCGGACGCGCGGGGATGATTTCCAAGTGCGGCGGTTGCATGATTGTCACCTTGTCTCGACGCCAGGGAGACTGAGGAGCGACACCATCGACCAGGGAATGATACGCACGGAGTTCGAATGGACTAACGGGGCCGGGAGCCGAAACCTGGATTTTTCCCGGCGACCGAGTCCTCCGCGGGGCGCGTTGGTCGCTCGGGCGGGTCCGACCGACTCGCCCCTTTGCGATGCCTGGTGGCTGAGCTATAGTGGCAGGACTGACGGCGAGGCATCCCGGGGAGGCACGATTCCATGAGCCAGCGCAGGTTGCGAGTGGGGATGGTGGGCGGGGGCGGGCCGGCGAGTTTCTTCGGGGCGCCGCATCGCCGCGGGATCGTGATGGACAACTCGGCCGAGCTGACCGCCGGTGCGTTGCGGAGCCAACCCGCCGAGGCGCTGGCCGCGGCGCGCGAGCTGTTCATGCCCCGCGGCTATCCCGACTGGGCGACGATGATCCAGGCGGAGGCCGCGCTGCCGGAGTCCGAGCGGATCGACTACATCACGATCGTCACGACCAACGACGCCCATTTCGGCCCGGCGGAAGCCGCCGCCAACGCGGGGCTCGGCGTGCTGTGTGAGAAACCCCTGACCACGACGCTCGACGAGGCCCGCCGCCTCCATGCCACGGTCCGAACCCGGGACATTCCCTTCGGGGTAGCCTACACCTACACCGGCTTCCCCATGGTCATGTTGGCCCGCGAGCTGGTCCAGGGCGGCGAGATCGGCGAGGTCCGCAAGGTCGAGGCGTGGTATCCCCAGGGGTGGCTGGCCACCAAGCTCGAGGCCGAGAATCAGAAGCAGGCGTCGTGGCGGGTCGACCCGGCCAGGGCGGGGGGATCCGGCTGCGGCGGCGACATCGGTACGCATGCCTATGAGTTCGTCCGGTTCGTGGCCGGGCTCTCGGCGACCCGGCTGCGGGCCCGGCTCAAGACGTTCGTCCCCGGCCGGGCACTCGACGACGATTTCACGGTGCTGGCCGAGCTCAGCCACGGCGCCATCGCCACGATCACCGCCTCGCAGGTGGTCATCGGCGCCCAGAACGATAATGGGTTCCGCGTCATCGGCACCACGGGGACCCTCGAGTGGTCGATCACCGAGCACGGCGTGCTCAAGCACTACGCCGGCGGCCAGCCGTTGCGGCTCTATCGCCAGGGTGCCGAGTACGGATATTTCCCCGAATCGATCAAGCCGTACCTCCGCCTCCCCTCCGGACACCCCGAGGGCTTCCATGAAGCCCTGGCCAACCTGCACCGGACCCTCGAATGGACCATCCGCGGCCGTCGCGGTGAGAAAGTCCCCAAGCCGTTCCCCCACCCGGGCATCGCCGACGGCGTCGCCGGCATGGCCTTCGTCGAGGCTGCCGTCGCCAGCTCGAAACAGGATGGCGAATGGGTCTCCCTGGCTTCGTCTTAGCCGGTGGCGGGGTGCGGGTAGGAGGATCTCCAGGCTCACCGCGGAGACCGCATTCGGAAGGGATGAGGGATGAGGGATGAAGGATGAGAAAGACCCCTCCCCTTTCATCCCTCATCCCTCATCCCTGTGATGTCTTCCCCTCTGCGGTCTCTGCGGTGAAGTGTTTCTATCCGCCACCCGTTTCCCGCCACCCGCACCCCGCCGAGAGGAGCGCACCCGTGAAAGACACTCTGGTCCGATTCAGCGTCGCGATCGGGGGCGAGCTGCTCCGGATGTTCGACCGGTACCGCGAGATGCACCGCTATCCCAACCGGAGCGAAGCCGTGCGCGGCCTGATGCGCGCTGCCCTGATCGAGGAGACGATCACGCGGGATGAGAGCGAGGCGATGGGCGTCGTCACCCTGATCTACGACCACCACGTCTCGCGGATCGCCCGCCGGCTGACCGACGTGCAGCACCACCATCTCGACCGGGTCGTGACCACGACCCATGTTCATCTCGACGAGCACCGCTGTCTGGAGGTGATCCTGCTCCGCGGTCCGGCGCGGGATATCCGCGAGCTGGCCAACGATCTGATCGGCACGAAAGGGGTCGAGACTGGCCGGCTGGTCCTGGCCTCCGCCAAGCCGGTCCCCGGCCGAAACGGCGCGGGACCTGCGTCCCATCGTCACGAACACGATCATTCCCATAATCACGACGTTGCCGGCGAATATTAACTGAATCCTCGCAAGAGGGAAAGTGAAGCGGCAGCGTCGTATGGATTGCCGTGGATTCTTGCCGCTTCCGGGTATGCAGCAGTGGTCCCGGATCGTCGCTTCTCGACTCTCACTTTTCCTTGTGCGGGGAACGATTGAGCGGTCCATCAACTGGCGGCTTCCAGCAGCCAGAGAGCGATGGGTAGCGCGTTCTGGAACGGCGGGTCGATGCGCGAGGATTCGAGCGCGGCGGCGACGCGTTGCGCCGGGTCGAGCTCGGGCGACTCGACCAGGCGCGGCAGCCGGCCCGAGTCGCACGTCTCGGCCTCGATGCGAATGGCCGGCGAGTCGGGCGCGGGCCGGGCCAGGTGCAGGGTCTCGACCCCCCGGGATCCCCTGGCCGTGATGCGGACCGCCATCAACCGGGGCAGGCTCGAGAGGTCCGCGGGAGCCGGACGAGTGACGATCTCGACCGTGACCGTCCCCTGGAGACCGAGGAAGGCGGCTTGGATTTCCCCAAAATGGCTGCGCCGAGAGCTTCCGGTGGCATACGTCCCGCGGCTGGGCTGACCGTGTGGCCTCCAACCGAGCTGGCCGGCCAGCCACGCCGCCAGCCAGATGGCCAGCCGGGGAGTGCGGTCCTCGTCGAGCGAGAGGACCTCGATCTGGACGGACTCGATGCCGCCGAGCAGATCGAGGGGACAAGGCGGGTCGAAGAACTGCGCGATCAGCTCGCGCCATCGGGTCAGGCCAAACCAGGCGGTGTCGCGACTGAAGGGGCAGACAGTCGGGTCCAGCCCCAGCCGGAGGGCGCCGGGTGGGGCACCGGGGTCGGGTAGGTCGAGGACCAGCCGCGCGCACTCATCGCCTAGGTCGCGGAAGAGCTCCTCGTGCGACCGTGGGTCGCTGGTCCACCAGAGCACCATGGGCAGCTCGGCCTCGAGCAAGGGCCGCACGGCGCCGGGGACCAGGTCGATCGCGTTGGGACCGGCGTGGAGCACGATCCGCTCGGAGCAGACCTGCGGCAGCCCCGGGGCAGGCAGGTGGCACAGCGCCGAGACCTCCGCCCCGATCCGACGCCCGGGGTCGTCCGAGCCGCGGACCACGATCGCCCGGCAGGGGAACCGGGTCACGACGGTCTCCAGCACCCCGCGTAACCGCGCGCAGTCCCCGTCGAGGACCTCGACCACGAGGTTGGCCAGCGCGATCCGCGTCACCGGCGGCGGCTGCTCCCGCTCCGGGCCGCCGACCTGCTCGGCCGCCGGACCCCACAACGTCGTCAGCGTGGTTTCGATCTCACGGAGATCGACCGGGATCCCCTGTCCGTCGAGAAACGAGTCGGTCATCGTGTCGGACATAACTGGATCCTCCCACTTCGGGGCCATCGGTGCGCGCCAGCCTATCAGAACGCGCCGCGCCGGCCAAGCCGGTGTGTGGCCTCACAGCCGGCGCCAGCGGGCCCCATCCGCGGTGATCAAGGCGTCTGCGGCCTCGGGTCCCCAGCTCCCCGCGACATAAGTGACCGGGGGCGGTGCCTCGGGCCGCTGCCAGGCGTCGAGGATCGAGGTGATGAACCGCCAGGCGCTCTCGACCTCGTCGGTCCGGGTGAACAGCGACTGGTCGCCGAGCATGACGTCCAGCAGCAGCCGCTCGTAGGCTTCCGGCGGCGGGACGGCGAACGCGGTGCCGTATCGGAAATCCATCCGCACCTCCTGGAGCCGCCGCCGCGAGCCGGGGATCTTGGCCTCGAAGGCCAGGCTCGCGCCCTCGTTGGGCTGGATCCGCAAGACTAACTGGTTGACCCCGCTCTGCCCGTCCATCTCGGGCTCGAAGAGCTGGGTCGGCGGCCGGCGGAACTGGACGGCGATCTCGGTGGCGCGCTTGGGAAGCCGCTTGCCGGTCCGGAGAAAGAACGGCACGCCCGCCCACCGCCAGGTGTGCAGCTCCAGCCGGATCGCCACGAACGTATCGGTCCTCGACTGGGGCGAAACCCCCTTCTCCTGGAGGTAGCCGGGGACCTCGGCCCCCTGGATCGAGCCCGCCGTGTACTGGGCGCGGACGACGTTCTGAACGACGTCGTCGGGCCGCCACTGCGGCAGCGCCTGGAGCACCTTGACCTTCTCATTGCGGACGGCATCCGCCGAGAGGTCCACGGGCGGCTCCATCGCCACCAGACAGAGCAGTTGCATCATGTGGTTCTGGACCATGTCCCGCAAGGCGCCGGCGGTGTCGTAATACGCACCCCGGCCGCCGGCCATCCCCACCTCCTCGGCCACCGTCACCTGCACCGAGTGGATATACCGCCGGTCCCAGACCGGCTCGAAAATCGTGTTGCCGAAGCGCAGGGCCAGGATATTCTGCACGGTCTCCTTGCCGAGGTAATGGTCGATGCGGTAGACCTGGCTCTCGTCGAGCACGCGGGAGACCTCGCGGTTCAGCGCGCGGGCGCTGTGCAGGTCGCGGCCGAAGGGCTTCTCGATCACGACCCGGCTCCAGGGGCTTTCCTGCTGCCAGGGATCGATCAGGCCCGCCTGGCCCAGGTGGTCAATGATCGTCGCGAAGAACTCCGGCGCGACCGCCAGGTAATACACGCGGTTGCCGCTGGTGCCGTGCGTGCGGTCGAGCGACTCCAAGGTCTGCTTGAGCCGCTGATAAGCGGCCGGGTCGTCGAACGTCCCCGGGACGAAGGCCAGCCGGTTGGCGAACTGGGCCCAGACCGCAGAGAACTCGCTCCCGCCAGTGTCCTTGGCCAGGGTCTTCTCGTACTCGGCGCGGAGCTCGGCGTCGGTCCAGTCGCGGCGCGCGAAGCCGACGATCGCGTAGTCCGAGGGCAGATTGCCGCCCCGCGCGAGCTGGAACAGCGCCGGCACCAGCTTGCGGTGTGCCAGGTCGCCGGTCGCGCCGAAGAGGACCAGGGCGCACGGCTGGGGCACCCGCGTCCGCGGCAACGCCTGGCGCAGCGGGTTGATCTCGGTGGGACTGGCCGCTTGGGACATGGAAGACCCCCTCTCATCGATGATCGGGTCGTCGAATTGCTGCGGCGGAAGACCGCGGCACCGGCCGGCTCCCCCTGCTCGGAACCGGGTCGAGCCGGTGGCGCACATCCACGATGCCCGTCGCCGATCCAAACCGATCGAGAGTGACTCAGCCCGAGACCTCGCGGCTTCTCGCAGGGCGAGGGGTCTCGAGGTTCTCCCCATCGGCCTCGACCAGGGGACGCAGAACCGCGAAAGCGCTGCGTGCCGCCGCGTCGGGGTCGTCGAGGAACGGGTAGAGCTCGACCGTCAGCCAGCCGTTGTACCCGGTCCGGCGGATCGCCGCCACCACCGCGGCGAAATCGATGGCGCCGGTGCCGGGCACCAGGTGGTGATGCACCCGGCTGGCCGCGATGTCCTCGACGTGGTAGTGCCGGATGTGCGGGGCGAGCTGGGCGATGGCCCGGGGCAGGTCCTCGCCGACGCAGTAGGCGTGCCCGACATCGAAGTTCAACCCCACCGAGGGCGCATTCAGCCGCTCGGCCACCTCGAGGTACTGGTCGGTCGTCTCCAGGAGCAAGCCGGGCTCGGGCTCGATCAAGAGCAGGATTCCCAGGTCATGGGCCTGTTCGGCCAGAGGCGTGAGCACCTCGACGAACAGGTCGATGGCCTGCTGCCGCGACTGGCCGGGTGCCAGCGGGCCGCCCGGCTCCGTCGTGATGTGGGGCGCGCCGAGCTCCGCGCAGAGACTCAGCGCGCGCCGGGTGTGGTCGATCCGGACGCGGCGGTAATGCGGCTCCGGCTCGATGAACGACGGGTGCCAGTACGGCTGCCGATGATCGTTGATCGCATTCATCATGAACGCGTTGATGTTGGAGAACGACAGCCCGGTGCGCTCCATGGCCGCGAGGATGCCCCGCTTCTGGCTCGGCAGCAGACCGGCCGGCCAGGCATGGGGTACGTCGGCCAGCAACTCCAGGCCCTCGTAACCCAGCCCGGCGATCCGCTGGGCTGCTTCCTCGAAGGGATGACGCAGGTAGGCGTTGGTGCTGAAGGCGAGGCGCATTGGGTCCTTTCGTTTCGTCCTTCACGTAGGTCAGGCTTGAGCCTGACAGAATCGGAATGTCAGGCTCAAGCCTGACCTACGTTCTTGCCGGCGGAATCCGGACTCCCGAACGGTCTGACGCGACATGCTGAACCAGCCGGTCGAATTGCCGGAAGAAATCGTTGTCCTCGACCCCTTCGGGGCTCTTGAAGAAGCAGGCGAGGTGTCGCATCAGGCCGCGGGCGCCGCGCCGCTTCTCCAGGTCGGCCAACCGGGCCAGGTCGATCGCCAGCGGGGCGGCCAGCAGGCTGTCGCAGCCCTGCCAGGTGAACTGCAAGGCCATCTTCGTGCCGAGGAACCCCTGGAAATGGATGTGATCCCAGGCGGTCTTCCAGTCCCCCATATCGGGCAGGTACTCGATGGTGACGACCGTGGAGGGCTTGTAGCCGAGGATCTGGGTCACGACCCGGTCCTTGGTGTCGACCTTGGACGACTTGTTGGCTGGATCATCCAGGACCAGCCCGTCCCGGTTGCCGAAGATGTTGTGGCCGACCCAGCTCAGCACCTTCAAGTTGCGGTGGGCGAACATGGGCGCCAGCACGGTCTTCATCAGGGTCTCGCCGGTCTTGCCGTCCTTGCCGGCAATCAGTGCGGCGGTGGACCCGGCCAGCTCCTCCAGCGCGGGGATCGAGGCGCCCAGGCTGGGCGTGAAGTTGATGTAGGTGTGGCCGCACCGCAGGGCGGCCACGGCATAGAGGGCACTCGCCGGCAGCAGGGCGGGCCCGCCGTCGGTCATCGCGGCGTTGAGCGTGTCCCAGTGCCGGTGGACCTCCCCCAGGTGGAACGGCGGCTCGGTACTGGCGACGTTCAGCACGATCAGATGATCGATCGACTGGGATCCGACGAAGGCTTCCAGGTCGGCGGCGATGTGGTCGACCGCCTGCTGGGCCGTGCGGGGGGGCTTGGCCTCGGCCCAGTGGCCCAGCTGGGCGATCGCGCGCCCGGAGCCGAAGCTGGTCCCGGGTCGAACGCGCTCCGTCGCCGCGGCCAGGTCGTCGGCGCAGGCGGCGATCCAGCCGGATTCGTAGACGCCCGAATTACGGCGGAACTCCTCGGCCGATTCCCCGAAGGACGTCCGGCGGATCTCGTGGCCGCCCAGGACGAAGTCGCCCGGCTCGGGCAGCGGCAGGTCCCGGAACATCGGCAGGTCGGTCACCAGCCCGGTTCGATCCACCAGCCCGCGCGCCATCGCCGAGAGCCCCAGAGCGATCGTCGTGCCGACCCCGCCGAAGGCGCCCACTAACCAGAGGCCGACGCGATGACGTCCCATGACGACGTTTACCTGTGAAGACCAGGCCGGATTGGTTGGAAGGCGGTCCGAGGAAGCGATCCCGGCCGGCGACCGGACCGGCTCGAGCGGACGAGGCGGCCTGATCCTTCGTCGCCCGCGGTGCTGGGACCACATCCATTATGGCCCGTCCCGGCCGGGGGTTCAACCGGGGCACTCCACCGCGCCGGGCGACCACCCACCCTCGACCGTCCCCGTCCCGGGAGGGCCGCCGGCCCAGAGGATCGATCAAGGCAAGGTGGAATAGATGACGATATTGCCGGCGATCTTCAGGGCGCTGTCGTAGGTGTAACCCTTGCACTCGATGCCGGTGTGCCGCTCCAGCGCGCAGCCGATGTCGAACTTCGAGTAGATGATGGCCCAGTGGCCGTTGATCTTCACGCCCTCCAACCGCGGGAAATCTCGGCCGCCGCCGGCGGCCTTGGTGTACTGGCAATCGTTCAGGTCGACGCCACCGCATTTCCGGCTGTACAGCTCATCATCGCGCGGGATCGGCACGAGCTTCTCCTTGGGCAGCAGCTCGGTGACGAAGCGGCGGAAGGACGCGTCGAAGGCCGCGCTGCCGCAGGCCGCGTCGGCGAACAGAGTCCCAGCCCCCGGGTCCAGATGCCGACGCAGTGCCTCGAGGTCCTCCCGGGGGAAGGACAGGGCACCGCGGCCGTGGATGTAGATCAATGGGTAGTAGAGCAAGTCCGGCTCGCTCGGGAAGAGGTCCTTCTGCTCCATGACCACGTCGAAGCTGAAGGGGGGCTTGCGCAGCGCGTCCATCAGGTTGGGGATGGCCTGCGGCGCAATGTTCCAGTCGCCGGCATGCTTGAGCTTGCCGATCCGGAGGGAGCCGCGCTTGGGCGGCTCCCCCTTGAGATTGCGCACGTCGCGGACGACCAGCTTGTCGGCGGGCATCTCGCGGCCGGTGGCATAGTCGATCACGTTCTGGCCGA
Organism: Isosphaeraceae bacterium; assembly: GCA_021324445.1. Lineage (GTDB taxonomy): Bacteria > Planctomycetota > Planctomycetia > Isosphaerales > Isosphaeraceae > JAJPJC01. The sequence goes on from JAJPJC010000421.1 coordinate 25,777, forward strand.
CCTTGACCGCCTTGATGACGGCGGGATTGGCCGGGCTGTGCTCGGCCTGGTTCCAGTAGCAGGACAGGTCCAGCGGCGAGTAAATCACCACGGTGCGACAGCCGTGCTCGATCCCCCAAAGCGGGTGGATCTCCGGCGAAAGGACCCACTTGGCCCGCCAGACCGGGTGGCTCTCGCCCAGGGGCTTGAGCTCATAGCCCGGCTCCGGGAATAGCTCTTTCATGAGCTGGCGGAAGCCCCGGTCGAAGTCGCGCTCGCCGCAGCAGGCGTCGGCAAGGATGAATCCACCCTGCTCGACGAAGTCATGCAGGTTGTCCCGGGCGGCCTTGGGGAACTCCGGCACGCGATGGCCGTTGAAGAAGAGGATCGGGGCCTGGAGCAGGTCGGCGACCGTGGAGAGCGACGGGTCCACGACTTGCCAGGTCAGCAGGTTCTTCCAGTCCCGCGAAACGATGCCGACCAGGTTGCGCACGTCATCGACGTCGTGGTTCCAGTCGTTCAGCGGCGAGTGGCGGAGCTTGTTGATCAGCACCGGCGCGCGTCCCTTGGCCAGGAAGAGCACCGCGAAGCTGGTCGCCAGGACCGGGTACTCCCCCTCCAGCAGCCGGCCGCGCCAGAAGCCGGAGAGCTTGTCCTGCTGATGGACGAGCTCTTCGGCGCCCAGCCGATACCAGTCATGGGGACCAAAGAAGCGGACTCCCGCCAGGCGGCCGGCGCGCTCCAGGCCGTAGAGGTAATAATACTTCCACTGCTGGCCCATGCCGAAGTTCTGACCGACCTGGAAATTCCGGGCCATCCAGTCGATGCCGAATTGCAGGCTCCGGTTGAAGCCCCCCTTGCCGCAGTTGACAATCGTTTCCCCCTGGAGGTATTCCTGCCCCTGGAAGCGGCGCTGCCCCGCGATGATCAGGCTGGAGATTCCCGCGCAGGTCATGCTGGCGCTGGAGGCCGGCGAATCGGGGGTATAGGCCCAACTGCCATCGTTGCGCTGGCAGCGCTCCCAGTAGGACCGCGCCAGGGTCCAGACCTCGGGCTTGACGGGCACACCCGCCTCGGCGGCGGCATGGAGGCCCAGCAGGGCATACTGGGTGTTGGAGTTGTCGCCGTGGCGGAACTTGGCGTCGGAATAGGTCCAGGAGCCGGGCCAATGGGGTTGCGAGTCGCCGGGCCGGATCTGGGCCCGCTCGAGCCAATCGACGTTGGCGGCGATCTTCAACTGGTCGCGCTCGGGTTCGGCGGCCGCGAAGACCATGGTCTGCAAGGCGATGGCATAGGTGCTGCGGAGTTCATTGGGGCCGAGCTTGCGCAGGAACTCCAGGGCTTGGCGCACGGTCGGCGAATCGGGCCGCTCACCGGCGGTCAGCAGGGCGAGGGTCACCAGGCTGGTGGTGCCGGACTTCGTATCCCCCTCGACATCAGGCCAGGAGCCGTCGTCGCGCTGCTGCTGCTTGAGGTAGCGGACCCCATCGTGGATGGCCCGCTCCACCTCCTCGCGCGTGACACCGGCTCGGGTCGGTGGACCGCAGCTCAGCCCGGCCAGGATCACCAGGGCCGTCAGCTCCAGCCGGCCCGAGCGCCTCGCAATGCGGATCATGATTGAGCCCCCCCGGGGCGGGCCGGGTCGGACGACTCGGCGGCAAGCACGACGGGCGTTCACCCTCACCCAACTAGCATGCCATACCCAGTCGGCGCCCGGCAAGACGCCGGCGCGGCCGGATCAATCGGACGGCGGAGTGACCGGCAGACTGGCGATCCGCCCCGGGCTGGCCACTCGGAAGACCCGGCGGCCATCCGCCGAGAGGACCTGCGGGGCCGTCGCGAGTTCCGCGCCCGAGCCGAGCGATGCCACTGTGTCCGGATCGACGCGCGGCCGGCCCGTCCCGGAGTCGAATCCCAGCACGGCCGAGCGCAGCCGCCAGGAATCCTCGCCGGCTCGTCGCGCCAGCCAGACCAGGTGGATCGACCCGCTGGCCCCGGCAGCGAGGTTCGGCAACCGCTCCGCCAGCGTGTCGTCGGCCGGCTTCGGCTCGTCGCCGGCCGGTCCGCTCAAGGGACCGGCCGCCAGGATGGCGTCGGCCCGCTCGCTCATCTCCAGCCACCAGAGCCGGGGCTGCTGGAAGACCACCCTTCCGGCCCGCTGTCGCTTCACACTCAGGGCGACAATGACCCATTTCCGCAATCGCGGGTCCGACGACCAGACCGGATCGGCCAGGAACACCTCGCCCAGACCAGGCGGTGGGACCCTCCAGGCCAGCGGCAGCGGCTCGGCCGCCTGGCCGGAGCTGTCCCGCGGCGGCTCGCGCGAATCCCCCGTGTCGCCACCGGTCGGAAGAGTGCATTGATACAGGCGACCGTCGCCGGCACCGTAGAGAATGGACCGGAGCCGCCCGGGGATCCAGCAGGGCCGGCTGGTCGGGAGCTTCTCCAGCCCGATCCGGCCCAAGACCGCGCCATCCGAGAGCCGGACCAATCCCCAGCCCCAGGCGACGTCCTGGTCCCGGCTCACCCATCGCCCCACGGCCTCGAGCTCGCCACGGGGATCCCGCCAGGGTGAGATGCTCAACAGGGACCAGTCCTCGCCCGGGGGCAGGTGGACCGGGGTGCTGCGGCCGGTCGCAAGATCGACCAGGTGATGCTCCTGAGTGCTGGGCCAGTGGGCCGAAAGGATGTCGTGAAGCGCCGGCTGCGGGAGGTAATAGGTGGGCGCATCGCCCGAAGGCACGATCCCACTCAGGGCCCCGATCCCCAGGGCGGTGAGGGTCCATCCCAGGATCAACAGCACCGCCAATCGGATCAACGTCATCAAGCTCATCAGCAAGGTGTCCTCTCGATGCGATTCCAGGGCTCCACGAGGAGCCATCCCGGACGATGGCATCAACCGAGAAATCCCGCCCGGCGGACCGGCCGCCGGGAGCACGTCCTCGTCCCGGGAGTCATCCCTCGCAGCGGCGCTGGCGCGACAGGGCAAAGGGAGCCGGCTCCGGCTCGCCATACGAGTCTCGAACACCGGGTCACGCCCGGCCGTGGCGGCCGGTCATCGACGTGCCCCGAAACGGGGGGAGAGGGTGGACCTGGCCGACGGAGAGCGCGGGCGGTCAGGCCGCGGGGACTCCAGACGGTTGACCGGGAGTTGCAAGTTCCGGGCCGGATGGGACCAATCGGACGGACGCCCCCGGTCGGCGACCGTCGCCGACCCGAGGGCGATCGTCATAACACCAGTGCACTTGGCCACTTCGATTCGGTTGCAGCTCGTCTGGACTCAGCGCGGCCCAGGCGGTGCTTTCGGCATCCTCGGCGCGGGATGCGTGTGTCCGACCCCCGGGCATGCTGCCGCACAATGCGGCAGGGCCGGTCGACCCAGCTCATGAGCGGGCGCACTGCCGGCGCGGGCTCAAGGGCCAAGGGTCGGGCTCGACCAGCACAACCGCTTGGTTTCAGCCGAAGCGGGTCGTTCGTTTTCTCACCGACTCCCGCTCAATCTTGAGCCGGCCGAGCTGCTCGTCGAGTTCCGCCTGGCGGGCCGCGGCGACCATCGAAAACAGCCGACACCAGCCAGCCGCGGCGCCAGGGGATCAGTCGGTCAGGTCGAAATCGATCGTGTTGGGTCCTTCCTTGACCTGGGCTGTCTGGCCGGAGGTCTCCGGCGAGGCGTACTTGACGGGGATCAGGTTCTTCGCCGCCTTGTTTGCCTTGATGACGTCGCTGGGCCGCGCGGAGCCGCCCTTCTGGTTGGCCTTCACCTGGGTGAGGTCGATCTCCTTGGCCATGAGGCTGACCCGGTAGGAGCCCGGGAGCGCCCCATCATCGGGGGTGACGGTCGTCAGGGCATAGCGACCGTCCTGGATCTCCCCAGCGGCGGCACGCCCCTCACCGCCCTTGGCCGGTATGAAGCTGATCCGACCGTGGGCCACGGGCTGCCCCTTGTATTGGACGGAGCCGGAGACGGGGTATCGCCGGCCGATCTCGTCGTCCCCGCAGCCGACGAGGGACCCGACCACCACCAGGGCCACGAGCCCGACGGCCCCGGGGTGGGAAGTTCTGCCAGACTTCATCAGAGAGATCCTCCAGCCGGGCTGGGCGCAGTCCGGCTCGAGCGTCGGTCGGCTCGTGCGGCGCCGTCCGGTCCGAAGCTCGGGGGCTGAGCCCATCCCGGTGCTCACGAAGCGTGACTCGATTCGATCGAGAGTACGTCCACTCAATAGGCGTCGGAGCTGATGACTTCGCCGCCCAGGCGGCTGCCCAGTGCACAGTAGGTGACCAGGTTGATGCTGGCCTTGAGGAAGCGGACCGAGCCATCGGTGAAGGTGAAGTTGGCGCCACCCGGGTGCAGGCTCTTGAAGCCGTCGGAGGCGCAGCCGTAACGGCAGCCCAGCGGGGTGGTCGCCGACTCCCAGTTCCCATTGCAGGCCGGGTCGGTCGCGGGGAACGTGTTGGAATTCCAGTTGATCGGGATCGTGCAGCCGGCACTGCCGCCGGGCGCGTTCCAGAACTGGTTGTTGGCCGCCTGGATCGGCAGGGCCTCGCCGATCAGAATCGTGTTGCTCGTGCCGTCGGTGACGCTGGCGATGCGGATAACCTGCATGGTCAGGTAATCGAACATCCCCCGCGCCGAGCCGCCGTCATGGTTCGTGCCCCAGTAGCCGGGATAGCCGATCCGGGGACTTCCCACCGGGAGATTGGTTCCCGGATAAGTCTCCCAGGGGAGGCAGCCGCCGCACAGGTCGCCGCCGGCATAGTTATCCCCCCAGCTCGCCAGGTAGTTGGTCACCGGGCAAACCGTCGACATCTGCCCGGTCGCCGGGTTGATCGGCGCGTTCCCCGCCGGCCATTGTCCCAGCGCTCCCTGCATGGGCAGGAGCCCGTTGCCGTTGGTTCCGTCGGATGGACAGAGCCACGAGCTGGGGACGGTCACCCAGGCCGTGTACATCGCCCCGGCGTCGTAACCCCCGAACGCGTTGATAAACACGTTCACGGAATTGTAGAGATTGTTCTGCTCCATCTGCGGCAGGATCAAGGCGCGCCACGCCAGCATGTTCGAGTTGTTCGCCCAGGGGTTCGCCAGGACCACGACCCCGCCCGGAGGAAACACCCCGAACACGTCCTGGTAGTTGTGCACCGCCAGGCCGATCTGCTTCATGTTGTTGACGCACTGCGTGCGCCGCGCGGCTTCCCGCGCCGCCTGAACGGCAGGGAGGAGCAGGGCGATCAAGACGGCAATGATCGCGATCACGACCAAGAGCTCGATCAGCGTGAAGCCCCTCCGGTCTGAACGAGACAGCGATGCCCTCATGGTGACCTCGAGATGAGACGCGGCGGCTCGGGTCCGGTCCGAACTCCGAGCCGCGACGGGACGGTAATTGACCCACGAGACTCCGCGGCCCTTGGCGAGTCAGAGAGTTGACCGGGAGAGGCCAGGGCAGTTGTCATGAGCTGGTCTCCCCTCGCCCAGCGACCAACCGGGAATTCGATGGCTGGATCGTCGGGACATCCTCCCGGAGCCGGATGAGATCCTCGGCTCGGATCGGGCCGAGCACAAAGACTTCCGGCGCCTGGGGATCGGATCGCGTGGCGGGGAGATCGCACACCGCCCCTGAGCCGCAGGCCGCCGATTCTATCCAGCAGCATTAGGCCGTTCAAGCAAGGAGCCTGGCGATCTCGCCACAATTTTCCGGAAGTGCGCTTTTGGCGGGTTGGAGTGCCGGCTTCAGGCGGAACGAACCGGCCGAAGCCGGCACTCCAACCCGTCAAAAGAAGCTCGTTAAGCGGCTAGGCTGGGGCTCGGCCTTGTGCGAGGATGGTTGCCGATCGAGCTCGGCAGGTCGCCGCCCGCTCGGGATTGTGGAGGGGGGATGGACCAATTGAAGCCACCGCGGATTCGGTCGAACTCGCCGCGACGATGGGTCCTGGCGTCGCTGTTCGTCCTGCTCGCCGTCGCCTACCTCTGGGGCTGGCCATGGCGGCGTGGCAACCCGCGGCCGAGCCTGAGGCATGGGCGCGCCCCCGCCCTGGCCCCGATCCCCTCCAGCCCTTATCGGAACACGGGACCGGGTGTGGCGTATCTCGGCGACGAGGCCTGCGCGCGGTGCCACGCGGAGATCGCCCGGACCTATCGCGAGCACCCGATGGGGCAGTCGATGTCCACCGTGGCCGGGGCCCAGCCCGAGGCGAACGGGGTGGTCTTCGAATTCGACGATCTGGTCTATTCGGTCCTGCACCGAGACGGCCGCGTGTTCCATCGCGAGTCCCGGCGCGACCCGCAGGGCCGCACCGTCGCCACGACGGAGGCGGAAGTTCGTTACGTACTCGGATCGGGGCGGCGCGGGCGGGCCTTCCTCGTCGAGCGCGACGACCGCCTGTACCAATCGCCCATCGCCTGGTACGCCGAGGAACGACGCTGGGACCTGGCGCCGCTCTATGAGAGTCTGAACCTCCATTTCGACCGGCCCATCACCCCCGAATGCCTCTACTGCCACACCAACCGGTTCGAAGTGGCCGGGCGCCGCCCGGTCTTCCAGGGCCTGGCGATCGGCTGCGAGCGGTGCCACGGACCCGGCGCGCTGCACGCCCGGCGCCCGGAGTCGGTCGGCGGTCGCGACTGGACAATCGTGAACCCGGCCGACCTGGAGCCCCGTTCGCTCCGCGAGGCCGTCTGCGAGCAATGTCACTGGCAGGGCTCGGCCCGCGGCGACCAGCCCGGCCGTTCGCAATTCGACTATCGTCCCGGCCTCCCGCTCGACGCGTTCGTGGCCGTGACATCCGAGTGGGGCGATCCCGTCGCCAGCCGTCGCGCGGTCGGACACGTCGAGCAGATGCGGCAGAGCCCCTGCTACCGTGGGAGCGGGGGAGAGCTCGGCTGTATCTCCTGCCACGACCCGCACCGGCTCCCCGATCCCGGGGAACGCGTCGCCTATTATCGCGGCCGCTGCCGGGAATGCCACTCCCAACGAGGTTGCACCTTGACCCCGGACCAGCGGCTGGCCCGGAATCCGGCCGACGACTGCACCGCCTGTCATCTGCCCCGGGCGCGCGCCGCCGACGTCGCCCACACGGCCATCACACAGCACACCATCGTGCGACGTCGCCCAGCGACCCCTTGACAGCTTCCTGGGATTGCCATTACCTTCCAGATGATCGATTGCATGGAGACAAGCATGCGATTGTGCACCGCAGAGGGCGTCGGATCCATTGACCGATCGGAGATCGGACGCGTCGTGTCGGCGGCATCCCCGCGGGAAGCCCGCGACCGATCCTCGCGGCCGGTGCGCGCGCTTTCTGGCGGGCGGATCGTTGATCTATACTTCAGGATCGCGCTGGGAACTTCCCGAGGGAGATCCGGGACCCGATCGCCATCGCGACCGGCTTTCGCCTCTGCCAGCAGAGTCGGTCGCCCGTCGCACCGCCCGGGGGGCGACTCGGTTCCTCCCCGACTCCAAGACCCGATCGGTTCGCGGGCACTCCGGGCGTCATCTCTGATCTTGCAACATGAGGGACCGACGACCATGGGTCAAGCCATTCGAGAATCCAGGATTTTCCGGCCAGTGCTGAACGACAAGCTGGAAGACCGTACGGTACCCAGCCACCTGCTGGGGGGGTTGGGAACCTCCCGGGTGCTGGTGCTCATTGGTGAGTTCGCATCACGCGGCGAGCGGGTCCTCGACGGCGCCTTCGGGCTCGGGGGCGACCTCGGGCTGCGTGGAGGCCGAGGCCTGGGGGATCTCAATCTGCCGGGCCGCGGCGAGGCGTCGGCGAGCACGCTGAAGCAAGATGCCCGGCTGGTGAATCAGGCGTTCCAGACCTTCGACGCGTCGTACTCGTCGGCCGTCGCGGCGCTGCGGCAGACGGCGACCTCCACGACCGGTCCGACCCAGGCTGGACTGACCGCCTATAACACCGCGGTCGCCACGGCGATCTCGAAGCTGAACTCGTCGATCGGCTCGGACCTGAGCAACCTGTCGAGCACCGGCAGCGGTCTGATCACGACGATCGACGGGTACACCTCGACCCTCCAGACCGAACTGGACAGCGCCGGCAGCGGCCTGGCCAACTCGACCAACCGGGCTGTGCTCGCGCTCAGACGCGAGGCGAGGCTGGACATCGGCCAGGCCCAGAACCAGTCGGACAGCGCGATCCTCAACGTAAAGCCCACAGGCACCATCACCGGGACAGCGCTACAAAGCTACAACCAGGCGGTCCGGACTGCGTACCAGGCGTTCCAGCTCGCCATCAGCAACGCCGAGCAGACCGCGATCTCCGGCGGCACGCAGCTCAATAACACGGCGGTCTCGTCGGCCGTCTCGGCGCTCCAGACGTCCCTGGGCTCGGCCATCAACGGCCTGGGAACTGCGTTCACCTCGAGCACCTACAACCCGACCTCGACCGTCACGACCCAGCTCAGCAGCCTGCAAAGCCAGTTGCTCGCCATCGCGGCCCCCACCGCCGGGAATACCGTCTCGGAGCGGCTGTTCCTGCGGACGGTCTCCTCGGTCGTAGACCAGAGCGAGGGCGCGATCAACCAGGCGGTCGCGACCGCGATCCAGAGCTACAACAACAGTCTCCTCTGAAGCCCATGGGCTCCGCGGGGTGGCGCCAACCAACGTCCGGGGTTTCCAGGGCGCGGGTCGATGGGCGCCTCCCCGGGCGGGAAAAGCTCCTCGGTCGATCCACCGACTTTCGGGCCGGGGTCGTCGCTATCGCCAGGCGGCTGGGCTGCTCTATAATCGCGATCGACTCTCGTTCGATCCGCGACGACCGTCCTGGCGCGGAGTCTCGCCATGCGACCCTTCCGGCCGCGCGTCCTGGTGCTCTGCGCTTCGCTGCTGGTTGCCGGAGTCCGGGTCGTTGCCCAGGACCGGATCACCCCGCGACCAGGGAATGAGGGACCGGCGCGGGTCCACAACTACCGCGAGACGGCCATCTCCCCCGACGGGCCGAGGGTAGCCTGGGTGGAGGTCTTCGACGGCACGGGCGGCCCGTCGTCGGGGTCTTCGCGGATCGTTGTTGCCGACCTGGCAGAGGGTGGAGGGAGGCCGCGACGGATCACGGCGGGAGCCGGTCCGGCCGGGCGCGCCGAACATTCGATCGCCTGGTCGCCGGATGGCGGGCGGCTCGCGTTTCTCTCCGATCACGACCAGCCGGGGCAGCTCCAGGTTTACGTCGCCGCCGCGGACGGCGGTGAGGCGCGGCGCTTGACCACGGTCTCGGGCTTCCTGGCCGACCCGCGATGGTCGCCCGATGGTACGCGGCTGGGCGTGCTCTTCACCCAGGGCGCCGCCCGGGCCAACGGCCCGTTGCAGCCCGGCGCGATCCGCACCGGGGTGATCGATGATGAGGCGGTCCTCGAGCAGCGGCTGAGCACAATTGAGCTGTCCTCCGGCGCGCTGCGGCAGGTCTCGCCACCGGACCTCTACGTGTACGAATACGACTGGTCCCCGGACAGCACCCAGTGCGTCGCGATCGCCGCCCACGGCTCGGGCGACGACCACTGGTACATCGCCCAGCTCTACGTGCTGGCGGTGGCGACAGGGGAGGCGCGCTCGATCCTGGATCCGAAGATGCAGGTGGCGATGCCGCGATGGTCGCCGGACGGCCGGACGATCGCCTTCCTTGGCGGGCTGATGAGCGACGAGGGAGTCAACGGCGGCGACATCTACGTTCTGCCGGCGACCGGCGGGCCGGCGCGGAACCTCACCCCGGCCCTGGAGGGCTCCGCGAGCTGGCTCCAGTGGCACCTGTCGTCGGACTCGATCCTGTTCGCCGAGCACCGTGACGGCGGCAGCGGCCTGGCCCGGGTGGACCGTAACGGCGGCGTCACCCGGCTCTGGGCAGGCGCCGAGCGGATCACCGCCGCGGCGAGCCTGGCGGCCCTGGGCGTCTCGGCATCCCGCGACCAGGCGGCGCTGGCCCTGATTCGCCAGTCGTTCCGCGAGCCGCCGGAGATCTGGGCCGGTGCGCCGGGTCGATGGCGGGCCGTCACGCACGCCAACGCAGGGGCACGGCCGGACTGGGGCGAGGCCGCGAGCGTGCACTGGCGGAGCGACGACTTGGAGATCCAGGGCTGGCTGCTCGCCCCCCGCGATCGCGAGCCGGGCCGGCGTTCTCCACTGATCGTCTTCGTGCACGGCGGGCCTTCCTCGGCGTGGACGCCCCGGTGGCTGGGGGAGGATTCGGCGCAGGCGGCGCTGTCCCGCCGGGGCTACTACGTGCTCCTGCCCAATCCCCGCGGCAGCTTCGGCTGGGGCGAACGCTTCACGAAGGCCAACGTCAAGGACCTCGGCTACGGTGACCTGCGCGATATCCTCCGGGGCGTCGACGAAGTGGTCCGGACGCACCCGGTCGACCCGAAGCGGTTGGGGATCACCGGCTGGAGCTACGGCGGCTACATGACCATGTGGGCGGTGACGCAGACCGGCCGCTTCGGTGCCGCCGTCGCCGGCGCCGGGATTTGCAACTGGCAGAGCTATTACGGGCAGAACGGCATCGACCAGTGGATGATCCCGTTCTTCGGCGCGTCGCCTTATGACGACCCGGCCGTGTACGCCCGCAGCGCGCCGATCACCTTCATCAAGCACGTGAAGACGCCGACCCTGATCCTCGTCGGCGAGCGGGACGTGGAATGCCCCGTGCCCCAGTCCCAGGAGTTCCACCACGCGCTGAAGACGCTGGGGGTGGCGACCCAGATGGTGGTCTATCCAGGGGAGGGCCACAGGATCGCCCGGCCCGAGCATCGCCGGGACCTCGTCGAGCGGACGGTGGGGTGGTTCGACCGGTATCTGGCGCCGGAGCCGGGGCGAGCGAGCCCTGCCGGCCGTTAGGCCGGCATCCCAGGGCCGGATGATCTTCGGTGTCCGGCCAATGCCGCGAACATCATCGGTCTTTGCTGAATGCGGACACTGACTTTACGTTCCGTGCCGAAACGGTATCTGGTACGATGAGGACGAGCACCCGGGCGAGGTCGGGGGTGACTTCGCCGTGACGGGCGATCCGCCCGTGATGCGGAGACGCGACCGACCATGGCCGAGCCGACCCATGAGAAGGACAAGGACAAGGGCTCCAAGTGGCTGATCGCGCACCATGGCGGCGCCATCCTCCGCCTCGGCGGGGTCACCGACCTGGTCCGCTGGCAAGCGGCGGCGGCGGACCTGGTCCTGCCCGCCAAGCTCCCCGACGGGCTGATCCTCGCCTGGCGTGCCGGCCGCGATCGCCCCGAGCCGCACGTCGTCGAGATCGCGACCTATCCCGAGACCCGCGCCGCCGAGCAGGCGTTGCGCGACTTGATGCTGGTCTACCTGATCCGTGGCGAAATCCCCAATGTCCTCGTCATTGTGCTCCACCCGAAGGGCCAGCTCCGCGTTCCCGACCGCGCCCAACGACCCAGCTCCGACGGGGTGACGGAGCTGACGGGGCGGTGGCGTGTGGTCGAGCTCTGGAATGTGCCGGCTGAGCCGGTGCTGGCGACGGCCGACCCGGGGCTGATGCCGTGGGTGCCGCTGATGGAATCAGCCGAGCCGCCGGCGGTCGTGCTGCGGCGGTGCCGCGCGGTGATCGACCAGCACGCGCGGGCGGACGAGCATGATCAGCTTCTCGCGGTCACACAAGTCTTCACGCGGCTGCGATACAAAGATCCCAACTTACTTTCGATCCTGGGAGGAAAGAAGGCCATGACTGAGTCGCCGTTGATCCGGGAGTTCGTCGCGGAGGGGCGGCAGAAGGACATCCTGAGGGTCCTGCGGAACCGCCTCGGTCCCGTACCGCCGGAGCTGGAAGCCGAGGTGCGATCGATCCTCGATGAGACGGTCCTGGATGCCGCCATTGACTTGGCGGCGTCCAGCCCGGACGTCGAGCGCTTCGGTGCGGAGCTGCGGGCGATCCCCCGGCCTCCAGAGCCCTGGGACCCGGCCGATGAGCCCTGGCCCACTGTGGAGAAGCGAGGCGAAAACGGCCAGGATGCCTGATCGGCGCCGCGGGGTGCGAGCGGGATCGGGCCATTCCTCAAGGTGTGCGAACTGACAGTGACCAGACCTACGGGAATTGTCTCCGACCACGCACCCCGGTGATCGAGAACGGCTGACTTTGACACCAGTGCTCCAGCCGGGGCAGGCCGGCGGGGAATCCCGCGCGGCGCAGGGCGCGGAGGTGCCCGGCGAGCATGCGGACGTCGTCCGGGGTATCGACGTCGTACCAGGGAGGCAGGATGGCCATCGACAGCCCCGTGTCTTCCAGGCGGTCGATCGTCTGGCTCAAGACGCGCGGACTGCTCCAGTCGATCGCGTCGAAGATCGGCGGCACCTGGCGCCGGACGCCGACGAGGTAATAGCCGCCGTCGGTCGCCGGGCCGAGCACGACATCGCGGCTTTCCAGGCAGAGGAACGCGCTGACGACGATCGTCGGATCGAGTGTGGGCGAGTCGGAGCCGATCAGCACGACCCGCTGGGCTCCTTCCTCGAGCTCGCCGGCCAGGAATGCCTGCATCCGCTGACCGAGATCGCCGCCGACCTGGGGCTGCAAGGCGAACGAGGCCGGGACGCGCTCATCGAACCAGGGCCCGGCATCGTCGGGCGCGTAAACCAGCACGCGCCGACCTCCCGAACTCAGGATCGCCTCGGAGTCCCAGGTCTCGAGCGTGTCGAAGAGCATCGCCTCATGGATCTGGGCGGCGAGGTCCGGCCCCCACTCGAGGGCCAGCCGCGTCTTCACCCGGCCGGGCTCGGGCTTCTTGCCGAAGATCCCCAGTACGCCGTCGTCGGGCAACGTCCAGGCCATCTCATCCAGTCTCCCCAGCCGGGGCCTGCCGATTTCGACTCTCCCCCCGCAGCAGCCGATCCAGGAGCGTGCGATTCACAACGCCCCGGAATCGCACCTTGCCGTTGACCGCCACGACGGGGACTTCGGTGTCATAGCGCGTGACCAGCTCCGGATCGCCGTCGATATCCACTTCCTCGATCGCGAACCGGAACTGTCGCTGGTATTCCCTGAGCAGGTCGAGGACCTTGTGGCAGCAACAGCATTGCGCTCGGCTGTAAACCGTGAACGTCAGATGCTCGGTGTGAGGGGATCGCCCCAGGAGGCGAGTCAGTAGGGAGGTCATGGCGTCCTCGGTTGTTGGGAAACCGGTCGAGCCCTCATCGTCGCTTCGCCGGCTTCTTCCGCTTCTTCGGTGGGGGTTCGTCGTCGACCTCTGCCTGCTCGTCCGATGGGGACGGCGTGTCGATGAATTCGACCGACCTTTGCTCGTAATTGTCCAGCCTCTCGAGGACTTTCCCCCATACCATCTCTTGCCGAATATAATCCGGGATATCCTCGAAAGATGGCGACGTGACAATCACCACGAATCGGTAGCCGCCGCTGGGGATGACTTCGACCTTCAGGTCCTTGAGCTGATCTTCCGTCTCGAGTTCCTTGAGGGCTGCCGTCAACTTCTCGGGGAATGTCATGGCAGTCACCTGGTTTGTGGTCAGGGAATCAGACTTCCGACAACAACTCATTCCCGAAGCGCTCGACGCGTTCTACACAGCGAGCGACGGCTGCATTCGCAAGCGACTTCACCGGGTGGTGCCCCGGCTCTTCCGCAGGTTGCGGTCGGCACGATGCGCGATCCAATGTCTTCGAGTCAGGATTGCCGCGAGTTTGGTGCATGGAGACCCACCAAGCGAGGATCAACGCCGATCTTTTCCAGAGCATCCTTGAGATCACCTGGGTGGTTGAAACTGGATCTCTCGAGGAATCCGCAGATGGATTTCGTGATGATTTCATCCACGGTCTTGCCGCGGAAAGCCGCCAGCTCCGACAACCCAAACCGCGTCTTGCCGCGCGTCCCCACCAGAGGGACGTCCCCGAAGGCTTCGGGGTTCGCGCCGGGCATCTTCCATTCGCAGAGACTCCGCAAGAGATCTTCCGAGGTTGCATGGAGCAGGACGACCGCCGCTCTGAACAAGTCGGTGTGCCGGACCGAACGACGTCCCTTCCCTTTCCCGGTACCGGTCTCATAGGCTCCCACCAGGGTTCTGGCGCGATGAAGGTTGTCCTGGAAGCGATCGCGAATGTCCTCGACGATGGCCATGGGAACGGCGACCCTCCTGGTTCATCCCACTTCCTTCGAGAGCCGACCCCACCGCTTCACGGCGTCCCATGGAGGCTGCCCGGCCGGGAGGCGTACTGGCCGCCGCTGTCGTGGGCGATCCGCCGGAGCTGGTCGCCGGCCAGGCCGCCGGAGAGGTCCACACAATGGATCGGGATCCGCCGCGTGTTGACCCGGGCGATCTCCTCGGCGGTCCCCCGGGGAAACTCGCCATCCGAGAGGAGGAATACTGCGTCGGGCCGCAGGCTCAGCGCTTGCCGCATCGCCGGACGCGGCTCGGTCCCGCTGTCCGGCTCCATCAGGGAGAGCCAGGCGAGGAACTGGCTCTTGTTCTGAGGATCGGCCGGGCGCGGGCGCGGGCCGCCGGGCATGGGGATCGACTCGTCGTTGTAGAAGATGACCTCGAACTGCTGTGGGGTCTGGAGGGCCAGGACGCTGCGCCGCAGCTCGATCGTGGCGCGGGGGAACCGGTCGTCGTCGATCATGCTCCCCGAGCCGTCGATGACGTAAATGAAGAACCGGCCCGCGGCGCGGAGGCCGAAAAACGACGTCTGCCGCCACGGCGGGATCTCGCTCCAGTCCGGGCCGCCAGGGTGGTAGCGGTCCGCTTCCGCGCCGTCGAGGGCCGGCGGGCTCAGGAAGGGACTGCGCGGTTTCTGCATTTCCGCCTGGGTCCGCACCCGCGGGCCGGCGCCGGTTTTCCCGGTCGCCGGCCGGGTGGCCGAGCCGGCCGGTTTGGATTTGGCCGCGGGCTTCCCCGAATTCCCCTTCGACGCGTCCGGATTCTGGTCCGTCGCGGCGGGGCTGGACGCGCCCGGCGGCTGGGCACGTGGACCGGTCGCCTGGGGCGGAGTGGGGAACGGGACGGCCACCGCGACGGTCAGCACGAGAGCATGGAGCGCTGTCACGTCGATTCCTCCCCGATTCGAGGATATCCCGGGGCCGGCTCGCCCCCAGCGCCGGGGATTGGCGATCCCTGGACCTCCACCTTATCGCAGACCCTCACGACCGACAACCGATCGCGGCACGGTCCACCGCTGCCGGATGTTCCCGGGTCGCCGCCCCGATCCTGGGGAGGGCCGCTCGGGGAGCCTCGAAATCCCGGCGCGGCACGCTCACAATGGAGGCGGGATCCGGGAATCCGGCCCGGCCTCTCGCTGGGATCTTGACGCAAGATCTGGCAGCACTGAGGATTGTTACAAGGGATCTCCGTTCGGGTGAGGGGACGATCGCCGCCGCTATCCGCCCGGGTCCCGACCGGTTGATCCGCTGCGGCGGCCCATGCCACGGCTCCCGGCGCGGCCTCTTTTTCCAGCATCTAGGATCGCGGATCCCGGTGTTATAGAATACAGACCAGGTCGCGTGGATGAGGTCCCCTGATGGCGGGAGTTGGGGCTGGCGTTCCGGACGGCCTCTCCTGCCAGGCAAGGAGGCTCGCCTGACGCGGCCGGGTACCCCAGGGCGAAGCCACGCATGCTAGCTAAGCGGATCATTCCCTGCCTGGACGTCGACCACGGCCGCGTCGTCAAGGGTACGAACTTCGTGAATCTTCGGGACGCGGGTGACCCCGTCGAGGTGGCGGCACGGTATGATGAAGAGGGAGCCGACGAGCTGGTGTTCCTCGATATCACGGCCAGTCACGAGGATCGCGGCATCCTCCTGGACGTGGTCCGCCGGACCGCCGAGGTCTGCTTCATGCCGCTGACGGTGGGGGGCGGAATCCGCACCCTGGACGACATTCGGATGCTCCTGAGTGCCGGGGCCGACAAGGTCTCGATCAATTCCGCGGCCGTGCGCGACCCCGAGCTGGTCCGGCGCGCGGCGCGGCGGTTCGGTAGCCAGTGCATCGTGGTGAACATCGATCCCAAGCGGGTGCAGCGCGGCGGCCGTGAAGTGTGGGAAGTACACATCAACGGCGGGCGGGTGCCCACCGGGCGGGAGGCGGTCGCCTGGGCCCTGGAAGTCCAGCGGCACGGCGCCGGCGAGATCGTCTTGACCAGCATGGACGCCGACGGGACGCAAAATGGATATGATCTGGAGATGACCCGTGCGGTGGTCGAGGCCGTGGAGGTCCCGGTGGTGGCCTCCGGCGGGGCCGGCCACCCCGAGCACCTGCGCGCCGTGCTGGCCGAGGCGGGCGCCTCGGCGGCGCTGGCCGCGAGCATCTTCCACTACCGCCGTTATTCGATCGAGGAAACCAAAGCCTACCTGGCACGAGCGGGTGTCCCGGTGCGGCCGGCCGCCGGGCGGCCGGCCCACCCCGCTGGGAATCCGCCCAGCCCCGCGGAATCCGCACACCCCTGGACCGGATCGCGTTCCTGATTCCCGTCGTGCTGGAGAGCCCCCAACCGATTCGATTCAAAGCCGGCACGCCCTGATCATTCCCAAGGTCTTCGCAGCAGCAGGAGTCCCAGCCCATGGCGACCGTCGCAGAAGCCCCCGTCGAGACGATGCCCAACGAGCCGGAGGCGAACAAGCTCTTCCGGATGGTCATGAAGTACAAGGGGTCCGACCTGCACCTGAAGGTCGGGCTGCCCCCCGCCATGCGGCTGGCC